>CAYMAF010000294.1:0-3348 GCA_964388365.1 uncultured Gammaproteobacteria bacterium | reverse complement strand
GAGACGGCCGCGCGTCGCAAGAGCCTCGTCGGCACGGGCGATCGCTCGGAGCGGATCCGCACGTACAACTTCCCGCAGGGCCGCGTGACCGATCACCGCATCAACCTCACGGTGCACAAGCTCGACCGGATCCTCGAAGGCGAGCTCGACGAGGTCATCGATCCGCTCGCGAGCGAGTACCGCGCGGATCAGCTGCGCTCGCTCGGAGGGGACGGCGCCGCATGAGCGGCTTCGAGCCGTCGCCGGCCGGGCCGGGGATGGCCCAAGGCGAGCTCGTGCGGCTTGCGGCCGCGCGGCTCGCGTCCGTCAGCGAGACGCCGCGGCTCGACGCGGAGCTGCTCGTCGCGCACGCGGCCGGCGCGTCGCGGAGCGCGGTGATCGCGTTCCCGGAGCGCGAGCTCGACGCGGACCGGACGCGGCGCCTCGACGTGCTGGTCGAGCGCCGGGCCGCGGGCGAGCCGCTCGCGTATCTCGTCGGCGAGAAGGAGTTCTACTCGCTCGCGCTCGCAGTGAGCCCGGCGGTCCTCGTGCCTCGGCCGGAGACCGAGCACGTCGTCGACGCGGCGCTCGCGCGGCTTACGAGCATCGCCGCGCCGAGCGTGCTCGATCTCGGCACCGGCAGCGGTGCGATCGCGCTCGCGATCAAGCACGAGCGCCGCGATGCGAGCGTCGTCGGCGTCGATGCGAGCCGCGAAGCGCTCGAGGTCGCGCGTGCGAACGGCGAGCGGCTGGGTCTGGCCGTCGAGTGGCGGCAATCGAATTGGTTCGAGGCGCTCCGCGGGCGGACGTTTCGCGCGATCGTCTGCAATCCGCCGTATCTCGAGAGCGGCGATCCGCATTTCGAAGGCCTCGGCTTCGAGCCGCGCGCGGCGCTCGACGGCGGCCCGGACGGGCTCGACGCGATCCGCCGCGTGCTCGACGGCGCGCCGGCGCATCTCGAGGCCGACGGCGTGCTGATCATCGAGCACGGCCACGAGCAACAGGCTGCGGTCGCCGCGCTCGCGGAGCGCGCGGGGTTCGACGTGCTCGACGCCGGGCGTGATCTCGAGAGCCGGCCGCGCTACGTGGTGCTTGGCGCCGTGCGTCGGTGAGCTACCCGGCGGCGTCGGGGCGAGCGGGCTTTCGATGCGATCGGTCTTCGCGGGAGCGCCGTGAAGGGAGGCTGCGTGCGCCGACGTCGCCGTTCGTCGTGAACGGTTGGCGTACGGTGGCGGGGCGGGCTTGACGCTATCGACCTTCGCGGGACCGCGATGAACACATCCATGTGCGCTGCGGGCGCGCCGTCCCTGGCGCGCACGCTCCCGCCAAGGCCGATGGTGCCAAGCCCGCCCACCACCGTACACCAACCGTTCACGACGAACGGCCCCAGAGCCGAACGTCGCGACGAACGGCCGAGCGACGGCGTCAGCCAGCAAGGCGCGACGACGCCGACGCGCGCGCGATCAGTGCAGCAGCAGCTCCGGCGTCTCGCCGCGCAGGATCGCGACGATATCGGCCTCGTCGTAGCGGAACGCGCGGTTGCAGAACTCGCACGTGAGCTCGACCCAGCCCGGATCGCCGAGCAGGCCTTCGAGCTCCTCTTCGCCGAGCAGGCGCACGATGCCCGCGAGATGCGCTGGCGTGCAGCGGCAGTCGTGCAGCACCGGATGCGCGTCGAACAGGCGGATGTCGTAGCCGCTGAAGAGCTTCGGCAGCAGCGTCTCGGCCGCGCTATCCGTCAGCTCCGAGGTCGAGACCGTCTTCGCGAGCAGGGCCGCGTCGCGGAACGCCTCGGTCTCGCGGGTGACGCCGGGCAGGGCCTGCAACATCAGGCCCGCGATCCGGCGGTCCGTGCCTTTCAGGATCAGCCGCGTCGGCAGCTGCTCCGACTGCGTGAAATACGCCTCGAGACAGTCGTCGATCCGCGGGCTCACGAGCGGCACGATGCCTTGGAAAAAGCCGTTCGGCCCGCGCGTATCGATGTTCACCGCGAGCCGGCCGTCGCCGAGCAGCGCTTCGCCGGGCAGGCGATCCTCGCATTGAGCCATGCCCCGCACACGCAGCTCCTCCGAGCACTGGATCAGCAGCAGCTTCAGCGGGCCCTCGCCCTGGAGCTGGATCGAGACGCGCGGCCGCGACTTGAGGCTGCTCGCGAGCAGCACGGTCGCCGCGACGCTTTCGCCGAGCAGGCGTCTGAGGTCGGACGGGTAGTTATGCTGCGCAACGACTTGCTGCCAGGTTTCCTCGAGCCGCACGAGTGAGCCGCGGATGCCGCAGCCCTCGAGCAAAAAGCTCTGCACTTCGTTCACGTCGAATGCCCCTTGCCGGATCCTCGGCCGGCGCTCCGCGGGCGGCTCAATCGGCCGCGTCGAGCCGCGCGCGAAGCACCTCATTGACCTGCTGCGGGTTCGCCTTGCCCCGCGATACCTTCATGACCTGCCCGACGAGGAAGCCGAGCACCTGCGTCTTGCCGCCGCGGTACTGCTCGACCTGCTCGGGGAACGCGTCGACGACGGTATCGACGAGCGCCTCGATCGCCGCGCGGTCCGTGATCTGCGTGAGCCCGCGGCTCTCGATGATCCCGGCGACCGTGCCGCCCTCGTTCCAGAGCGTCTCGAAGACTTCCTTCGCGATCTTGCCGGAGATCGTGCCGTCCTCGATGCGGTCGAGAAGCGCCGCGAGCTGATCGGGGCCGACCTTCGACTCGCCGATCTCGAGCCCGCTCTTGTTCAGCGCGCCCATCAGCTCGCCGAGCACCCAGTTCGCAGCCGCCTTCGGCCGCGCCTTCGTTGCTGCGACGACGGCTTCGAAGTAGTCGGCGAGCGGGCGCTCACCGGTGAGAATCGACGCGTCGTACGCGGGCAGATCGTACTCGCCCATGAAACGCTCGCGCTTCGCGTCCGGCAGCTCCGGCAGCGTCGCATAGATTTCCTCGACGAGCGCGTCCTCGACGACGAGCGGGAGCAGATCCGGATCCGGGAAGTAGCGGTAGTCGTTCGCTTCCTCCTTCGTGCGCATCGGCCGCGTCTCGTTGCGGTCCGGATCGTAGAGCCGGGTTTCCTGCACGACCCGTCCGCCGCTCTCGAGGACGTCGATCTGCCGCTCCGCCTCGACCTCGATCGCCTTCTCGACGAAACGGAAGGAGTTCAGATTCTTGATCTCGGTCCGCGTGCCGAGCTCGGTTTCGCCGCGGCGCCTCACCGAGACGTTCGCGTCGCAGCGGAACGATCCTTCCTGCATGTTGCCGTCGGAAATGCCGAGATAGCGGACGAGCGTGTGGATCTTCCGCATGTACGCGCCGGCTTCGGCTGCGGAGCGCATATCGGGCTCGGAGACGATCTCGATCAGCGGCGTGCCGGCGCGGTTCAG
>CAYMAF010000293.1:0-3353 GCA_964388365.1 uncultured Gammaproteobacteria bacterium | reverse complement strand
CCGCTCGACGGATGCACGAAATAAGCGTCGCAAACGCCGTCCGGCGTTTCGATCTCGACGTCGGACTCGGTGACGGCCTGCGCGTTCGCGACGGGCGGCAGCAGCATAGACAGCCCGACGCTCGCCGATAGCGCGCCGAACTTGCGGCGCGTGACGTTGGCTTTATTCAGGTACCGCTCGAGGTCTTCTACGTAGTGTTCGTCGCACATTGGTCTTGTTCTCCCCTTCTCGATCCGCCGCTGCCGGCGACGTGCTCCCGAGACTATACCGTCACTCGTGCCTGAGGACGACAGCGGGCCGAAGCGATGGCGGCCCAGCTGTCGCACCGCGATGAGCAGATAGTGCGCGATCATCATTCGTGGCGTAGCGAGTCGGCGGGGTGGGCCGCGGACGCGCGCAGCACCTGCGTGCAGACGGCGAGCAGGGTCGCGGCCGTGCCGAGCGCTCCGGCGATGACGAATGGCGCGGCGCCGAGCTCGACGCGGTACGCGAAGCCGTCGAGCCATCGGCGCATCGCCCAATAGGCGACGGGCGTCGACAGGCCGAACGCGATCGCGACGTGGACCAGGTGCTCCCGCGTGACGAGCGCCACGACGCCGCGCCTGGTCGCGCCGAGAACCTTACGCACGCCGATCTCCTTGCTGCGGCGATCCGCGTCGAAGGCCGCAAGGCCGAGCAGCCCGAGGCACGCGATCGCGACCGCGACGCCGGCGAAGGCCGCGAAGATGCCGGCGAGGCGCTGCTCCGCCCCGTACTGCGCGTCGAGGTCGTCCTCGAGCCACGAGAACTGAAACGGCAGATTCGAGAAACGCTGCCACAACGCCTCGATCTCTTCGGCCGTCGCCGCGTGTCGGTCGGGGGCGACCCGCACGGCGAGATAACGGGCCGCGTTCCGCGCATAGGGCGGGACGCCGGACGACATCGCGAGCACGACCGGATATACCGCCGAGTGCAGCGATCGATAATTGAAGTCTTTCGCGACGCCGACGACGGTGTGCGGATCGCCGCCCCACGGGGCGACGAGCGCTCGACCGATCGCGTCGGCCGGCGACCAGCCGAATCGCCGCGCCGCGCTTTCGTTCAGCAGCACGGCTTTCGCGTCGTCGGCGAGGAGCGGTGACGGTGCGCGGCCGGCGGCGAGCTCGATCCCGAGAGTCTCGACGTACCCCGGATCGACGAGGGAGTAGTTCAGGTTCTGCTGCGCCGCTCCGGGCGTGCTCGGGCGCCAGATCGAATTCAGGAAAAGCGTGCCCGGCAGCGAGAATGCGGCGGTGGTGCCTCGCACGCTCGGCAGCCGTGCGACTTCCTGCCGGAACACGTCGGCACGCTCGTCGAGATGGTCGAGCTGCCGGACGACGAGCACGTCTTGCGGCTCGAAACCGAGGCCGGCCCCGCGGAGGTAGCGAAACTGCTCGAGCACGACGGCGGTCGCGGCGATCAGCGCGATCGAGACCGCCAGCTGGAACACGACGAGCGCTCTGCGGAAACGTTTGCCGCCCGCGGGCGTGCGAATCGGCCCCCCCTTGAGCACGTTCGCGATCGGAAAGCCGCTCATCACGAGCGCGGGATACAGGCCCGCGACGAAGCCGACGAGCGCGACGAGGGCGGCGAGCGCGAGCGCGCCCGGTGCCGATGCGAGCGGCGCGAGGGACAGGGATTTTCCCGCAAGCGCATTGAAGCACGGTAAGGCCAGCCGGCACAGAACGAGCGCGGGCCCGAGCGACAGCGCGCTCGCGAGCAGGGATTCCGCGAGAAACTCGACGGCGAGCCGGCGGCGTGCGGCGCCGAGCGACTTGCGGACGCCGATCTCGCGCGCGCGCTCGGACGCACGCGCCGTCGCGAGGTTCGTGAAGTTCACGCACGCGGCGAGCAGGATGAGCGCGGCGAGCGCCGCGAAGAGCGCCGCGTAGAGCGCGCTGCCTGCGGCGTCGATGTCGACCGCGACGCCCGTGCCGAACCGGATCCCGGTCAGCGGCTGCAGGTGCGGAACGAAATTGTTGCCGTCCGCGCTCGGCGCCGTGTTGCTCGCGTCGATCGCGCGTGCGATCTCGGCGGCGACGCGATCCGCGTCCGCTCCGGTCTCGAGCAACACGTAGGTCGTGAAGTTGTTGATGCTCCACTCGCGGCCGTCCCGAGGCGACGCTTCGTCGGGCATCGACGCCACGAAGTCGAATCGAAGATGCGACGTCGTCGGCACGTCGGCGAGAAGTCCCGTGACTTCCATGTCGATGCCTTCGACCTCGAGCACGCTTCCGAGCGGATCGGCCCCGGCGGGAAAGTACCGCGCCGCCGCGTCGCGCGTCAGCAGCAGCGTTCCGGGCCGGTCGAGCCGCGCCTCGCCGCGCACGACGTCGAACGAGAAGACGTCGAAGAAGCCGTCGTCGGCGAGAACGAGCCCGGGCTCGACGATCTCGGTCGCGTCGCGGCGCACGCGCGCTCCGTCGACGGCAAGGACGCGCACGGCCTTCTCGACGCCCGGCACGCCGTCGAGGGCCGCGGCGAGCGCGCTCGGCGTCGTTTCGATCGCCGCGCGGAGGCTGGCGGTGTCGAACTCGCGCAGCACGCGGTAGGTCCGCTCCGCGTTCGCGTGGAAGCGGTCGTACGAGCGTTCGTCGTGAACGTGCAGCGCGATCAGCAGGCACGCGGAGAGCCCGATCGACAGGCCCGCGACGTTGATCGCGGAGTAGGCCGGCCGTCTCAGCAGACGACGAAAGGCGGTGACGGCGTCATGGCGAAGCATGTGGATCTCGTTCGTTCCTCGCGTGCGTCCGTCGCTGCGGTCGCGCCCGGCAGAGCCGTGTCGATCAGATCTCGAGCGTTTCCGGCGGGACGATACGCCCGTCGAGGAGGTTCACGATCCGGTGCGCGCGCGCCGCGTGGCTCGGCGAGTGGGTGACCATCAGGATCGTCGCCCCCTGGTCGTTCAGGATCTCGAGCATCGACATGACTTCCTCGCCGTTCTTCGAATCGAGGTTGCCGGTGGGCTCGTCGGCGAGAATCAGCTTCGGATCGCCGACGACCGCGCGCGCGACCGCGACGCGCTGCTGCTGTCCTCCCGACAGCTGGTCGGGCTTGTGCTTCGCGCGCGCGGAAAGACCGACGAGCTCGAGGGCTTCCCGCACGAGATTGCGCCGCTGCTCGCGCGGCACACGCTGGTAGAGCAGCGGCAGCTCGACGTTCTCGTAGACGTCGAGCTCGTCGATCAGGTTGAAGCTCTGGAAAATGAAGCCGACGTTGCCTTTGCGCAGCTCGGCGAGGCGGTTCTCCGAGAAGCCCGAGACCTCGCGATCGGCGAACCAGTAGCGCCCGCTCGTCGGCGTATCGATCAGGCCGACGATGTTGAGCAGCGTCGA
>CAYMAF010000292.1:0-3365 GCA_964388365.1 uncultured Gammaproteobacteria bacterium | reverse complement strand
GACGACACGATCGAGCGGCTGATCGACCAGCATCACGTCGAGCCGGTGCCGCTCGCGCAGCGCGTCGAGGCGCCGTCGGAGCCGACCTCCGAGCTCGTCGATGCCTACGAGATGACCGGCGTCGGCATCGAGATGATGCTGACCGACGACGAGCTGAATACGCTGACCCCGCCGAAAAAGCGGGACGGCGACTCGCGCGGCGATTCGGTCTTCGAGCTCGAGCTCGAGACAGACCCGCCGGACATGCCCCCGCCGAGCCGCGTGCACAACCCGGCGCCCGAGCCGCGGCCGCAAGCGCCGGCAACGGCCGCGAGCGTTGCGGCGGCGGCGCCGGCCGACCGGACGAAGCCGACTGGCTCGCCGGCGAGATCGAGCGGCCCGGCGGCGCGCGCCGCAGCGGCGCCCGCGCCGACACAGACTCCGGCGCGGTCCGCGCCGCCGCCGCAGCCGACGCATCACCGGGCCGCCCCGAATACCGCGCAACGGGCTCCCCAGAGCGCATCCCCGCGCGCACCGTCGGGAATCCTCGAAGGCCGCACCGCGCCGGCGCCGACCGCGGCCGGGCCCGGAGGCTCCGGACCGGCTGCCGCGCCACCGCGCGCGAGCGCGCCCCCCGCGGCGAAACCGGCGGCGCGCCCAGGCGGCGGAGCCGCGGCGGCCCCGCGGGACAGCGCGCCGCTCGATGCATTCTTCCGCGGCGCGGGAATCGACCCGCAGCGCATGGGTCCGCACGACGCCCATGCGCTGCTGCACCGTATCGGCCAGGTCATGCGCGAAATGGTCACCGGAGTCTCCGAAGGGCTGTCCGTTTGCGCACAGCAGCGGAGCCTGATCGGCGTAGCATCCGACGGCGGCGAGCAGAGCGGGAACCCGCTCCGTTCCGGCGCCGGCGTCGACGAGAAGCTGCTCACCCTGCTGCTCGCCCGTAACTCGACGCCGCAGACGGCCGTCGAAGCCGTGCGCGACGCGTTCAGCGGCTTGAAGCTGCATCAGCAGATCTTCATGAAGGCGCTGCGGCACGCGCTCGACATGTACATCGCGCGGCTCGATCCGGACGAGCTCGAGCAGAGATACGGCGCCGGCCGCTACAGCCGGCTGCTCGGCGCCGCGAATAAGTTGAAGTACTGGGATCTCTACAAGGACGTCTACGACGTCGTCGCCCACCACCCGCCGGGCGAGCTGCCGATGACGTTCGTCGAGGAGCTCGCCGCCGCGTACGAGCGCGAGCTCGAGACTGCGGCGAACGGGACGGCCGCCCCCGAGCCTTCGTTCGTCGTCGAGGCGCTCTGACCGGGCGCGGTCACGCCGGCGGCGCGGCCGCGTCGTGCGTGCCGGCGGAGCGCTGCGCCCGCGGCCGATACGGGCGGAACAGAATGATCGTCAGGTCGTCCGGCTTGCTCGGCTGAGCCGTGCCGTTCGACCGCATCCGCCGGAGCGCCTTCTCGACGAGACGATCCGCGGCCGCGCCGATCGGACCGACCCGGATGATATCGACGATCTCGTCGGCGAACAGGTTGTCGAGCAAACCGTCGCTCGCGAGCAGCACGGTATCGTACGTCGCGAGCTTGACCGAGCCGCCGATCTCGACGCGCATGTCCTCGGTGCCGAGCACGTTGAACAGCACGTGCCGCTCGGCATGCTGGACCGCCTCGTCCTCGTCCATCAGCCCGGCCTCGACCGCGAACCCGGTCGGCGAGTGCGGCACGACCCGCCGCTTGACCCGTCCGCGCTGACCGACCGCGATCAGCTCCGAATCGCCGACGTGATAGCTGCGCAGGCGCCGCGCGACGATCTCGGCGACGACGAGCGTCGTCGCCGCGCCGCGCGCGAGATCGATCACGGCGCGGTTCGCTTCCTCGATCGCGTCGAGGATCGCCGGCCGCAAGCTCGCCGACTCGTCCGCACGCCGGATCAGCGTGCTCGACAGCGTCGAGACCGTGAGATTCGACGCCTCGCGCCCCGCCGGGGTGCCGCCTACGCCATCGGCGACGGCGAGCACGAGCGAGTCGTCCGACAGCCAGATGATCGCGGCCGCGTCCTCGTTCGGCGTGTCCTTCTCCGGGGAGCGTATGCTGCGCAGCGAGACGAGGCCCTGCGGGAACTCGCGGTCCACCTCGACTCGATCGGAAGCGCCCGTGAACAGCAGGACGCGCTCATCGGGCGCGATCATCGGGTCAACGCTTTCATGCACCAAGGGCAGTGGTGCCAGAAGTCGGTGTCGACGCCCCAGTGACAGGACGGGCAGCGCGTTCTCGATCCCGGAAGCGGCCAGGCGCGCTTCACCTTCGAGCGGCACCACGGGCAATAGCGCATGAAAGGCATCAACGGCCCGCGACAAGCGGCGTTCTCGCACTGGTGCGTATACCGGCGGTCCGAGTAGGCGCGATTCGTCTCGACCTCGAACCCCGAGCCGTAGCACCACGCGCAATAATGCCAGTCGAGCTTCGATCCCTTGTGGCAGCGCGGGCAGGTCGCCGGATACGTCGTCTCGAACTTGGAGTCGAGCGGCTTCTCCGCGCCGCACCAAGGGCACGCGACCATCGGCTCGGAAACCGGTCCCGAGCAGTAACGGCATTCGTATCGCGTCTCGAGAACGGAGCGGTACTTGCGCTGGAACTGACGGAACAGGACCTTCTGCCACAGCGCCGGATCCTCGGCGCCGTTCGACTTGCGCGACGCGCGCTTGCGCTTCACCGCGCCGTTGCGGATGCGCTTGAACTCGTTGTACATCACGACCGCGTTCTTGTAGCGGTCTTCCGGACGGACGGCGACCGCGCGGCGCAGCCACTCGACGAGCTTCGGCTTCAGCTTCGCGCGGACGCGCTTGATGCCCTCGGGCGGCCACGTGTACGGCCACTCGATCAGATGCCCGGAGAACAGCTCGTAGATCACGAGCCCGAGCGAGAACACGTCCGACTGGAACATCGGCCGGCCCACGGCCTGCTCCGGTGCGATGTAGCCGACCGTGCCGGATCCCGACGCTTTCAGCGTATGCTGGGCCACCTTCGAGAACCCGAAATCCGTCAAACGGAGCTGATTATCGGGAAAGAGAATGAAATTATCCGGCTTGATGTCACAGTGTATGACGTTGCAGCTGTGGGCATGCGCGACGGCGGCCAGGGCCTGCTCGGTCAGGTGCAGGGCCGTCTCCGTCGAGATGCGCCGGCGCATCCGTTCCGCGAGCGAGAGCTCGCCGAGCGGCATCGAGATCACGAAGCGGCCGTCGATATAGGATGCATCGCGGATCGGCATGATATTCGGATGCTCGAGCCGCGGCGCAAGACGAACCTCGCGCTTGAAGTCGACGAGAAAGTAGTCGCTCATGCCGTTCTCGTGCGGCACCTTGAGCGCGACACGCATGTCCT
>CAYMAF010000291.1:0-3370 GCA_964388365.1 uncultured Gammaproteobacteria bacterium | reverse complement strand
TGAACTTCGTCGCCTCGACCTTGATGAACGGCGCGTTCGCGAGCTTCGCGAGCCGGCGCGCGATCTCGGTCTTGCCGACCCCGGTCGGCCCGATCATCAGAATGTTCTTCGGTGTGATCTCGCTGCGCAGCGGCTCGGGGACCTGCGCGCGGCGCCAGCGGTTGCGAAGCGCGATCGCGACGGCCCGCTTCGCCTCCTGCTGTCCGATGATGTGCTTGTCGAGCTCCTGGACGATCTCGCGCGGCGTCATCGACATGGGCTTCCTGCCTCTAAAGCTCTTCGATCGTGATCTGGGCGTTCGTATAGATGCAGATGTCGGCGGCGATCGCCATCGCCTTCTCGACGATCTCCCGCGCCCCGAGCTCGGTATTCTGCATGAGCGCGAGCGCGGCCGCCTGTGCGTACGCGCCGCCCGATCCGATCGCGATCAGGTCGTGCTCGGGCTCGATCACGTCGCCGGTGCCGGAGATCAGCAGCGTGTGCGACGCATCCGCGACGCATAGCAGGGCCTCGAGGCGGCGCAGCATCCGATCGGTGCGCCAGTCCTTCGCGAGCTCGATCGCGCCGCGCGTCAGGTTGCCATACTGCTCGAGCTTCTTCTCGAACAGCTCGAACAGCGTGAACGCATCCGCCGTCCCGCCGGCGAAACCCGCGAGCACACGCCCGTCGCGCAGGCGCCTGACCTTGCGCGCGTTGCCCTTCATGATCTTGTCGCCCATCGTGACCTGGCCGTCGCCGCCGATCGCGACGCGGCCGTCGCGGCGAACGCAAAGAATCGTCGTGCCGTGGAATTCGCTCATCGTCCCTCTCGGTTCAGCGGGGAAAGCCGCGCGGCGCAGCGCCGGGCTCCGGCGTCGACAATGCGAGCGCGGGGCGTTCGGGCCTTCGGGCCGCGCTCGCTCCGTGACGCACGAGCCCGTCAGCGCCGCCGGGCGCGCGGATGTGCTCGATCGTAGATGTGGGCCAGGTGCTGAAAATCAAGATGCGTGTAGACCTGCGTCGTCGACAGGCTCGAGTGGCCCAGCAGCTCCTGCACGGCGCGCAGGTCGCCGCTCGACTCGAGCAGGTGCGACGCGAACGAATGCCGCAGCATGTGCGGATGCACGCGGACCGGCGTGCCGTGCCGCCGCGCCCACGCCTCGACCCGCGCCTGCACGGAGCGCGGCGACAGCCGCCGGCCGCGGCGGCCGACGAAGAGCGCCGGCTCGTCGGCCGACGCATGCTCGCCGCGCACGCGCAGCCAACGCCTCAGCGCTTGGATCGCGACTCGCCCGACCGGCACGACCCGCGCCTTCGAGCCCTTGCCGACGACGCGCACGACGCGATCGTCGAAATCGACGTCGCCGACGTCGAGGCCGGTCAGCTCGGCGAGCCGCAGCCCCGACGAATAGAACAGCTCGAGGATCGCCGCATCGCGGATCTCGAGCGCGCTCTCGGGCTCGGGCGCGAGCAGGCTCGCCATCTGATCGGCATCGAGCGTCGCCGGCAGCCGCCGTGACGGCTTCGGCGCCTGCACGTGCACGGCCGGGTTCGTTTTCGCCCGCCCGGCACGGAGCAGCGACGCGTAGAACGTGCGCACGGCCGAAAGCCGACGTGCGATGCTGCGCGGTCCGAGCCCGCGGCGGTGGCACTCCGCGGCGAAGCGGCGCACGTGATAGGAGTCGACCGCGGCGAGATCGTCGATCCCTTCGCGCGCGAGGAACTCGAGCAGCGCCTCGAGATCGCGGCGATACGCCGCGACGGTATGCGCGGACAGCCGCCGCTCGGTCGCAAGCTCCGCGAGGAATGCGGCGAGCGCGTCAGACGGCTGCACTCAGGCTCTGCTCGCCAGCGAGCGCGACGGAGATCAGCTCGCCGATGCGGTTCAGGAAGTCCATGCGCTTGCCGGGATGGAAATGCGACGGATCCCGGCTGCCGATCACGAGAAAGCCGACGCTCGCGCCCGGTCCGAGCGGCAGCATCGCCGCGGACTCGATCGCGTCCGCCTCGCGGTCGAACAACAGCGTCTTCTGCCGATCGCGCAGCGGGCCGCAGCGCGTCCGCGCGCCCTGCAGGAACGCCGTGAACGGCCGCAGCTCCGGATCGTCGCGCGCGATCCGCCGAACGAAGCCCGGCCGCTCGCCGAGCTCGTCGGCGATCCCCTTGAACAGCACGAGCGCCGCACGCTCGGCGCCGAAATCCTCGCGCAGGCTCGTCTCGAGCTGCTCGAGCCGCACCGCGGGATCGGAGGTCCGCAGCAGCCGAACCGACAGATGATGAATCTTCTCGATCAGCGCGTCGTTCGCTTTCGCGACCGAGATCAGGTCCTTAAGTTGACGCTCGAGCTCGGCGTTGCGCTGCCGAAGCATCGAGACCTGCCGCTCGATCAGCGACACGGTGAAGCCGTTCGTCTCGTGCGGCAGCTTCAGCTTGAGCAGCAGCGACCCGTGGCGCTCGAAAAAGTCCGGGCGGCGATGCAGATAGTCCGCAACCGCCTGCTCGGAGATCGATTCCCCGAGATCCGGCTCGTGTTTGCGTTGACTCATAGCTCGATCAGACCCTCGTACACGAGCGTGGTCGGCCCCGTCTGCCACAGCGGCTGGCCGGGCCCCGGCCAACGGACGGTCAGCCGGCCGCCGCGAAGCTCGACCTCGACCTCCTCGCCGAGCTCGCCCCATCTGCGCCCGACGGCGACCGCGGCCGCCGCGCCGGTACCGCAAGCCGGCGTCTCGCCGACGCCCCGCTCGTAGACGCGAAGCCGGACGTGCCCCGGATCGACGATCTCGAGAAAACCGACGTTGACCCCCTGCGGAAACGCCGCGTGAACGGCGAGCTCCGCACCCAGTATACCGACGTCGGCGCGGTCGACCGAATCGACGCGGATGACCGCGTGGGGATTGCCGAGCGAGACCGCGCCGAGCTCGACCTCGCCGCGCGACGTGCGCAGCCGGTACGTGTCCTGCTCCGTCCGAGCGTCGAACGGCAGCGCCGCAGGCGCGAACCGCGGCACGCCGAGATTCACGCTGACGACGCCGCCGTCGCGCACCAAGGCCTCGATCGGGCCCGCGCGGCTGTCGAGCACGAGCCGGCCGGTGCCGCCATCGACACGGCGCGACGCGACGAAGCGCGCGATGCAGCGGGCGCCGTTGCCGCACTGCTCGACCTCGCCGCCGTCGGCGTTGTAGATCCTGTAGCGCGCATCGCTCTTGCCGGGCTCGCCCGGCAGCACGAGCAGCAGCTGATCGAAGCCGACGCCGAGCCGGCGGTCCGCCCAGCGGCGGACGAGATCGGCATCCGGCGGCGGAGCTTCGGCCGGCCAGTCGGCGACCATGAAGTCGTTGCCGAGGCCGTGCATCTTCGCGAAGCGGACCTGCATCGAATTCCCGTTCGA
>CAYMAF010000290.1:0-3392 GCA_964388365.1 uncultured Gammaproteobacteria bacterium | reverse complement strand
TCGCGCGATCACCCGCCGGGAGATCGCGCCGCATCTCGATTTGCTCGAGCGTTTGATCGAGCGGGCTCGCGCGGCTCTCTGAGCGCCGGGTGGGCCGCGCAGACGCGCCTTGCCGCTTCCGCGAAGCGCCGCGCTGACATTGCGCATCAAACAGAACGAGGAGATCGCGCAGAGCGGGCGACGCCACGGTGATCGTCAGCGTTCGAGGGGCAACGGTTCCATTTGCCCGGAGAGCACGGCGAACGCGAGAAACACGAGCCAGACGCCGAACGCGCAGTAGAACGTGTATACGCTCCAGTACCAGATCGGCTGTCGGTGCCTCGATAGTTCGAGCCGCCCCTTGAAACCGTTCGGGCCGAACGGCAGCCACCCCTTGGCCAGAGAGCGATAGACCAGGGCGAGCAGCCCGTACCCCATGACGAGAAGCAGAATGCCCTGGAAGATCGCCATCAGATCGGACCCTCGATCATCTTCGTGCGTCTCCGGTGGCCCAGGCGACCAGGAAGCCTGCGACCGAACCGATCGCGATCGACGGCAACCATATCGCCGTCCAGTACACGCCGGCGATCGGCCAGATGTTCGACGCGTGGACGATCGCGAGGAGGCAGACGCCGGCGAACACGCCGCCGGTTAGCGCCAGGCCGCGGGTCCAAGCGAAGCGAAAGGACGGCCGCAGCGTAAAGAGAAACGCCGCGGGAAACAGCACGAGCCACTTCGACAGCGTGAGCATCCCGTCCGGGATATTCTCGCCGCCGTGCATCTGCAGGAACACGAACGCGAAGGCGGCTCCGAACAGAGCGGCGGCCTTCTTGGGTATCGCCGTCTCGGAGCTTTTCATTGTTCGAATCGTGCGGCACGCCGTCGGAGGTCGACGAGCCGAGACGATACCCGATTGCACATCGTTCGGAGACGATCCGAATCACAGAACCATGGCTTCGTTGGTAGATCGGTCCGAGCGGCGAGACGGTACCGCACCGCGTGTTCGCCGCCGACGCGGCGTTCCAACGTGCGTTCTAAAGGTTTGCGCGGGCGAGCCGACATAATGCGCCAGTTGCATTATGTCGGGAGCGTGCCGTGATGGAAGCCGCAGCTTTGGCCCCTTCGACCTTGGGGTGGCGTGCGTTCGGGCGAGCTTCGACGCGCAATGCGTCCGGCCGGGAAGATCCGAAATCGATCGTCCAGGGCGAGGGGAAGTGAAACTGACGGCAAACTCAGCGAACACCCTATGCAAATACGTGGTTGAGCGGCTCGCCGAATGGCGTGCTCTACCTGCGGTCCTGCAAGCGGGTGGCCTCGAATCGAGGGCCTCGAGCCGTATTTTGCTCGGACTCGAAGACTGGTTAGCCGAGCGGCAGGATGACCTCTTGGTGGTTCCTGAATATCGAGGACAAATCGACTACGCTCTCGTCGAGAGAAAGAGCGTCGGTCGCTCTTATCTCGAGGTCGATACGATTATCGAGGTAAAGTTCAATTACCTGCACCAGAGCGGCTGTCTTCAAAGACGCCCGTTGAAGGCGTTCGAGCAGCTTAGAGGGTACAGGAATCGCTGGAAAGCTCGTCACGGTTACGTCCTGTATATCGTAGCGTCACCTGTCGGTAACCCTCCGGCTAGCAGCAACGATAGAGACGCCGGGTGGCGCTACTTTCGGCGAACCCGGCCTGAGATCAAGAGCGCCGGACCGATCGACGTTCCTGGGGTGCGAGTGCTCGCGCAATATCCCTCCGGTACGAGAGGGCACGAGATCGCGTGCGGCAACGCCGTGGCGGAACTGTGGGCGTGTGTTTTGGAAGAAAAGCAGAGTGCGGTGAATCGCGTTCCTTCACCCACGAGGGAACGAACGGCCGCCGCCCGGGCATAACGCTCCAGCGCGCTGTTCGCGCCCGGCTTTGCGTCCTTCGGTTAGCCCAACTACTCTAAGAGGTCCCGCTAGCGGGCCACCGGCGATGGTGCGCTTTCTTCTCGCACTCGCGACCGCGGCGATCGTGCTGACGTCCTGGGCGACACCGGCGGTCGCCGAAAACCTCGAGGTGCAGCTGCTCTGGACGCACCAGGCGCAGTTCGCCGGGTTTTACGTCGCGGACGCGCGCGGTTACTACCGGCGAGAGGGCCTCGAGGTATCGCTCGTACCGGGCGGGCCCGGCATCGCGCCGCTCGAGCGGCTCGAGCGCGGCGAGGTGGACGTCGCCGTCGCGTGGCTGCCGCACGCCCTCGACGCCCGGATGCGGGGCGCGGACATCGTGAACATCGCCCAGGTGTTTCACGGCTCGGCGATGTCGCTCGCGTGCAAGACCGCCGCCGTCCGCAGCATCGAGGACATCGCGGGACAGTCCATCGGCGTGTGGAATCTCGGCGACGAGACGAGCGTCCGCCTCTGGCTCAGGCGCCAGGGCATCCCGGATACGTCCGTCAAGCTGGTCCCGCAAGCCGCCCACGCGGCCGATCTGATCGAAGGGCGCGTCGCGTGCGCGACGATCATGTCCTACAACGAGTTCTGGAACCTCGTGCGCGCTGGATTCCAGGCGCGGGACTTGATCGTCGTGCGGTTCGGCGAGGAGGGACTGGGGCTGCTCGAGGACGGGCTCTACGTGCGACGCTCGGCGCTCGAGGACGCGGATTTCCGCCGACGGCTCGCGTCATTCCTACGCGCGACCGTGACGGGCTGGCGCGAGGCGCGTCTCTATCCCAACGAAGCCATCGCGGCCTTGCTCGAGCTCGCTCCGGGCGCCGATCGGGACCATCAGGAGAACATGCTCGAGACGGTCCTGACGCTCATCCCGGCCGACGGTCCGTTCGGCCTTCTCGCGCTCGACGAATACGAGCGAACCGTGAAGATCCTGGCCGAGGGAGGCTTCCGGGAGAACACCGTGCATGAGGCCGCGCGCGAGGCCTGGACGCACCGGATCTGGCGCGCCGCGGATCTGGCGCCGTCGGCGACGCTGCCGCCCGCGACGCAGCACTACCTGCAGACCGCTGTGCGGACGCAGTGGTTCTACGTGCTCGATCTCATCGGCACGGCCGCATTCGGTCTCGCCGGATTCATGCGCGCCGAGCGGCGTCGGTACAACCTATGGGGCGCGTTCGTCTGCACCGCGGTTCCGGCGGTGGGTGGCGGCACGCTGCGCGACCTCCTGGTCGGGGGCACGCGGCATCCGCCATTCATTCTCGAGGACCCGAGCTATCTCGCGGTCGTGCTGATGGTCGTCGCGGCGGGCACGATCGTCACTCGGTTGGCACCGAATATCAGGGAGACTCGGGCGTTCAGCGAAACGCTTCTCGTGCTCGACTCGGTCGGATTGTCGGTATTCGCGATCGTCGGGGCGCAGGTGGCGCTGATCGCGGGCCTGGCCTGGTACTACGTGCCTCTCTGCGCGGCGATTACCGCGGCCGGCGG
>CAYMAF010000289.1:0-3395 GCA_964388365.1 uncultured Gammaproteobacteria bacterium | reverse complement strand
GCTCATTCTCGACGGTAATCAGGCAGCTCGCGTCATTGACGTTCGAGCCGCCGTGGGTCAGCGTACCTTCCCAGATGCCGTCCGGTGATGCGGCCGACGGCGGAGCTGGACGAGGAGTTTCGCTCCCGCCTCCACCCCCGCCTCCGCCGCACCCCGCGAGAGCGCCAAGAAGCGTCAGCGCCACAACCTTTCGCGCAGTCATCACAACGATCTCCTGATGCTTCCTCTATCCGGATAGAACCAAGGATCTACAGCCAAGCGACAGATCGCGTCGCATTGCGAGCGCCATGGCATCAAAGGTACGCGGCAATGAACGAGATCGACCGCGACGTCACTCGGACTCGCAGGCGCCGTTCCACTCGGTTCGTTCCGGAATGGCTACGAACTGCACGGATCAGCGGCAGCCAACGCATTCACCAGAGAACGCAATAATCGCGCGGCAACCGCTTCCCGCTACTTCAACGACAGCGACTATAAACAGCCTTGCGCTATTTCTCGTAAGACGAACGTCTCACTTTCGATATTTACAGGAAGAAGCAAAAGACAAAACCTGCCTCCGGACCCGGCAGCATCGCTCAGTCGAGCCCCTTCGACATCGTCTCCCAGCTCGGATCGGTGCACAGCGAGCAGTCGGACCCGACGAACATCCTGCCCGCCTCCGCGTCGGCCTTGAACACGTAGCGCAGCCAATTGGACGCGACATTCGCGAACTCGCCGCCGCCCGGATGAAAGACCGTTGCCGTGTGCCCCGCGTTCTCGCGCGCGCCGTAGAACACCGGCACATGATCGATGATCTCGTAGTTCGCCTGCGCCGGCTCGTACATGAAGTCGACCTCGCCGCCGTTGATCAGCAGCACGGGGCCGCGCAGCTTCGCGAGATCCTCCGTCGTCGCGCGGCCGGCGGGCCCGTTCGGATTCGGCGGCGAGACGGCGGAGTTGAACATGCCGATGGTGCCCACTCGCGAATCCCCGCCGACGGCGACGGACATGAAGCCGCCGCAGGATTGGCCCATCGCCGCCATCTTGTCGGTCGCGACCTTGCCCGCGAGCGGCGATGCGGCGCGCGCATTCTCGGCTTCGGCCCAATCGAACGCGGCGATCATGTTCTCCGGCGTTCCTCGTACGTCTTCCTGCCCGTCGACGGGCACGGTCGACAGAACGAGAAACCCGTGCGACGCGATCGTCGACAAGAATTCGCCGTAGCGCGTGCTGTCGATCGCGCAGCCGCCGTTGCCCCACGCGACGACGGGCAACGTGTCCGTCTCGGGGAATGCGCTCAAATCGGCGGGCCGATAGACGACATGGCTCGGCAGACCGAAAGCCGACTCCGACAGCACCTCGTACGATCCCGGTACCGCAAGCGGCGCGCCTTCGAGCGGCAACTCCCTCATGATCTCCTCCATCGTCACGCCGGGCGGCTGCGCGGCCGCGGTGTACGCGATGGCAAGAAGAAGCGCCGGCATAAGCCTGATAGTGATCTTCGTCATGTCCGCCTCCCCCATATCTATACGTCAATACTCGCTGCGCTCGGGACGCCGCTGCAACCTCTTCGATCGGCGACGAATTGCATTGAACCGAGCGGAAACTCATATATATCCTCGACGCACCCGATGCTGAGATTCTTCTCGGAAGCGCGACAGCGTAGAATGGCTCCGCGGAGGCAGCGTGGCAATGGCGTCGGAAGGCGCGTCTATGGAAGCCCGAATCGCAAGACTCGAGTCCGATGTCGGACACATCCGTTCGGACATGACCGAGATAAAGGGCGATATCCGCTCGCTGCGCGATAGAGCGGAGACGATTCACGCGAAGGTCGAGAAGATTGAGACGTCCACGGTCTCGCTCGACTCTAGAATCGAGGCCATGGGGGCCGGTCTCAACGGCAAAATCGATGGCTTGAACCTCAAGATCGACGGCAAGGTCGACGAGCTCAACGGCAAAATCGACGGCCTCAACCTCAAGATCGACGGCAAGGTCGACGAGCTCAACGGCAGAATCGACGGCCTGAACCTCCGGATCGACAGCAAGGTCGACGAGCTCAACGGCAAAATCGACGGCCTGAACCTCAAGATCGACAGCAAGGTCGACGAGCTCAACGGCAAAATCGACGGCCTGAACCTCCGGATCGACAGCAAGGTCGACGAGCTCAACGGCAAAATCGACCGCAAGGCCTCGGACCTGAACAGCAAGATCGACGGCAAGATCGACGCCGTCAACACCAGAATCGACGCACTGAAGGATTCGCTCGCCTCCGCCAAGCTTTGGGCGCTCGCTCTCTATATCGCGCTGGCCGGCAGCTTATTCGCGACCCTGGCCCGCGGTTTCGGTTGGCTCTAGCGATCGCCGCGATTACCGCCAGCCGAGCTCCGGGGCCACGTACTTCAGAATGCTCTCGATGACGTGCGCGTTGTACTCGACGCCGAGCTGATTCGGCACCGTGAGCAGCAGCGTGTCGGCCGCCGCAATCGCCTCGTCTTTCGCGAGTTCCTTCACGAGCACGTCCGGCTCGGCCGCGTACGTGCGGCCGAAGACGGCGCGCGTGTTCTCGTCGATATAGCCGATCGAGTCCTGGTCGTTGCCGCCCTGCCCGAAATAAGCGCGGTCGCGATCGTCGACGAGCGCGAAGATACTACGGCTGACCGATACACGCGGCTCGCGCGTATGCCCGGCCTCGCGCCACGCTTCGCGGTAGGCTTCGATTTGCTTGCGTTGCTGCACGTGCAGCGGCTCGCCCGTCTCGTCGAACTTGAGCGTCGAGCTCTGCAGGTTCATTCCGAGCTTCGCGGCCCATCGGGCCGTCTCGTTCGTCGCCGAGCCCCACCAAATCCGCTCGCGCAGCCCTTCCGAATAAGGCTCGATACGCAGCAGCCCCGGAGGATTCGGGAACATCGGCCGCGGATGCGGCTGCGCGAAGCCCTCGCCCTTCAAAGCCTCGAGAAAGACCTCGGCATGCCGGCGAGCCATGTCCGCGTCCGTCTCGCCCTCTGCCGGCGCATAGCCGAAGTAGCGCCAACCGTCGATGACCTGCTCGGGCGATCCGCGGCTGATCCCGAGCTGGAGCCGCCCGCCGGAGATGATGTCCGCCGCGCCGGCGGTCTCCGCCATGTAGAGCGGGTTCTCGTAACGCATGTCGATCACGCCCGTGCCGATCTCGATCCGGCTCGTGCGCGCGGCGACGGCGGCGAGCAGCGGGAACGGCGAGCCGAGCTGACGCGCGAAGTGGTGCACGCGGAAGTAGGCGCCGTCCGCGCCGAGCTCCTCCGCGGCGACCGCAAGCTCGATCGACTGGAGGAGCGAATCGGACGCGGTGCGCACTTGCGAATGCGGCGACGGCGACCAGTGCCCGAACGAAAGGAATCCGATCTTCTTCACGGCTCGTCCTCGGCTCTCCGAAAACC
>CAYMAF010000288.1:0-3421 GCA_964388365.1 uncultured Gammaproteobacteria bacterium | reverse complement strand
CCTTGACCTTCCAGAACCGTCCGAGCAGGAAGATCACGCCGCGCTCGTACTCGCGTAGGACCTTGATGGCGCTGAACACGATCAGCGCGAGGATCGCGATGAGGAGAATCGGAAATTCTAGTCCTGGCATGCTCGTTCCTTTATGGCTCCTTCGTGAACTTTCGCCGGACGGCCGCGGCGCGCGTCATTGCGGCGCCAACGGCGCGCCGGCGCGCTCGTCCGCCGCGATGGGCTCGACGTCGAGCAAGAGTCCCGTGACGCGCGTGACGCGAACCCGCTCGCCTTTGCGCACCGGCACCGTCGTGCGCGCGCGCCAACGTTCGCCGTAGATCCGTACCGAGCCCTCGACGTCGAAGTCCTCCAGCGCGACCGCGGTCTCGCCGGTCATCTGCTCGGCGCCGCTGACGATCGGCCGCGTGCGGGAGCGCATCGCGAGCCACACGACGCCGAGCAGCAGCAGCGCGGCGGACGTCGAGACCGACGTGATCAAGCCGATCGGCAGACCGAATCCCGGCACGTCCGCGTCCATCAGGATGATCGAGCCGAACACGAATGCGACGACGCCGCCGATCCCGAGCGCGCCGAAGCTCGCGACGAAGAACTCCGCAATGATCAAGATCACGCCGAGCACGATCAGCGCGAGCCCTGCATAGTTGACCGGCAGGACCTGAAACGCGAATAGCGCGAGCAGCAACGAGATCGCGCCGACGACGCCGGGCAGCACGGCCCCCGGGTTGTAGCCCTCGAGAACCAGCCCGTAGATGCCGATCAGCAGCAGGATGTACGCGACCGTCGGATTGCTGATCACGGCGAGGAAGCGCGTCCGCCAATCGGCGTCGACGCGCTCGATCACGAGCCCCGACGTCGCGAGCGTGATCTCGCCGGTCGGCAGCTCGACCGTGCGGCCGTCGATCTGTCGGAGCAGATCGTCGAGATCCCGGGCGACGATATCGACGACACCGAGCTCGAGCGCGCGGCTCGCGCTCAAGCTCGCCGCTTCCCGCACCGCCTCTTCGGCCCAATCGGCGTTCCGGCCGCGGCGCTCGGCGAGCCCGCGGATATACGCGACGGCATCGTTGATCGCCTTACGCTCGGACGCCGTCGACGGCTGCGGAGCGCGGGCGGCATCGTCCCCGCCGTCGCCGCCTTCGTCGTCGGGACCGCGATCGGGCTCGGTCGCGGGCTCGCCGGCGGGCGGGGCGGGCGCGCCGCCGATCGCGACCGGGGTCGCGGCGCCGAGGTTCGTCGCCGGTGCCATCGCGGCGATATGGCTCGCGTAGAGGATGTATGTGCCGGCGCTCGCGGCCCGCGCTCCCTGCGGCCAGACATAGACCGCGACCGGCACGCTCGAGCCGAGGATCGCCTGGATGATCTCACGCATCGACGTATCGAGGCCGCCAGGCGTGTCGAGCTCGATGACGACGAGCGCCGCGCCGTCGTCCTCGGCGCGCTCGATTCCGCGCACGAGGTAGTCGGCCGTTGCCGGCCCGATCGCGTCCTGAACGCCGAGCAGCAGCGCGCGGCCGGCCGATTCGCCGGAGCGGCGCTCCGACGGGACCTGCGCGCCGGCCACCGCAGCGATCAGCGCGCAGGCGCCGACGAGCCACACGAGTGCCTCGCGGATGGACGGAAGGGGCGGAAACATAACGAGGATGATAGCAGTTCGGGCGCGTTGCGCCCCTGCGTGCGGTATAGTTTCGACGGTCCCCGGAACGAAGATCGACACGGGGGCAGCGCCCTTGCGGCCGCACCACGCGGGAAGGCGCTCCCGCTCCGAGGCATTCGCGATGAAATACGAGCATATCGAGCCGCCGGCGAACGGCGAGGCGATCACGATCAACGAGAACACGTCGCTGCGCGTCCCGGACCGGCCGATCATCCCGTTCATCGAGGGCGACGGCATCGGCATCGACGTGACGCCAGTAATGCGCTCTGTCGTCGACGCCGCGGTCGAAAAGGCGTACGGCGGCCGCCGTGCGATCGCTTGGATGGAGGTCTACGCCGGCGACAAGGCGGTCGCGAAGTACGGACCCGGGCAGGTGCTGCCCGACGAGACGATGGACGCGCTCGTGCGCTATGTCGTGTCGATCAAGGGGCCGCTCGCGACGCCGGTCGGCGGCGGCATGCGGTCGCTGAACGTCGCGATCCGCCAGCAGATGGATCTCTACGCGTGCGTCCGTCCGATCCGCTACTTCCCGGGCGCGTCGACGCCGTCGAAGGTATCCGACCACGTGAACATGGTCGTGTTTCGCGAGAACACCGAGGATATCTATGCCGGCATCGAGTGGCCGACCGGCTCGCCCGAGGTGCGGCGGCTGATTCACTTCCTGCAGACGGAGCTCGGCGTCACGGAGATCCGCTTCCCGTCGAGCGCCGGGATCGGCATCAAGCCGGTCTCCCGCGAGGGCTCGCAGCGGCTCGTGCGCAAGGCGCTCGAGTACGCCGTGCGTTACGACCGCCGCTCGGTGACCCTCGTGCACAAAGGCAACATCATGAAATACACGGAGGGCGCGTTCCGGAACTGGGGCTACGAGCTCGCACGCGAGGAGTTCGGCGCGCGCGAGATCGACGGCGGGCCGTGGCTCGGCTTCGAGAACCCGGCGACGGGGCGAACGATCGTCGTCAAGGACGTGATCGCCGACAACTTCCTCCAGCAGATCGTGCTGAACCCGCAGGATTACGATGTCATCGCGACGCTGAACCTGAACGGCGATTACATCTCGGACGCGCTCGCGGCCCAGGTCGGCGGAATCGGCATCGCGCCGGGCGCGAATATCGGCGACGGCTACGGCGTGTTCGAGGCGACGCACGGCACGGCGCCGGACGTCGCCGGCAAGGATCGAGTCAATCCCGGCTCGCTGATCCTGTCGTCCGAGATGATGCTGCGCTATCTCGGCTGGGACGAGGCCGCGGACCTGATCCTGAAGGGTGTCGCGAATACGATCGCGGCGAAGGAGCTCACGTTCGACCTTGCGCTGATTCGCGAATCGATGCGGGCGCCGCTGCCTGCCGTGAAGTCCGGGCCCGTCGCCGAGCGCATGGAGCACCTGATCCCCGGCGCGAAGCTCGTCGGCACGCGCGGCTTCGGCGACGCCGTCATCCGGCATATGGACGACGACTGAGCGGACCGCGAGGGTTCGTTTTCCGCGGATTCCCCGGGGCAGCGGAGCCCGGACAGAATTGCGCTTCCGCGCCGTGGTCCAATGCGGCGTGGGAGAATGCGTATCGATGACCGAGAAAGCGAACAATCCGGATCGCTACGGGCCGCCCGAAAGCGACGCGACGCCGCTGCCGGAGCCGGCCGCGCGCGAGCGCCGGGCGCCGTTCGATCCCGAGGCGTTCCTGCGCGGGCTCACGCACCGTCCGGGCGTCTACCGGATGCTCGATGCGCGCGGCGAGGTGATCTACGTCGGCAAGGCGA
>CAYMAF010000287.1:0-3474 GCA_964388365.1 uncultured Gammaproteobacteria bacterium | reverse complement strand
GCGAGCACCTCGACGTCGTCTGCACCGGCGTCAAGAACAAGGTCGCGGCGCTCGACAGGCTCTGCGCCGCGCACGGCGTCGAGCCTCGTCAGCTCGCGTTCGTCTTCGACGACGCGAACGACCTCGGCGTCGCCGCGCGTTGCGGCGTGCGGGTGCTCGTACGGCGCGACGCGAGCCCGCTGCTGCGGGAGCACGCGGTGCGCGAAGGCATCGTCGACTACGTGACGGGCGCGCCGTCCGGCGCGAACGCCGTCAGGGAGGCCGCCGAGCTCATGCTCGGGCTGATCGGCCGCTTCGACGACGCGGTCGCGCTGCGTGCGGCGTGGGATCCGGCGTACGTCCGCTATTACGAGGCCCGTCAGGCGATCGAGACGCGATTCGAGACGGCGACGTGACGGTCTGGTCTTTCGCAGCCTATCTGCTTCTGCCTTACGCGCTGTGGAATCTCCTGTGGCGCGGATTTCGTTACCGTCCGTACTGGAATCGCTGGCCCGAGCGATTCGGCTTCGTGCCGCGCGCCGGACAGCGGATCATCTGGGTGCACGCGGTG
The DNA here is from genome assembly GCA_964388365.1 of uncultured Gammaproteobacteria bacterium. GTDB lineage: Bacteria > Pseudomonadota > Gammaproteobacteria > Steroidobacterales > Rariloculaceae > ZC4RG20. The sequence continues at coordinate 2,924 of CAYMAF010000287.1, read as the reverse complement.
TCGGTCGGCGAGGTCCGTTCCGCGGCGCCGCTGATCGTCGCGCTCGACGCACGCTATCCGCAGCATCGAATCCACGTGACGACGATGACGCCGACGGGCTCGGAGCAGGTGCGCGAGCTGTTCGGCGAGCGGGTCGGCCACTCGTACGTGCCGTACGATTTGCCCGACGCCGTGAGCCGCTTCCTCGACCGCGTCCGCCCGGACCTCGCGGTGATCGCCGAGACGGAGTTCTGGCCGAATATCTTCGCCGCGTGCCGGAAACGCGGGATTCCGCTGTTCCTCGTCAACGTGCGCGTCTCGGAAGCCTCGCTGCGCGGCTATCTGCGCGCGCCGCGGATCATCCGCGACATGCTGCAGAACGCCGATCTGATCTGTCCGCAGACCGAGGTCGATGCGAAGCGGCTGCGTCAGCTCGGCGCGCCGGCCGAGCGCATCGAGGTGACCGGCAACCTGAAATTCGATGTCGCGTTGCCCGAGAGCCTGATGCAGGAAGCGGCCGCGGTGCGTCAGCTCTGGGGCCGGCACCGCCCGATCTGGATCGCCGCGAGCACGCACGCCGGCGAGGAGACGCAGGTGCTCGACGCGTTCGCGCGCTTGCGCGAGCGGTTTCCCGGCCTGCTGCTCGTCGTCGTTCCGCGGCATCCGGAGCGCTTCGAGTCGGTCACGAGGCTCTGCGAGCGCCGCGGCTACGAGATCGCGCTGCGCAGTCTCGCGCATAGCGAGCTCGAGCCGTCGGTCGATATCGTCGTCGGCGACACGATGGGCGAGCTGCAGCGTCTCTACGCGGCGTCCGACGTCGCGTTCGTCGGCGGGAGCCTCGTTCGTCACGGCGGGCAGAATATCCTCGAGGCGTGCGCCGTGCGTGTGCCGGTCGTCTTCGGGCCGCACATGTTCCACTTCGAGGAGATCGCCGCGCTCGCGCTCGCGCGCGGCGCCGCGCGGCAGGTCAGCGACGTCGCCGAGCTCGTCGAGGCCGTCGGCCTGTTCCTCGAGCGGCCGGAGCTGCGCCGCGAGGCCGGCGAGGCCGCGCACAGCCTGATGGAGGACAATCACGGCGCGCTCGAGCACACGCTGCGGCTGATGGACGAGACCCTCGCGGCATTGTGGCGGCGGCGCGGCCAGACCCCGTTCCCGGGGGCGCTCCGGGCCGACGGTCTCGCCGGCGAGGCCGGCGAGAAGGGCTAATGGTCCGCCGGTGCGCCCGAGCGGCGGCGACGTCGCGCTCGCGGCGCGCGCTCGCCGGCTGGGCCGCGGTGCTCTTGGGCCTGTGCGCCGGTGCGGCGCACGCGTTCGGGCCCTCGGGGCACCGAATCGCGGGTCTCGTCGCCGAGCCGCTCCTGTGTCCGCGTGCGGCCGCCGAGGTCGCCGAGCTTTCGAACGGCGAAGGGCTCGCGGAGATCGGGCTCTGGGCCGATCGCATCCGCTCCGACGACGCATGGCGGCATACGTCGCCGTGGCACTACATGAATATCGGCGACGACGAGCCGCTCGACGCGTATCGCCACCCGCCCGAAGGCGACGTTTGGTGGGCCGTCGAGCGGCACGCGGCGCGGCTCGCCGAGCCGGGCGATCGGGCGCGTCGCGCCGAGGCGCTGCGCTTCCTCGTGCATTTCGTCGTCGACCTGCATCAGCCGCTCCACGTCGGCCGGGCATCGGATCGCGGCGGGAACGAGATCGACGTGCGTTACCGCGACCGGCGCGTGAGCCTGCATCGCTTCTGGGACACCGACGTGCTGCGCGTCGCTGGGCTTTCGGAGCGCGAGATCGCTGAAAGCGTCGCTGCGATCGCGGAGATGCTGCCCGCCGCCGGCGCCGGGGATCCGCCGTCGGCGTGGGCAGCCGAAAGTCTCGCGCTGCGGGCCCGGGTCTATGCGTTCCCGCGGGCGGCACGAGGGCCGTCGCGTCTCGACGATGCGTATCTCGCGGCCGCGGACGCGATCACGCGGGTGCGGCTCGCGCAGGCCGCGATGCGGCTCGCCGGCGTGCTGAACCGCGCGCTCGGCTGCTAGGCGGCGGTCGAGCCCGCGCGCCGGGCTCCGTGCGGGGTCGGCGCGGAGCCGATGCGCGACGCCGTCAGCGCTCCGGCAGAAGCTCGGTCAGATAGCGCTCGGCGTCGAGCGCGGCCATGCAGCCGGAGCCCGCCGACGTCACGGCCTGGCGGTAGATCGGGTCGGCGACGTCGCCGGCCGCGAAGACGCCTTCGACGCTCGTGGCCGTCGCGAAGCCGCGCGTGCCGCTGCGGACGACGATATAGCCGCCTTCCATCTCGAGCTGGCCTTCGAAGATGCCGGTGTTCGGCGTGTGGCCGATCGCGATGAAGACGCCGTGCACCGGCACCTCGCGCAGCTCGCCCGTCTCGGTGTGCTTCACGCGCATTGCGGTCACGCCCTGCTCGTCGCCGAGCACCTCGTCGAGGACGTGGTTCCACAGCACCTCGACGTTGCCGGTCTCGGCGCGCTCGAGCAAGCGCCGGCTCAGGATCTTCTCCGCCCTGAACTGATCGCGGCGGTGGACGACCGTGACCTTCGATGCGATGTTCGACAGGTACAGCGCTTCCTCGACGGCCGTGTTGCCGCCGCCGATCACGGCGACCGGCTGCCCTTTGAAGAAGAACCCGTCGCAGGTCGCGCACGCCGAGACGCCGCGGCCCTTGTACGCTTCCTCGCTCGGCAGGCCGAGATATTTCGCCGAAGCGCCGGTCGCGATGATCAGCGCGTCGCACGAGTATCGGCCGCTGTCTGCGTCGAGCTCGAACGGCCGCCGCGACAGATCGACCGTATTGACGGTGTCGTAGATCAGCTTCGTCCCGAACCGCTCCGCGTGGCGGCGCATTCGCTCCATCAGCTCCGGGCCCTGCACGCCCTCGGCGTCGCCGGGCCAATTGTCGACGTCGGTCGTCGTCGTCATCTGGCCGCCGACCTCGA
>CAYMAF010000286.1:0-3479 GCA_964388365.1 uncultured Gammaproteobacteria bacterium | reverse complement strand
GCTCGCGATCGGCTTCGGCACTAGCGAAGGTCTGGTGAATGCGCGCGCAGATTGTAGCTCGATTGGACCTGGCCGGTAATGCCCGATTCCGGCCGCGAACGCCGGATCGGTGCGGTCGAGTTCGTTCGGCGGGAAAGACGCCCGATCGCCGCGGCTAACCGAACAGCGCGGACAGCTCGACGCCGACGTTCGGCATCGCGGCGACGCTCATACGCTCGGGCCGCTCGACGACCTCTCGGCGCCGATACTCGCCGTCCGCGGGCTCGCCGAGAACGAGCAGCCGCTCATTCGCAAGATCGACGATCCAGACTTCCGGCACGCCGTGCCGCGCGTAGAGCGGGACCTTCACGTCGCGGTCGTAGCGCAGCGTCGTGTCGCTGACCTCGATGACGAGCAGCGCATCCGCGGCCGTCGCGAAGCGGCTGCGGTAGAAATCCGGGCTCGGCCGCAGCAGCACGAGGTCGGGCTCGGGCTCGGACAACGTGCCGAGCCGGATCGAGCCTTGCACACGGACGATCGCGTCGTCGCCGACGGCGCGCACGAACAGACGGTTGAGCTGATCGACGACGCTCGAATGCTCCCTGCCGACCGGCGCCATCTCGATGATCTCTCCGTCGATCAGCTCGATCCGCGCATCCGGCGCGAGCAAGCCGACCTCGGCCATGCGGTGATAGTCGTCGACCGTGATGCGATGCCGCCGGGGCCAGGTTTCCATCGTCGTGCCCATCGGTTCTCCGACTCCGCAGTTTAACGACGGAACGAGCTTTCGAGGAACTATCGCTCGACGAGGCCGGGAACGCGCGCCGGGAATCGGCCCGAATCGTATCGATTCGAGCTGCACATGTGCCGCGCCGCGCGGCGATCCGAGTCTCGGACGCCGCCGCGGCGCAGCCGCGATCGACTCGCGCTAGTTCCCGAACAGCAGCGGCATCTCCTCGGCCAGGTTCGAGCGGATCTCGGCCGTATTGTCGACGTCCATCCCGTCCGGAATGTACGGCTCGGACTCGGGCCCAGGCTGAACCTCGCCGAAACCGGCAACCTCGTCGATATTCGAGAAATACGCGTCGATCGCATCGGCGCCCCGATCGAGCAGATCGGTCGCCGCCTCCATCGCATTCTCGATGAACTTCTTCACGAATCCGGCGATCGGCGCCTTGCTCGGCACACGATTGAGCACGGTCCGGCAGATCGACCAGACATTGTCGATCGCCTCCTTGCCCTTGTGGCCGAGCGTGCCGTTGCCGTGCTCGAGCTCGTCGTTGATCTGGTGCAGATCGTCGGCGACCTGAGCCGCGTCCTTCGGATAGCCGAACCACTTCTTCGCGGTGTCGTAAAGCTCCTTGAGCCGCTTCAGCTTGTCGAACCAGCCGCCGCCGCTGCCCTTCGGCGCAAGGCCCGTGTGATCGACGAGGTTGACCGGATCGTTCGCGGCGTACGCATAGAGGTTCAGCTGGCCGCCGCCGAACGCGAGCGGATCCCGCGTCGTGAAGCGCCCGACCTCGGGGTCGTAATCGCGCGCACCGAAGCGCACGAGCTGCGTATCCGCATCGTACAACCCGCCGGCGAACCCGAACGGCTGGAAGCCCGGATTCGTGTCGGCGAGCACGCGGCCGAACGAATCGTAGTCGAGCCGCTGCACGACGTCCCCGGTCGCGGTATCGACGACGAGACGCACGCTGCCGACATGATCGGCGATCAGCCGATACGTATTGCCGCCGCGGAGCATGTACGCCGGCGTGATGCCTTCCCCGGCATACACGAAGCGGCTTACGACCGTGCCGGTGCCGTCGAGCTCGGCGACGATCCGCAGCCCGTCCGCATACAGCCAGCCGCGCTCGAGCGCGCCGTCGACGCGCTTGCCGATGCGCCGGCCGCGGCCGTCGACGACATACTCGATCTCGGTGCCGCCGGGCAGCGTCACGCCGACGAGACGGCCGAGCGCATCGTATGCGTACGACGTCGTCTCGCCGTTCTCGACGCGCGTCGCGCGCTCGCCCTGCGGCGTGTACGTGAACGCGATCGCGCCCCCGGCACCGCTCACCGACGTCAGGCGGTTCTGCGCGTCGTAAGCGTACGTGCGCCCGTCGCCGTCCGACAGGCGATTGCCGACCGCGTCGTACGTGTAGGTCTCGGATCGGCCGCCGCCGACGGCGCCGATCAGCCGGTCGGCGTCGTCGTACGCGTACGTCCACGCGGCCGGCGCATCGCCGTCGATCGTCTCGGTGCGCGTCGTGATCCGCCCGAGCGCGTCGCGCTCGAAGCTCGCCGCGTAGAGCCCCTCCGCGCCGTACGAAGCTTCGATGGCATCGATCTCGCCGAATGCCGTGTACGCGAACGTCTCCGAGATACCGCCGAGCGTCGCGCCCGTGACGAGGCCCGCGGCATCGCGCACGAGCGTGAGCACTCCGGCGGCGGCGATCAGGTCGTCGTCGTCGTACGTGTAGTCGATCGCGTCGCCGTTGACCGAGAGACGCCGGATGCGCAAGCCGTTGTCGTACTCGCGCGTCACGGTGCCTGTGACCGCGCCGGACCACTCGATACCGGTCAGCAGGAAGCCGTCCCACGTATAGGTCAGCGTCGAGTCCGGCCCGGCGGAGATCGCGGCGATCCGATCGCTCGCATCGTGCGTGTAGTCGATCGTCGGGCCGTCGGACATCACGATCCGATCGGCGCGGCCGGCGGCATCGTACAGATACTCGACGCTGCGCCCATCGGGCAGAGAGACGCGCGACAGCGCGCCGTCGGCATCGTATTCGTACTCGATCGCATCCGACGCGTCGCCGTCGACGGCCGGCGGGACGAGCTTCGCGAGCCGGCCGCGCGGCGTCCATTCGAACGACCACGGCTCGCCGTCCGGCGGCGTCACGGCGATCGTGCGACCGCTCGCGTCGTAGCCGAAGCTCACGGTCCGATCCCCGGGCAGCGTCCGGCTCGTGACGCGTCCCGCCGGATCGTACGTGAACGACTGCGAGCGGCCGAGCGGATCGGTGATCGACTCGACGAAGCCGTTCTCGCCGTACGTCATCGCGACGTTCCGCGCCGCCGCGCCCGAGCCGACGGTCACGCCCGCGATGCGGCCCTCGTCGTCGTAGCCGTAGGCGAGCGGTGCGAGACCGCCGCCGAGCTCGATCGTGAGCGGCCGGCCGCGGCGATCGAACGTTCTCGTGATCGCCCGCCCCGCCGGTGTCGTGATCGACGCGGTCCCCGTCGAGACGACATACTGGCTCGACAGCGCGCGTCCGTCGATCTCGACGATCTCGTCGAGCGCTGCGAGCGTATCGTCGGCGCCGTCGTAGGTCGGTGTCTGCTCGATGGAAAGCTCGGTGCGAAGCCCGCTCGGGGCCTCGATCCTGACCTCGCCGATCGGCGCCTGCATGCCGTGCACCGCGTGCGGCCGCTCGGCACGAGTCACCTCCGTGCCGTCCGCATAGGTCAGCGTATCGACCTTATCGCTGCCGAAGACGGCGATCGTCTCGGCG
>CAYMAF010000285.1:0-3512 GCA_964388365.1 uncultured Gammaproteobacteria bacterium | reverse complement strand
CGCGCCGCGACGGGCTGCTCGCGCTCGAGCCGATCGTCGAGCAGGAGACGGACGAGTTCCTGCGCAAGGGCATGCAGCTCCTCGTCGACGGCGCCGAGCCCGAGACGATCCGGCACGTTCTCGAGGTCGAGCTCACGAGCCGCGAGGAGTTCGACCGCCAAGGGGCCAAGGTCTTCGAAAGCCTCGGAACCTACGCGCCGACGCTCGGCATCGTCGGGGCCGTCATGGGGTTGATCGCTGTCATGCACAATCTGACCGAGCCTTCGAAGCTCGGCACCGGCATCGCGACGGCGTTCGTCGCGACGATCTACGGGATCGCGTCGGCGAACCTGTTCTTCCTGCCGATCAGCCACAAGCTGAAGAACGTCATTCAGCGCAACAGCGTGCAGCGCGAGCTGATCATCGACGGGCTGCTCGGCATCGCCCGAGGCGATAACGCGCGCAGCATCGAAGCGAAGCTGCGCGGCTATCTGAGGTAGACGGCGATGGCGCGGCGAAGGCACCACGAGGAGCATATCAACCACGAGGCGTGGGCAATCCCGTACGGCGACCTCGTCACGCTGCTGCTCGCGTTCTTCGTCGTGATGTACGCGATCTCGTCGGTCAACGAGGGCAAGTACCGCGTGCTTTCGGATTCGCTCGTCGCCGCGTTCCGCGCGGCGCCGAAATCGCTCGAGCCGATCCAGATCGGCGAGCTGTCGAAGGCCGAGAACGAGCTGCAGACACGTCAGCCCCGCACGCTCGTGCCTCTCGAGATGGATCAGCTTCCGCTCGATCTGCTCGAGCGCGTGCCGGAGCTCAAGGCGCTGCAGCGCGCGGGCTTCTCGCCCGAGGAGCTCGATGCGGCGGCCGATCTGATTGCCGAGATCGATGCCGCGATCGTCGACGCGCTCGGCGACCTCGTTGCCGAGGATCTCGTGCGGCTGCGGCGCGACCGCTTCTGGCTCGAGATCGAGATCAACACGAGCGTGCTGTTCCCGTCCGGCAGCGCCGACGTCTCCTCGGAGGCGCTGCCGGTGCTCGAGCGGCTCGGGCAGATCCTCGCCGGCAACCCCGTGCGAACGCACGTCGAGGGACATACCGACGAGCTGCCGATCAATACCCTCGTGTTCCCGTCGAACTGGGAGCTGTCCGCCGCGCGGGCTTCGCGCGTCGTGAGAATCTTTCAAGGCCAGGGCGTCGCACCGGAGCGCATGGCCGCCGTCGGTTTCGGCGAGTTCCATCCGGTCGCGGACAATACGACGCCGACCGGGCGGCAGGAGAACCGGCGCGTCGTGATCGTCGTGATGGCCGACCGTGAGCGCGTCGTCGAGCCGGTCTCGCCGGAGAGCTGGCGCCTGCCGACGCAGCGGCGAGCCGAGCAGGCCGAGCTCGGGGAGCGGACATGATTACGTGGGCCGTCTGCAACCAGAAGGGCGGCGTCGGCAAGACGACGACGGCGATTTCGATCGCGAGTCTCCTCGCCGAGAGGGGGCGGAAGACGCTGCTGATCGACCTCGATCCGCACGCCTCCGCGAGCGTGTACCTCGCCGGCCGCGAGGAGGAGGGCTCCGCGGCGGGTGTGATGCGCTGGTTCTTGGCGGAGCTCGACGGAGCCGCCGGGACGCTCGACGACGCGGCGGTCTGCGAGGATACCGTGCAGCCGAATCTCTCGATCGCGCGCGCGACACCGGCGCTCGCCGCGCTCGAGCGGCGAGCGGCGGGGCGAGAGGGGTTCGGGCGCGTGCTGGCCGCGGCGCTCGCGCGGCTCGGCGAGCGCTTCGATGCCGCGATCGTCGACTGTCCGCCAACGCTGGGCCTTCTGATGATCAACGCGCTCGCGGCGGCCGACCGTGTGCTGATTCCGGTTCAAACCGAGCACCTCGCGCTCGAGGGCCTGAAACGGATGATGAGAACGCTCGACATGGTCGAGCGCTCGCAGCGCCGGACGATCGAGCGGATCGTGATTCCGACGCTCTACGATCGGCGCACGCGGGCGAGCCTGCTCGCGCTCGAGCAGCTTCGCGAAGAGTATGCGTCCGTGCTGTGGCCGGAGCCCGTGCCGGTCGATACGCGGCTTCGCGATGCGGCGCGCGCCGGATTGCCCGCGCCGCTGCACGGCCCCGCGGGCCGGGCGGTCGGCGTCTATCGGCGGCTGCTCGATCGCTTGCTCGGCGACGACGGCGTCGCGCGGGCCGACGCCGAGCCGCGGCCCGCGCTCGGCGTGCGCCCGTATTCGCCGGCCGCGTCGCACGCGGCGCCGCGCGATCGCCGCTCGATCGCCGCGGCCGGAGTCCGGTCGTGAGCGCCGCCGTGCCGTCGTCGCTCGGCGACTCGCTCGAAGCCTATGTCGACGCGCTGCTCGCGCCGTCGGCAGCGCCCGAGCGCGATGCCGAGCCGCCCGCGAAGCTCGCGCTCCGGCTCGTCGAGGCCGCGGGACTCGCATTCGCACTGCCCGCGGCCGAGGTGGTTTCGGCCGAGGACGGGCTGGGCGAGGCTCGAAAGATCATCGATCTCGGTGCGGTCGCGACCGGTAAGCCCGCCGCGGCGTCGCCGCGGCACCTGCTTTCGCTCGAGAATCACCCGGCCTTCCTGCTTGCCGTCGATGCCGTCGGTGATCTCGTCGAGATCCCGTCCGACCGCGTGCGCTGGCGGGCGGCCGGCGGCGCCCGGCCGTGGCTCGCGGGCATGCTCGACGACCCGCGCGCGGCCGTGGTCTCGATCCCGGATCTCGTGGAGGAGGCGTGATCTTGCAAACGCAACCCCATCCCGTTCTGCAGGCGATGCTGGATGCGCGCGCGGAGCTCGATGCGAGCATCGACGAGCGCCGCGGCACCGCAGCCATCGGTACCCGCTGCATCTCGTTTCGCGTCGGCGACGAGCTCTACGCGGTCGAGCTCTCGGCCGTGCGCGAGGTGATCGTTCCGCCGGCCGCCGTTCCCGTGCCGGGGGCCGGTCCCGAGGTCGTCGGCGTGATCAACCTGCGCGGCAACGTCGTCACGGTGATGAATAGCCGAGCGATGCTCGGGCTGCCCGGAGCGCCGAGCGGGCCCCACGCGCGCGTGCTCGTCCTCGACGAGGACGGAGAATGGACCGGCGCGCTCGTCGACGCGGTCGACGACATCATTCTGGTCGACCCGGCGGCGCTCGAGGACCCGGGCCCGTCGCGGCCTCGAAACGCCGCGCGCCTCAGCGTGCGAGGCACGTTGACCGTCGGGACGCAGATCGCGTTCCTCGTCGAGCCCGACGCGCTGATCGGCGCGCCGTCCGAGTGACGCCGATGCGGCGTATCGACGACCAGAGCAGAGTGCTGCCGGTATCGCGCGTTCCGCGCGTCAGGCATACTCCTCCCGCGGCCGACGACGACGGCGGCCGAGCGCCGCCGGCGCCTAGGGACGACGCGCCCCGGCGGCCGCCGAAGCGTCCTCGGACGCACGGCGGCGTGGACGAGTACGCATGATTCCGGTGAAACGAACGCCGTGGAGCACGTCGAGCTGATCGCCTTCATTTCCGGCGCCGCGATCGCCGTCGCG
>CAYMAF010000284.1:0-3538 GCA_964388365.1 uncultured Gammaproteobacteria bacterium | reverse complement strand
TCCCGGTCGGCAGGTGCGTGATGCGCACCGCGGAGTCGGTCTTGTTGACGTGCTGGCCGCCGGCGCCGGACGCCCGAAACGTGTCGACACGCAGGTCGTTCGGGTTAATCTCGATGTCGCCAACCTCCTCGAGCTCCGGCATCACGGCGACGGTGCACGCCGACGTATGGATCCGGCCCTGCGCCTCGGTCGCGGGCACGCGCTGCACCCGGTGAACCCCGGACTCGAACTTGAGCCTCGCATACGCGCCTCGGCCGACGACCCGGCTGATGATCTCCTTGTAGCCGCCGTGCTCGCCTTCGTTCGCGCTCAGCACTTCGATCCGCCAGCCTTTCTCCTCCGCGTAACGGCTATACATGCGGAAGAGGTCGCCTGCGAAGAGTGCCGCCTCGTCTCCGCCGGTGCCGGCCCGGATCTCGAGGAATAGATTCGCGTCGTCGTCCGGATCCTTTGGCACGAGATGCAGCGCGAGCTCGCGCTCGCAGTCCTCGAGCTTGCGCTTCAGCGCCCGCACTTCCTCCTCGCCGAGCGCGCGCAGCTCGGCGTCCTCGCCGTTCGCAAGCTCCTCGGCCGCGGCAAGATCATCCTCGAGCCCCCGGAACGCGGCAAAGTCCCGGGCGACGGGCTCGAGGCGCGCGTACTCGCGCGACAGCTCGCGGAAGCGATCCTTGTCGGCGATCGTCCCCGGGTCGCTCAGAAGGCGCGAGAGCTCCTCGTAGCGCTCTGCGAGCGCCGTCAGCTTTTGGCGAATGGATTCGTTCACGATGCGATCGTCTCACAGCCGCGGCGCGAACCGCGACGCTCGGGTCGCCGCGGCGGAGCCGCCGTCGACGCCCTGCTTCGATCCCCGCCGCCGGCGGGAGCGGCGCGCCGATTGTCGGGCAGCGCTGCGCTGAGAACAAGGGAAAACGCGCCCGAGGACCGCCGCGCACGCGATGCGCTTTCTCGAAAGATTGCCGGCCGCGTCGGCCGGCGACCGCGCCGCCGGCTGCGCACCGGGGCTCGCGCGGCTGAGTTATAGTGGCACGAGCCCGTTCTTCGCGAGCCGCACGAGGATATGGATCGATTCATGAGAAACGCGTGGCACCTACCGCTCGTCGCCTGCGTCGTCGGCTGCGCCGGCTCGCCCGTCGAGGCACAACGCGACCGGATCGAGGTCGACACGAGCGCATTGCGAGGCGAGCTCGCACTCGAGGCCGAGCGCCTCGAGGAGGCCGCGGCACATTTCCTTAGAGCCGCGCGGCTCGCCGAAGATCCGTCTCTCGCCGAGCGGGCGACGCGCATTGCGTACGAGTCGGGCCACCAGGATATCGGCCTCGAAGCCGCGCGGCGGTGGCTCGAGATCGCGCCGGAGGATCCTCGCGGTCACTGGTTCGCCGGAATTTTCGAGATCCGCTTCGGGCGCATCGAGGACGCGACGGAGCACTTCGATGCCTTCGTCCGTGCAGCCGAGGAGCGCGGCGGAACCGCCGGGGCGATCGGGCTCGTCGCGGACGCGCTCGGCGCTGAGCCCGATGCCGCGGCTGGCGTCGCTGTGATGCAGAGCATCGTCGCCGCGTTCCCGGAATCGCCGGAAGCGCGCTACGGCGTCGCGCGGCTCGCGCTTCGCGCCGGGGACTTCGAGCTCGCGCTCGAGAACGCGCGCATCGCCGCCGATCGGCGGCCTGACTGGCGCGATGCGCAGCTCCTTTACGCACGCGCGCTGCTCGTCTCCGGCCGCACCGATGAGAGCCTCGAGCTCATCGCTCGTGTCGCCGAGGAATCCGACGATCTCGAGGTCGACCTCCAGCATGCCGAGCTGCTGCTCTCGGCGGGCCGCATGGACGAAGCCCGCGAGCGTCTGAACGCGATCCTAGACGACAACCCCGGATTGCCCGAGGCGACCCGCGCGCTCGCGTTTCTCGCGATGGCACAGGAAGACCTGCCCGAGGCCGAACGGCTCTTCGATCAGCTCCGCTACGAGCCCCGCTTTCGGGACGAGGCGTTCTACTACCTCGGGCGCATTGCCGAGAGCCGGGACGAGCCGCTCAAGGCGAGCCGCGCATATGCGCGCGTGACCGACGGCACGCACGCGGTCGAGTCGCAGCTCCGGCTCGCCGGCATCCTGCTGCGGCGGATGAACGACGCGGACGGCGCGCTGCGCCACCTCGAGGAATTCGGCAAGGCCAACCCTCGCTTTCGCACCGACATGCTGATCGCGCGCGGACAGCTGCTCGTGCAGATGGAGCAGCCAGCCGAGGCGATGCGGCTGTTCGACGAGGAGCTCGAGCGCAATCCCGAAGATTCGACGCTCCACGACGCGCAAGCGCAGCTCTTCGTCGTGATGTCGACGGAAGCGTCGAGGCGCGGCGATCACGACGAGGCCCAGCGGCTGCTCGACGAAGGTCTCGGGCGCTACCCGGACAACGTCTCGCTGCGCTACTCGCAGGCGCTGCTGCTCCAGGAGAAGGGCGAGATGCGCCGATCCGTCCGCCTGCTCGAGCAGCTCGTCGCCGAGGAGCCCGACAATCCCGTGCTCCTGAACGCGCTCGGGTACCTGCTGACGGACCAGTTCGACCGCCACGCCGAGGCGCGCGAGTACATTCAGAAGGCGCTCGCGATGGACCCCGACAACGCGGCGATCATCGACAGCATGGGCTGGGTGCTGTTCAAGCTCGGCGACTACGAGTCGGCGTTCGATTATCTCGACCGCGCGTACCGCCTCGAGCCCGACCCGGAGATCGCCGCCCACCTCGTCGACGCGCACTGGGCCCTCGGCCGACGCGATGCCGCGCTCGAGCTGCTCGAGGCCGCGCTCGAGCGGAATCCGGACAGCCGCCACCTGAACGAGCTCGACCGGCGCCTCAGGCGATGATGCGCGCGATGCTGATCGCGGCGGCGCTGCTCGCGGCGGCGTGCGCCCCCCGTCTCGAGCTCGAGCACGACGGGCTTCGGTTCGACGAGCGCCGCGCGCGCCTCGCGGCCGCGTCCTCGTGGCGGATGCAGGGCCGGCTCACGATCGATACGGGCGCGCGCGCGGCGCCGGGCCGCTTCAGCTGGATCCAGGAGGGCGACGTCTCGACGCTGCTCGTCCGGGGCCCGCTCGGCGGCGGCGTGCTCGAGGTCACCGGGTCGCCGGACGAGATGGTCATGACCGCGCGCGGCGAGCGCCGCGTGCTCACGGATCCCGAGGCCGACCTCTCCGCGCTGCTCGGCTGGTGGATGCCGGTCGAGAGTCTCGACGCGTGGCTGCTCGGGCTGCCGGACGCGCGCTACCCGGCCGAGACGCGGGTCGGGCGAGCGGACGTGCTCGAACGGCTCGAGCAGCGGCTCTGGCGCGTCGAGTACGAGCGTTACCAGCTGATCGACGGTATCCTCGTCCCGCAGCGGATCCGGATGACGCACGAGACCCTCGACGTGCGGGTCACGATCGACGATTGGTCGGCCCGTTCCTTGAACTCGACCGCGTCCGACCGCCACAATACCGCGCTTGGACCGATCCATGGGCGTTGGGGCGTAGCCAAGCGGTAAGGCAACGGGTTTTGATCCCGTGATACGC
>CAYMAF010000283.1:0-3563 GCA_964388365.1 uncultured Gammaproteobacteria bacterium | reverse complement strand
ATCTCCTGCGTCCATTGCGCATGCTTCGAAGGCGCCTGCGACAACGTCGTCACCGGCAGACCGAGGAAGTCGCGGTCGTTCGACGGGTCCCACTCCCAGAAGCGCCACGCGATCGTCGCCGTCAGCGTGCCCGGGCCGAGCTCGGCATCGACGTTGAGCGCGACGCCGCCCATGTCGTTACCCGACTTCCACGGCGTGTCGTGGTCGACGAGCCGATCGAACGGATTGCGGCTCGGCGGCTCGTAGCCGAAATGATCGATGATCGCCTCGAACTGTCGATATTCCGGGCGCAGTGTCGGAACGACGCCGGCGAAGACCTGCGCGTAGCCGTCCGGCCGCTGCGTCGTGTAGTCGGCCGAGAGCGTGATATCGACGGCGTCGGTCGGCGTGATCAGCAGCTGCCCGCGCAAGCCGGTGTTGTCGAGATCGTTCAGGTGCTCGCCGGTGACGACGTGATAGACGTTGCCGTCGCGGCGCGTGCCGGAGAACGACAAGCGGCCCGCGACCTTGTCCGACAGGGGCCCCGTGACCGACCCTTTCGCCTGCACGAAGTCGTCGTCGCCGATGCCGAGCTCGAACTCGGCGCCCCGCGTGAAGCTCGGCTTGCGCGTCGTCACGAGGATCGCGCCGGCGGTCGTGTTCTTGCCGAACAGCGTGCCCTGGGGGCCGCGCAGCACCTCGATGCGCTCGACGTCGATGAAGTCGAACATCGTCGCCGCGGGACGTGCGTAGAGGACGCCGTCCACGTAGAAGCCGACGCCGGGCTCGATGCCGTCGTTCGTCAGCCCGAACGGGGAGCCGAGGCCGCGAATGTTGACGCCGGTATTGCGCGGATTCGACGAGTAGAGCTGCACCGTCGGCACGAGCTCCTTGACGCGGTTGACGTTGAACGCGCCGGTATCGGTGATCAGATCGCCGTCGACGATCGAGATCGGGATCGGCACGTCCTGCACCGCTTCCTCGCGCCGGCGCGCGGCCGTCACCGCGATGACCTCCTCCATCGGTCCGGCTCCGGGCTGGCCGCGGCTCTGCGCGGAGGCGGGCTCGGAAGCGGCCGCGGCGGCCGCGAGCGCGCCTAGGCTGAGTGTGATTCGACCTGTCATTGGGCGTCTCCGAATGCGCTCGAAATGGGTTGGACGAGTCCCGCAATGGGACCTGCTCGGCCCTCGGGACAGAGGCGCATCCTAGGGGTGGTCCGGTGACGGCGTCGGTCTTATCCCGGTTCTAAAGTCATCACATTTTGAAGCGCGCGATGCGCGCGGCCCGCCCGAGGTGCCGGCGCTGTGCCGATGTCACCGCAATGTCACCGCCCCAAGACCGACAGTGTGACCGCCGCCGACTAGCATCTACCTGCTCCGACCCGAAGGAACGGAGGGCGGCGCATCATGTCGATTTCACTCGAACAGGTCTCCAAGCACTATGCGGGCTCGGCCGCGATCAGCGACGTCTCGGTCGAGATCGCCGACGGCGAGCTTTTCGTGCTGCTCGGGCCGTCGGGCAGCGGCAAGAGCACGCTGCTGCGCGCGATCGCGGGCCTCACGCCGATCGATCGCGGGCGGATCGTTCTGCACGGGCGCGACGTGACTCACGTCAGCGCGCGCGAGCGCGAGGTCGGCTTCGTGTTCCAGAACTACGCGCTGTTCCGTCACATGAGCGTCGCGGAGAACATCGAGTTCGCGCTCCGCGCACGCGGCGTCGCGGCGGCCGCGCGGCGTGCGCGCACCAAGGAGCTGCTCGAGCTCGTGTCGCTCGAGGGTCTCGGCAAACGTCTGCCGACGGAGCTCTCCGGCGGCCAGCAGCAGCGCGTCGCGGTCGCGAGAGCGCTCGCGCACGAGCCTCGCGTGCTGTTGCTCGACGAGCCGTTCGGCGCGCTCGATGCGAAGATCCGCGACGAGCTGCGCCGCGCGATCCGCGACATCCAGCGCACGGTCGGCATCACGACGATCCTCGTCACGCACGACCAGGAAGAGGCCTTCACGATGGCCGATCGGATCGGCGTGATGGATCGCGGCCGGCTTCAGGAGACGGACGAGCCGCGGGTGCTCTATACGCGGCCGCGAACCCGATTCGCGGCGACGTTCCTGGGCGCTGCGAACTTGCTGCTCGGCCGCATCGAGAACGGCGGCGTGCGAGTCGGCAATACGGTATTCGAGACGCATCAAGGAAGCGCTCCGCCGCGCCACGGCGAGGCCACGGTCGTGATCCGTCCGGAGGATATCGTGCTCGGCCGTCACGACTTGTCGGCGGCGGCCGCGGGCGAGCTGGGGCACGGCATCGTCCGGCAGATCGAGTTCGCCGGCGTGCTCGAGCGCGTCCGGCTGGACGTCGAGCCGAGCGAGTCGCTGACGAGCGCGCTCGCGCCGGGCACGAAGCTCACGATCGAGGCGTCGCGCAGCCCGCGCGATGCCGAGAGCACGAAGCTCGAGGTCGGGCAGCGGGTCCGCATCGGCGCGAAGCACGTGCATGTGCTGCCGACGCCGATCAGCAGCTTGAGGCTCCTCGGGCCGTCCGAGCCCGACGTCGAGCGTCTCGCGGCGTCGCGGCTCGTCCGCGAGCTCGCGGCACGCATGCATATTTCGCCGGTCCGGCACGTCTCGCCCGAGGGCATTCCTCCGGCCGCGGCCGGCGGTCTCGCCGTCGTCGCGTTCGACCGAGGCCAAGGATTCGACGCCGTCGCGAGGATGCTCGACGACGGTGCCCGGCAAGTGCTCGCGGTGGCCGACGGCGATCGCCGGGTCGAGCGGCTCGTCATCTATATCCAGCCGACCCGTGCCGCGCGCGAGGCGGCGCTCGCCGCCGCCGGCACGCTGCTGCGGCACCTCGCGGTCGAAGGCACGTTGCTCGTGCCCGCGGCCGAGCGCACGGTGCGCGGCACGAGCTATCGCGACCTGCTCGATATCCGGCATGCCGCGCTTCGCGCGCACGGCGTCGACGTGCGCACGGAGACGTTCCGCGGGGACGCGGCCGACGCGATCGGCAGGCGTCTCGATCCGGCGCGGCCGACGCTGTTGCTGCTCGGCGTCTCGTCGCCCGGCTCGTGCCACGGCCTGATCGACGAGCTCGAGACCCGTCTCGCCGCGCATCCCCCGGCGGCGACCCTGATCGTCCGGGGCAACGCCGACGCGGACCGCGACGCGAGCACGATCTCGTATCTGCGCTCGGCGTCGATGCTCGGCTGAGCGCTCGAGCGCCGCGGCGCCGGCCGCCTGCCGGCGGCGAGAACCCATCCCGAGGAGCCGACCCATGCGGAAAGATCTACCAACACCGAGGCAAGCACTCGCGGCGATCGCGCTGCTCGCGGCACTCACGCTCTTGGCGGGCTGCAGCAGCGACGGCTCCGCTTCGGCATCGCGCGTGAGGCTCCTCAACGTGTCGTACGACCCGACACGCGAGCTCTATCAGGAGGTCAACGCCGCGTTCGCCGAGCACTGGAAGGCGCAGACCGGACAAGACGTCGTCATACAGCAATCGCACGCGGGCTCGGGCAGCCAGGCGCGCGCGGTCATCGACGGCCTCGACGCCGACGTCGTGACGCTCGCGCTCGCGTACGACATCGACGCGAT
>CAYMAF010000282.1:0-3574 GCA_964388365.1 uncultured Gammaproteobacteria bacterium | reverse complement strand
GAGATGGATCCGGCGCAGCTCCGCGAGACGACGATGGCGCCGGATACGCGCAGGCTCGTGCAGCTGACGGTCGACGGCAAGGACAACGCGAACGAGATCCTCGACATGCTGCTCGCGAAAAAGCGCGCCGCGGATCGGCGCGAGTGGCTGCAGCAGAAGGGTAACCTCGCCGATATCGCGGTTTGACCTCGCCCGTATGACGTCGGGCGAGGTCTTTCAGCAAATTTATGTAATGCCGGCTCCGGGAATGCCGGAGCCTCCGATCCGAACTGTCCTGCGGCGTCCATGCTGCGGCTTGCAATCTTCGGGCGAACATCGCATAAAGCGGACAACGCAGCACGCGGGAACGCATAGGCGCTAAATCGCGTGCGGCCGAGCGGCTCGATCGGCCGCACTCAAGAACAACAACCAACGTTGGCTGCGGAGCTGCGTGCATGCTGCCGCGAGCGTCACTAAGCCCGAGAAAACTTCATGACGGCAATCTCTGAGCTTGCGCGTAACGCGCAGATCTGCTTCTGCGCGTACTCGGTGTCGGTTTTCGGCCGGCGGCCGCTCGGAGCGGCATGCCTCGCGCTGATCGCGGCCGCGCTCGCGGCGTGCGGCGGGGGCAGCGGCGGGGGCGGTCCCCGGATAGAGGCGCCGCCCGTGAACACGCCGCCGGTCGCGGACGCCGGCGCGGATATCGCCGCCGCCGTCGGCGACACGGTCCAGCTCGACGGCTCGGGCTCGAGCGACGCGGACGGCGATACGCTGAGCTACGCGTGGACGCTGATCGTCCGCCCCGACGGCAGCGCCGCGTCGCTCCAGGGCGGCGATACCGTGTCGCCGACGCTCGTCATCGACGTGCCCGGCACGTACACCGTCGAGCTCGTCGTCTCCGACGGCAAGGTCGCGAGCGCGCCGGATACGGTACGGGTCCTGACCGAGAATACCGCGCCGGTCGCGAACGCGGGCCTCGATCGCACGGCCGTGGTCGGCGAGACGATCGAGCTCGACGGCTCGGGCTCGACCGACGTCGACGGCGATGTGCTGACTTACGCGTGGACGCTCGAAGCGCCGGCGGGCAGCGCCGCGGCGCTTTCCGATCCGAGTGCGATTCGCCCGACGTTCACGATCGACGTCCCGGGCGCGTACGTCGCGACGCTCGTCGTCAACGACGGCACCGCCGACAGCGCGCCCGACGCCGTGACGATCGGAACCAGCAACTCCGCGCCGAAGGCCGATGCCGGGCTGGACCAGATTGTTGCCGTCAACGATCTCGTCGAGCTCGACGGCTCGGCGTCGAGCGATCCCGACGGCGATTTGCTCTCGTACGCGTGGAGCCTGACGTCGCGTCCCGCGGGGTCGAGCGCGGCGTTGTCGAACGCGAATACCCCGAATCCGGTCTTCGTCGCCGACCGCGCCGGCGAGTACGTCGCGACGCTCGTCGTCAGCGACGGGGAGCTCGACAGCGAGCCGGACAGCGTGCGGGTGTCGACGGCGAATTCCGCGCCGGTCGCGGAGGCGGGCGCCGAGATCGCGGCGAACGTCGGCGATATCGTCGAGCTCGACGGCTCGGGCTCGTTCGACGTCGACGGTGACGCGCTCACGTACCTGTGGTCGTTGCTCGCGCGTCCGGCGGGCAGCTTGGCCGAGCTCGTCGGCGAGACACTCGTCAACCCGACGCTCGAGGTCGACGTCGCCGGGCTCTACGTCGTGCAGCTGATCGTCTCGGACGGGACGTTCTCGAGCGTTCCGGATACGGTCGTGATCGACGTCGCGTCTGATGAGCTCGACTCGGACGGCGACGGCTTGAGCGACGCCGACGAGGAGAACGTCTACGGCACCGACCCGAGCAATCCCGACACCGACGGCGACGGCTTCACCGACGGCGAGGAGGTCGAGGCCGGCTCCGATCCGCTCGACCCGTTGAGCACGCCGCTGAACCTGCCGCCGCCCGATCCGTCGAAGATCGCGCCGGCCGCGGATTCGACGCCGTCCGCGAGCCTCCATCAGCGCATAGCGTTTCTGTATGAAGGCCCGAATCCGATTCAGACGGGCGTCGGCGCGAACGTCATCGATCCGGCCAGGGCTTCGGTGATCCGCGGACGTGTGCTGCGGCGCAACGGACGGCCGCTGCCGAACGCCGTCATCACGATCAAGGATCACCCCGAGCTCGGTCAGACGCGAAGCCGCGCCGACGGGATGTTCGATCTCGTCGTCAATGGCGGCGGACCGATGGTCGTCGAATACCGTGCGCAAGGTTTCCTGCCTTCGCAGCGTCACGTCGAGGTCAAGTGGCAGTCGTGGGCGCACGTGCCGGACGTCGTGCTGATTCCGCTCGATCCGGCCGCGACCGAGGTCGATCTCGACGCGCTCGTCGGGCCCGTGGTCGCGAGCGGCAGCGTCGAGGTCGACGCCGACGGTCAGCGTCAGGCACGCGTCGTCTTCAAGCCCGGCACGACGGCGGAGATGGTGCTGCCGGGCGGGGATCGGGTGCCGCTCTCGACGCTTACGGTGCGCGCGACGGAGTTCACGGTCGGACAGAACGGCCCGGAAGCGATGCCGGGCGAGCTGCCGCTGATGACGGGCTACACGTATGCCGTCGAGCTCTCGGTCGACGAGGCGCTCGAGGCCGGCGCGCGCAGCGTCGAGTTCAGTCAGCCCGTGCCGTTCTACGTCGACAACTTCTTGGGCTTTCCGGTCGGCACGACGGTGCCGCTCGGCTACTACGACTACGAGGCGACGCAGTGGCTCGGCGCGCCGGACGGCCTCGTGATCGGCATCGTCGGCGAGGAGGACGGGCTCGCGCTCGTCGATCTCGACGGCGACGGTGACCCGGACGACGAGGCCGCCCTGGCGGCGCTCGGTATCGATGCGGCCGAGCGCGCGCGCCTTGCGGATCTCTACGATGCCGAACATTCGATCTGGCGGGCGCCGATCACGCATTTCACGCCGTGGGATCTGAACTGGCCGTATGGGCCGCCGCCCGACGCGCTCCCGCCGAATATGCCGCTGCCGCCCGACGAGGACACGGTCGACGGCACGTGCGAGGCGAGCGGCTCGATCATCGACTGCCACAACCGCACCCTCGGTGAACGGCTGCCGGTCGCCGGCACGCCGTACACGCTGAACTATCGCAGCGACCGCGTGCCCGGCATCGCGTCGCGGCCGATCGAGATTCAGGTGACCGGGCCTCACGTCCCCGAGAGCATGGATCATGTCATCGTCCACGTGCGGGTCGAGGGCCGGACGTATACGCAGGTCTTCGAGCCGGAGCCGAATCTGAGCTTCGAGTGGAGCTGGGACGGGCTCGACGCCTACGGCAGGCCGGTGAACGGAACGGCGCTCGCGGAGGTCGAGATCGGGTATTTGTACCCGCTGCAGTACCTGTCGCCGGCACAGTTCGAGACGAGCTGGGCCCGGGCAAGCGAGAACGACGAGCCGATCGCGTCGCGCGGATCGCAAACGGTCATGCTGCGGCAGCGCTATCAGCTCCGGCTGGGTTCGCTCCATGCGAAGGAGCACGCGATAGGCGGCTGGTGGCTCGATGCGCATCACGTCTACGATCCGCAGTCGCGCACGCTGTACCGCG
>CAYMAF010000281.1:0-3605 GCA_964388365.1 uncultured Gammaproteobacteria bacterium | reverse complement strand
AGCGTATTCGGCACGAACAGCGCCGGCACGCCGGATTGCAGCACCTCGCAGCACGCGTTGTAGCCGGCCGCGCCGACGAAGACGTCGAACGCGTGCATGTAGCGGGCGAGCGGATAGACGGCGATCGGCACGACGTCGTCGGGCAGCGACACGTCTTTCACCGTGATCGGCGCGCGGGTCCAGACGACCGTGAAGCCGCGCGCCTTCATCTCGTCGATCAGCCCGCGGCCGATTCCGGCGACGTCCTTCAGGTTGCCGGGCCCAAGCGAGAAGAGCGCGTAGCGGCCGTCGCGCTCGAGGCCGAGCGCGGCGCGCGCGTCGTCGCGCGGCAGAAGCTCGTCGTCGCGGAGCAGCGTCACCGGCGGCACGACGACGCGGCGGCCGGGCCGCGCCTCGCGCTCGACCGCAAAGCGCGTGCCGATCTCGCCGAGCCGGATCACGAGGTCGAAGCGGCTCTCGCTGACCGGCACCGGGCGCACGCCGTCCTTGTAGAGCACGAGGTTCGACCAGACGAGGCGGCGCACGCCGTGCGCCGTTGCCGCGTGGAGCAGCCCGTGGAACGGCCACGTGCCGTCGAAGACCAGCATGTCCGGCCGGACGCGCTCGAGCATTAGCCCGACGCGCAGCGCGAGCTGCCGGTTCCAGTGGCGATTCGCGGCACGCGACCATGCGGGCGAGACGAGATAGTCCGCCTCGAAGCCCATGTCGTGAATCTTCTCGATCGCGGCGGCAAGCGAGAAGAAGACCGGCCGTGCATGCTCGCGCAGGCGATGCGCATACGCGAGGCACGTGGTCAGGTGCCCGAGCCCCGTGCCGTTGATGTTGAAGAACAGGATCGTCGGACGCTTCGCGCTCATCGGGAGCCGTCGGCGGTGCCGGCCGCGCCGGCGATCAGGCGGAAGATGCGCTCGGCGCCGAAGTCCGGCGCGAGCCCGGCCGACCACGGCAGCACGGGAGCGTTGCGGTAGCGCCGCGCGAGATAACGGGTCTTTCGCGCCGCATAGCCCTCGGCCGGCGCGGACAACGACGGCACGTACTCGACGAGCCAGCCGAGCCGGGAGAAGAACGCGAAGTCGGCGATATCGGTGACGAGCACCGGGACGAGATCGGGCAGCAGCGCCGGCTCGATCCGCTTGAACGCGAGGCAAGCCTGCCGCAGCGCGCCGCGCTCGGCGCCGAGCGCCCACAGCACGAGCGCGCCGGCGTCTTCCGTCCCCTCGGCATGACGGAGGCCGACGCGCCACGGTTTCGGCACCGGCCGCGCGCGAAGGCCCGACGCGCGCAGCACGTCGCCGACCGCGAGGCGAATTCGCCGGTAGAGGCCGAGTCGCATCCGTCCGAACCGCGGCGGGTAGCGCACGAGGACCGGGTCGGTCTCGGCGTCGGCGGCGAGCCGCTCGATCTCTTGCCGCAGCCGCCGGGCGTCGTCGTCGAGCGTCACCGCACAGCTCCCGCGCAGAGCGCGAAGATCTCATCCGCGCCGTGCGCTGCGCCGTCGAGCGGCGGCCGCGGCGGCGGCTCGGCATCGACGAGCGCGAGCAGGCGGTCGACGGCCTCGCGCCGCTCGTCGGCCGTTCGACAGACCGAGACGACGGCGCGCGCATGCCGCGCGACGGCGGCCGCGCGCCGCGCCTGGTCGTCGGCCGCGACGGTATTCGGCACGAGCAGGCTCGGGACGCCCGACTGCACGACCTCGCAGCACGTGTTGTAGCCCGCGGCGCCGACGAAGACGTCGAACGCGCGGAGATAGCGCCCGAGCGGGAAGAGCTCGAGCGGGCGCGCGCCGTCCGGCAGCGGCAGATCCCTGATCGAGATCGGCGCGCGCGCGCACGCGACGTCGAAGCCGCGCCGGCCGAGCTCCTCGATCAGGCCGACCGCGGCGGGCGTCGGATCGCCGAGGTTGCCGGCGCCGAGCGCGAGCAGCGCATGGCGGCCGTCGGGATCGAGCCCGAGTGCCGCGCGTGCCGCGTCGCGGCCGAGCGGCTCGTCGTCGCGCAGCAGCGTCACCGGCGGCGTCTTGACCTTCCGACCCGGGCGCCGAGAGCGCACGACGGTGAGCGACGTGCCGAGCTCGCCCGGCTCGAGCACGAGATCGAAATGTCGCTCGTCGACCGGCACGATGCCGTGACCGGGGCGGTGCAGGCCGCGCTTCGACCATACTCTGCGCGGCACGTTGTATGCATCACACGCGTCGAGGAAGCCCTGAAAGGGCCATGTCCCGTCGAAGACCGCGACGGTCGGCCGCACCTCCTCGAGCAGCAGGGCGAACCGGACGAGCAGCTCGCGCTCCCACGCGTTGCTTTCGGAGCGCGTCCATGCCTCCGAGACGAAGTAGTCGGCCGGAAAGCCCATGTCGTGGATCACCTCGAGCGCGGACGCGAGGGAGAAGAACACCAATTCGGCCCGGTCTTCCAGACGGCGAGCATACGCGAGGCTGCGGCTCAGGTGGCCGAGCCCTGCGCCGTTGATGCTGAAGAAGACGACGCGAGGTCGTGCCGAGGATCGTGTGGTCATGTGCTTGGTCGTGCGTCCGCGCCGAATGATACCTGGAGCGCTTCGGCCGCAGCGAAAGCCCGCGTTTTTTTCTCGTCTTGCAAGCGATTACACTACCGGCTGGCCAGCGACCCGAGGGATGACGATCGTGAGCACCCCGAGCTCGGCGCACGCATGAAGCTGCTCCTGCTGACGTTTTACTACCCGCCGGATCTTTCCGCCGGGTCGTTCCGGGCGGCTGCGCTCGTCGAAGCGCTGATGCGCACGGGCGGGCGGGGCGTCGAGATCGACGTGCTCACGACCCGGCCGCACCGGTATGCGTCGTATCGGGACGCGGCCGAGGAGCACGCGCTTTCGCTCGAGCGCTCGGCGTCTGTGACTGTGACGCGGCTGCCGGTCGGGTTCCACCGCAGCGGCTTGCTCGATCAAAGCCTCGTGTTCTCCGGCTTCGCCGCCCGCGCGCTGCGTGCCGTGCGCGGCAAGCGTTACGACGTCGTCGTCGCGACAACCTCGCGCCTCTTGACCGGATTCCTCGGCGCGCTGATCGCGCGTCGCACGGGAGCCGCGTTCTACCTCGACGTGCGCGATATGTTCCTCGACAACGTCCGCGAAATGTTTCGGATGCCGGGCAAGCCGCTGCTGCTGCCGGCGCTCGGCCGGATCGAGCAGAAGACGTTCTCGGCCGCCGCGCGCATCAATCTCGTGTCGGAGGCGTTCCTCGACTATTGCCGGAGGCGCTTCCCGCCGCGTCCGTACAGCTTCTTCAGCAACGGCATCGACCGCGAGTTCCTCGACTACGACTTCCGCAAGCCCGAGCCGTGCGGCGCGAAGACGATCGTCTATGCGGGCAATATCGGTCTCGGCCAAGGGCTCGAGAACGTCGTGCCGGAAGCGGCGCGAGTGCTCGGCGACGGCTATTCATTCAGGATCATCGGCGACGGCGGACAGCGAATCCCGCTCGCGAACCGGCTCGCCGCGGCCGGCGTGCGCAACGTCACGCTGCTGCCGCCGATGAGCCGGGACGCGCTGCTCGACGAATACCGCCGTGCCGACTATCTGCTGCTGCACTTGAACGGTTTTCCGTCGCTCGAGAAGGTGCTGCCGTCGAAGGT
>CAYMAF010000280.1:0-3611 GCA_964388365.1 uncultured Gammaproteobacteria bacterium | reverse complement strand
GTCCTGATCCGCTTCGTGACGACCGCGACCGCCGTGATGCGGCCGCGATTCGACGCCACGTGGACGCGGTCGCCGGCGGCGATGCCGAGCTCCGCGGCGAGCCCTTCGCCGATCTCGACGAATTGCTCCGGCTGCATGATCGCGTTCAGCCGCACGTGCTTCGTCCAGAAGTGAAAATGCTCCGTGAGCCGATACGTCGTCGCGACGTGCGGGAAACGCTCCGGGTCGCCGAGCTCGCGGCGGTCCGCCTCGAAGACGCGCGCGGCCGGATTGCTCGTCGCGCGCGGCTCGTTCGGATGCAGCGGGTTGTACGCGAGCGGCGTCTCGAACGGCTCGTAATGCTCAGGGAACGGTCCTTCGGCGAGCCCGCCGCGCGCGAAGAACCGCGCGACGCCTTCCTGGTTCATGATGAACGGGCCCATGCCGGCCGCCGGATCCTCGTCGAGCGGGAAATCCGGCGTATCGGCGCCGGCCCACCGCGTGCCGTTCCATTCGACGAGCTTGCGCCGCGGATCGAACGGCCGCCCGCTCGGATCGCAGGACGCGCGGTTATAGAGCACGCGGCGGTTCGCCGGCCACGACCACGCCCAGTTCAGCGTCTGGCCGATGCCGGTCGGATCGCTGTTGTCGCGGCGCGCCATCTGATTGCCCGCCTCGGTCCATGCGCCCGCATAGATCCAGCAGCCGCACGCCGTCGAGCCGTCCGCGCGCAGCTCCCCGAAGCCCGCGACCTGCTCGCCCGCACGCCGCACGATCCGCGACGGGTCGGCCGGATCCGTGACGTTCGCGAGCGCCCTGCCGTTGTACTCCTTCGCGATCTCCTCCGGGCTCGGGCTCGCGGGATTCGCGTACGGCCACGTGAGGTTCACGATCGGATCGGGGAACGCGCCGCCTTCCTCGGCATAGAGCCGGCGAAGCCGAACGAAGATCTCGCTCATGATCTCGATATCGGTGCGCGCCTCGCCGGGCGGCTCCGCACCCTTCCAGTGCCATTGGAGCCAGCGGCCCGAGTTCACGAGCGCACCTTCCTCCTCGGCGAAGCAGCTCGTCGGCAACCGGAAGACCTCGGTCTCGATCTCGTTGGGGTCGACGTCGTTATGCTCGCCGAAGTTGCGCCAGAACTCCGACGTCTCGGTCACGAGCGGATCCATGACGACGAGAAACTTCAGCTTCGCGAGCGCGGCGCTCAGCTTCGCCTTGTTCGGTGCGGCCGCGAGCGGATTGAAGCCCTGCGCGAGGTAGCCGTTGAAGCGGCCCTGATGCATCAGCTCGTACGTCTGAAGCATGTCGTAGACGCGGTCGAGCTTCGGCAGGTAGTCGTACGCCCAGTCGTTGTCCTCGCGCGCCCCGTCGCCCCACCAGGCCTTCTGCAGGCTGACGAAGAAGCGCGGGTAGTACTGCCAGTAGCTCATCTGATTCGGACGCAGCGGCAGCTGCGTCCGCGCGGCGAGATAATCCGAATAGCTCTGCTCGGTGTCGCGCGGCAGCGTGAGATACCCCGGCAAGAGATCCGACAGCAGACCGAGATCGGTCAGGCCCTGAATGTTCGAGTGGCCGCGGAGCGCGTTCATGCCGCCGCCCGAGACGCCGATATTGCCGAGCAGAAGCTGCAGCATCGCGCCGCAGCGGATCATTTGCGAGCCGACCGAATGCTGGGTCCAGCCGAGCGCGTACATGATCGTCATCGCGCGGTTCGGCGCCGCGGTCGACGCGATCATCTCGCAGATCTCGAGGAACTTCTCTCGCGGCGTCCCGCAGACGCGCTCGACCATCTCCGACGTATAGCGCGAATAGTGCGCACGCATCAGGTTCAGCACGCAGCGCGGATGCGTCAGCGTCGGGTCGGTGCGCGCGAAGCCGTTCTCATCGAGCTCGTAATCCCAGCTCGAGCGGTCGTAGACCCGGCGCTCCGGGTCGTAGCCTGAGAACAGCCCGTCGCCGAACGCGAACTCCTCCTTCACGATGAACGACGCGTCGGTATAGCTCGCGACGTACTCGTGCTGAATGCGGTCGTTCTCGAGCAGGTATCGGATCACGCCCCCGAGGAACGCGATGTCCGTGCCGGTGCGGATCGGCGCATAGACGTCCGCGACCGAGGCCGAGCGCGTGAAACGCGGATCGACGACGATGAGCCTCGCAGCGTTATTCGCCTTCGCCTCCGTGACCCACTTGAAGCCGCACGGGTGCGCTTCGGCAGCATTACCGCCCATGATCAGCACGAGGTCGGCATTCTTGATGTCGACCCAGTGGTTCGTCATCGCTCCACGGCCGAACGTCGGGGCAAGACCTGCCACCGTCGGGCCGTGTCAGACGCGCGCCTGGTTGTCGAATGCGACGAGCCCTAGGCTCCTGACGATCTTGTGCGTGAGATATCCGGTCTCATTGCTGCTCGCCGACGCGGCGAGCATGCCAGTCGTCGTCCAGCGGTTCACGGTCCGGCCGGCGGAGTCGGCCGCGACGAAGTTCGCGTCGCGGTCGTCCTTCATCAGCCTCGCGATGCGATCGAGCGCCTCGTCCCACGAGATCCGCTGCCAGCGGCTCGAGCGAGGCGCGCGATATTCGGGGTACTTCAGCCGGCTCGGGCTGTGGATGAAGTCGACCAGCCCGGCCCCCTTCGGACACAGGGTGCCGCGATTGACCGGATGATCCGGATCGCCCTCGATATGGAAGATCGTCGCCTTCGCGTTCTTCGAGCGATCGCCGAGCGAGTACATCAGGACGCCGCACGACACGGAGCAGTACGGGCACGTATTGCGCGTCTCGGTGGCCCTGGCGAGCTTGAAGTCACGGACGCTCGCGACCGCGTCGCTCGGCGAGAAGCCGAGCAGCGCGAGGCTCGAGCCGGCGAGCGACGCGCCCGTGAACGTCAAGAACTCGCGCCTGGTCATGTCGGACATCGACTCCCCCTTGACATGGCGCCAAACGAGCGGGTGTACGAGCGAGTATAACTCGGGAGTCGGGAAAAGGCCGGGAAACGGAGCGGCGCATTCGCCGGCGCAGAGATGACCGGCCGGATCCCTTCTCGATCGGAGAAAGGATCCGGCCCGAGTCGCCGGTCAGACCGCGGCGCGCAGGTCCGTCCGCAACCGCGCGCCGGCGCGGCCGACGGCGGATAGCACCGCCTGCATCGTCGCGACCGCGCTGTCCTCATCGATGCAGCATGCCGCGCTCTGCTCGACGCCGACCGAGACGATCACGGAGGCGAGCGCCTGGGCGTCGGTGCCCGATTGCAGCGCGTGCTCCGCGAACGCGACGACGGTCAGGGTCGAGTCGAGACGCCGCTGGACCGCATCGATCAACGCCTCGACGAGCCCTTGCCCTTCGCCGGTCAAGCTCACCTCGCCTTCGGCGGTCGAGATCCGGAAGTTGCCGACCGTGCGCTGCTGCTCCGACTTCGAATCGTAGCCTTCGAGCCGCCAGCCGGCGGGCACGGACGCGAGCTCCGAATCGAACAGCGCGCGAATCTCGGCCGACGTGATCTCTCTGCCGGTCCGGTCCGCCTCGCGCTGCACGATGTCGCTAATGACCGGGTGCATCCACTTCGGCAGCGCGATGCCGTGATCGCGCTCGAGCACGAGCGCGACGCCGCCCTTGCCGGACTGGCTGTTGAT
>CAYMAF010000279.1:0-3613 GCA_964388365.1 uncultured Gammaproteobacteria bacterium | reverse complement strand
GAACGCCGCGGGATCCTCGCCGCGCTCGAGCACCTCGACGAGCGCCGAGCCGACGATGACGCCGTCGGCATGCCGGCCGATCAGCTCGACCTGCGCCCGCTCGCGGACGCCGAAGCCGGCGCAGACCGGGACCTTTGACACGGCCTTCACCGCGTCGAGATAGTCCGCGAGCTCCGCGGGCAGCTCGCCGGCGCCCGTCGTGCCGGTCCGGGTCACGGCATAGACGAATCCGGAGCTCGCGGCCGTCAAGTCGCGCAGCCGCTCGCGCGGCGTCGCCGGCGTCACGAGCTGCACGAGCGCGAGGCCCCGCGCATCGAGCGCGGCCCTGAACGGCCCGCTTTCCTCGTACGGCAGATCCGGCACGATGAAGCCGTCGACGCCGGCGTCGACGGCACGCGCCGCGAGCGTCTCGTAGCCGAGCGCGAGCAGCGGGTTCAGATAGCTCATGAGCAGCACCGGCGCGCCGAGCTCGGCATCCCGCCGCGCGAGCTCGTCGAGAATCCAGCGCAGCGTCACGCCGTGCTCGATCGCGGAGCGGCTCGAGCGCTGGACCGTGACGCCGTCGGCCATCGGGTCCGAGAACGGCACGCCGATCTCGATCGCGTCGGCGACCTCGGCGACCGTGCGCAGGTCGTCGAGGAACCGGCCGGGCGCGGGGAAGCCCCCGGTCATGAACGCGACGAGCGCCGGGCCGTCCGCGCTCTCGATCGCGTTCCGGATGCGCGCGCGCGGCTCAAGCGACATGGCGGCTCTCCTTTCTAGACGGGTACTGCGCGAGGATCGGCATATCCTTGTCGCCGCGGCCCGAAAGCCCGACGAGGATCCTCGCGCCCGGGTTCTCCTTCGCCCAACGTTTCGCGCCCGCGAGCGCGTGCGAGCTCTCGAGCGCCGGCAGGATGCCCTCGGCCTCGCAGCATTCGTCGAGCGCGGCGAGCGCTTCGTCATCGCCCGCAGTGACGTAGTCGACGCGGCCGATCGTTTTCAACAGCGCGTGCTCGGGCCCGACGCCGGGATAGTCGAGGCCGGCCGAGACTGAATGCGTCTCCTGGATCAGCCCGTCGTCGTCGTAAAGCAGCATCGAGTAGTTGCCGTGCAGCACGCCGGGCCGCCCCGCGGACAGCGTCGCCGAATGCTCGCCGAGCGCGCTGCCGCGGCCGCCGGCCTCGACGCCGAACAGGCGCACGCCGCGATCGCCGAGGAAGGCGTGGAACAGGCCGATCGCATTCGAGCCGCCGCCGACGCACGCGAACACCGCGTCCGGCAGACCCGCGCGCTCGAGGAGCTGCGCACGCGCCTCGCGGCCGATCACGGCCTGGAGCTCGCGCACGAGATACGGATACGGATGCGGCCCGATCGCCGAGCCGATCAGGTAATACGTGCCTTCGGGATCCGCGACCCAGTCGCGAATCGCCTCGTCGATCGCCGCGCGCAGCGTCCGGTCGCCGGACTCGACCGCGACGACGTCCGCGCCGAGCCGCCGCATCCGATCGACGTTCGGCGCCTGCCGGGCGACGTCGACCGCGCCCATATAGACCGTGCAAGGCAGCCCGACGCGTGCGCACGCCGCGGCCGACGCGACGCCGTGCTGCCCGGCGCCGGTCTCGGCGACGATCCGCTTCGCGCCGAGCGCTTGGGCGAGCAGCGCCTGGCCGATCGCGTTGTTGATCTTGTGCGCGCCGGTATGCGCGAGGTCCTCGCGCTTCAGATAGACGTCGGCACCCCAGCGACGGCCGAGCTCGGGCGCGTGCGTCAGCGCGGTCGGCCGCCCGACCCAGTCGCGCAGCTCCGCGGCGAGCCGCGCCTCGAACTCCGGCGCGCGCAGCGTCGTGCGTACGCCTTCCTCGAGCCGCGTGACCGCGGCCATCAGCGTTTCCGGCACGTAGCGGCCGCCGAACGGCCCGAAACGGCCCGCGGCGTCCGGATACCGGCCCGCGAGCAGCTCCTCGAGAAGCCGTTCGCGTTCCTCGCGTTCGATCTCCATCGTTCCTCCTCTCGCGCGGCCGTCGTCAGCCGCGGCCGCTCGAATCGATCTTCGGCTCGCCACGCTCGAGCAGCGCAGCGGCCTCGCGTGCGCGCGCGACGAACGCGGCGATCCGCGCCGGATCTTTCTGCCCCGGCGCATGCTCGACGCCGCTCGAGACGTCGACGCCCCACGGCCGCACGGCGCGAATCGCCGCCCCGACATTGTCGGGCGTCAGCCCGCCGGCGAGGATCAGCTCGGTCCTCGCGGCGAGCTGTCGCGCGTCGTCCCAGTCGGCCGTCTTGCCGGCGCCGCTGACCGCGCCCTCGAACAGCAGCCGCGGCGGCGTCTCGTCGACGGCCGGCACGCCGCCGTCGCGATAGACCGGCAGAGCCCGGCACCCGGGCGGAAGGTCGAAGCCGGCGAAATCCCCGGCATCGGTCTGCACGTAGTCGGGCTCGAGCACGTCGATGACCTCGGCGACGAGCTCGGCTTCCGGATGGCGGAAGACCGCGACCTTGAGCAGGTCGGCCGGCAAATCCGCGGCGAGCGCGCGCGCATTCTGCGGCGAGATCCGCCGCGGCGAGCGCGCGAACACGAAGCCGACCGCGTCGGCGCCCGCCTCGGCCGCCGCGGCGATCGCGCTCGCAGTCGTGACGCCGCAGATCTTCACGAACATCCTCACGGCCTCGTCGCGGACGGTGGCCGAGCTGCTTCCCGCCCCGCCGCGATCAGTCCGGCGACCGCGTCGCGCGGCGCCGCCGCGCGCATCAGCGCCGAGCCGACGAGCGCGAGCCGGTAGCCGTTGGACGCGACCGACCGTGCATCGTCCGGGCCTTCGATCCCGCTCTCGGCAACGGCCGGGAAGCCCGCGGGGAGGCGCGGCGCGAGCTCCGCGAACCGCCTGAAATCGACGTCGAGCGTGCGCAGATTCCGGCAGTTCAGGCCTGCGAGGACCGGCGGGCCCGCGGACGGCGGCTCGAGCGCCGCGATCCGCTCGAGATCGTCGGCGTCGAATGCCTCGAGCAGCGCGAACAATCCGAGCTCGCGGGCCGCCCCGAGCAGCGCCGAGACGTCGGCATCGGACAGCATCGTCACGATGATCAGCACGCCGCCCGCGCCGGCCGCGCGCGCCTCGGCGACCTGATACGGGTCGGTCAGGAAGTCCTTGCGCATCACCGGCCGGCCGTGCGCCGCGGCGAGCCTCGCGGCGTCGCGGAGGTGCTCGAGCGAGCCGCCGAACTCGTCGGGCTCGGTCAGCACCGAGATCGCGGCCGCGCCGCCGTCGCAGTACGCGGCGATCTGCGCGTCGCGGTCGAGGCCCTGACGGGCGAGCCCGCCGGCCGACGGGCTCCTGAGCTTGAGCTCGGCAATCACGTCGAACGCGCCGAGCACGAGCGGCGGCGCCGGCGGCGCCTCGGCCGCACGCGCGAGCAGCCGGCCCTCGGGCACGGCCGCGCGCGCCGCGCGGACGCGCTCGCGGCTCGCCTTCGCCATTCGATCGAGCAGGCCGCTCATCGCCGGCTCCTTCGGTCCGACGAGTGCCCCTTCGGCGTGCGCGCGATCATGCCGGCCCGCCCTCGAAGCCGGCGAGGCAGTCGACGAGCTTCGCGGCCGAGCCGTCGTCGATCGCCGCGCGGGCGCGCTCGACGC
>CAYMAF010000278.1:0-3616 GCA_964388365.1 uncultured Gammaproteobacteria bacterium | reverse complement strand
CCTCGTCCGCCGGCGCGCGCACGAGCACACGGCCGTCCGGCGCGGCGAGAAAGCTCTGGCCCCAGAACTCGATGCCGCCGGGCCCGTCCGGCGCGGGCTCGAACCCGACGCGGTTCACGGCGACGACGAAGCAGCCGTTCGCGATCGCATGGCTGCGCTGAATGGTTTCCCACGCGGCGTGCTGCCGCTCGCCGTACTCGGCCTTCTCCTCCGGATGCCAGCCGATCGCGGTCGGGTAGATCAGGAGCTCGGCGCCGCGCATCGCGACGAGCCGCGCAGCCTCTGGATACCACTGATCCCAGCAGACGAGCACGCCGAGCTCGGCGGCGTCCGTCGAGAACGTGCGAAACCCGAGATCCCCGGGCGTGAAGTAGAACTTCTCGTAGTAGCGCGGATCGTCCGGAATGTGCATTTTCCGGTACTTGCCGATATAACCCCGCTTCGCGTCGAGCACGGCCGCGGTGTTGTGGTAAAGCCCGGGCGCGCGCCGCTCGAACAGGCTCGCGACGATCGTGACGTCGAGCGTCGTCGCGAGCTTCCCGAGGCGCTCGGTCGTCGGACCGGGCACGGTCTCGGCGAGCGCGAAATTCGCGACGTCCTCCGATTGGCAGAAGTAGCGCGACCGAAAGAGCTCCGGCAGCACGACGAGCTTCGCACCGCGCGCGGCCGCGTCGCGAATCAGGGCCTCCGCCTTCGCGAGGTTCTCGTCCGGCGACTCGGACATCGCCATCTGCACAAGACCGACCGCAAGGCGGCTCGATCGAGTGCTCGTCACCGTGCCGCTCATACCCGATGCTCCTCACGCTCCATGTTACGGGAGTCGCAGTACGTGTTCGCGGAGAACGTCGCCATGTAGTAGTCCAGGATCTCCATGCCCTGCGTCGGCCGCACGACGCCTGCCTGAATCTTCGCGCGGACCAGCTCGCTCATGCGCCGATGCAGGTCGTTCGGGAAGTACTGCACTTGCGCGAGCATGTCCTGCACGGCCGTGCCCGGAATGATCTTCTCGATCCAGAAATTGCCGGGCTCCTCGGCATCGGCGTAGACGTGGGCCTCTGCGACCCGGCCGAATAGGTTGTGCGCATCGCCGACGATGTCCTCGTAAGCCCCCATCAGGAAGAACCCGAGGAAGTACGGCTGCGTCGGATCGAGCTTGTGCAGCGGCAGATAGCGGTTGTCGCGGCTCGAGATGTAATGACGCACCTTGCCGTCGGAATCGCACGTGAGGTCGACGAGCACGCCTCGCCGGCGCGGCTCCTCGGCGAGCCGGTCGATCGGCATGATCGGGAACGGCTGCCCGATCGCCCAATGGTCCAGCATTGACTGGAACACCGAGAAATTGCAAAGGTACTGGTCGGTCATCGTCGCTTCGAGCTCGACGATATCCGGCGAGCTCGCGAGCTCTTCGTCCTGCTGGGCCGCCTTCAGCAGCCGATTCAAGACCCTCCAGTACAGCGCCTCCGCGAGCGCACGCTCCTCGAGCGGGACGTAGCCGAGCGTGAACAGCGTGCCGACCTCGTCGAGACGGTCCTTCGCGTCGTGATACGCCTCGAGCAGCTCTCCCGGGGTCTTGAGCTCCGGCAGAGAATCGAGGATGCGGCCGAGGGCCTGGACCGGCTCCTCGCAATCCTCGGGCACGACGAGGTCGAGCGAGGAATCGTCCTTCGCGCGCGCGCCGA
Organism: uncultured Gammaproteobacteria bacterium; assembly: GCA_964388365.1. GTDB lineage: Bacteria > Pseudomonadota > Gammaproteobacteria > Steroidobacterales > Rariloculaceae > ZC4RG20. The sequence goes on along the minus strand of CAYMAF010000278.1, from coordinate 1,937 downwards.
TGACCGGCACGATCAGCACCGAATGATGCGCCGTCAGCGCGCGGCCGCTCTCGGTCACGAGGATCGGCATCGGCACGTCGTTCGCGTCGCAGACCTCTTTGACGGTGAAGACGACGGCGTTCGCGTATTCCTGAAGGCTGTAGTTGATGCCGGCGTCCTCGTCGAGGTGTCCCTTGTCGTAGTTCACGCCGAGACCGCCGCCGACGTCGAGATACTTGAGGTTCATGCCGCGGCGAACCAGCGCGGCGTAGACCTGCGTGACCTCCTTCGTCGCGCGCTTCACGGCCTGAATGTCCGCGATTTGGCTGCCGACGTGGCAGTGAAGCAGCACGAGCTTGTCGCGCAGATCGTTGCGCTCGAGCTCGTCGACGAGACGCATCAGCTCCGTGGCCGACAGGCCGAACTTCGAGTGAGCCCCGGTCGATTCCGACCAGCGGCCGGAGCCGCGCGACAGCAGCCGAACGCGCACGCCGAGCTGCGGCTTGAAACCGGCGGCCTGCGCGAGATTCTTGAGGTCGGTGAACTCGGTGTACTTCTCGATCACCGGCACGACGTTCTGCCCGAGCCGCTGCCCGTTGATCATCAACGACAGCATCGTACGGTCCTTGACGCCGTTGCAGACGAGCAGCGTATCGTTGTCGACGTGCGGCAGCGTCGCGAGAAGCTCCGCCTTCGAGCCGCACTCGAGCCCCATGCCGTAAGGCTTGCCCGCGTCGAGCAGCTCGTCGACGACCTCGTGCAGCTGGTTGACCTTGATCGGGTAGACGCCGCGATAGACGTTCTCGTAACCGGCCTCGGCGATCGCCTCCTTGAACGCCTCGTTGATCCGCTTGACCTGCGCGCGCAGGACGTCCTGAAAGCGAATCAGGATCGGGAACTTGATGCCGCGCCGGCGCAGCTCGTTGACGATCGCTACGATATCCATCGTCGTCGAAGCGGAGTCGAGCGCTCGCACGGCCGCGTGCCCGGCCTCGTTGATAAAGAAGTACGGCTCGCCCCAGCTCGTGATCCTGTAGAGGTCGGCCGAATCCTCGATGGTCCAGCCGACCCGCTCCTGCTGCGGCTCGATCGCTTCCGGACGGGATGCCATGAGCGGATTACTCCCCGAGGACGTAAGCGAAGACGAGCGGCGCGACGATCGTCGCGTCGGACTCGATGATGAACTTCGGCGTATCCGCCGCGAGCTTGCCCCAGGTGATCTTCTCGTTGGGCACGGCACCGGAGTACGAGCCGTAGCTCGTCGTCGAGTCGCTGATCTGGCAGAAATACGCCCACTTCGGCACATCCTCGACGCCGAGGTCCTGCTCGAGCATCGGCACGACGCAGATCGGGAAATCGCCGGCGATCCCGCCGCCGATCTGGAAGAAACCGATCGGCGTGTTCCACGCGGTCTTCTGATACCAGTCGGCGAGCGCGATCATGTACTCGATGCCAGACTTCACGGTCAACGGATTCTTGATCTCGCCGGAGATACAGTGGCTCGCATACATGTTGCCGAGCGTCGAGTCCTCCCAGCCGGGGACGAACAGCGGCAGATCCGCCTCGCATGCGGCGATCAGCCAGCTGTCTTTCGGGTCGATCTGGTAGAACCGCTCGAGCTCTCCGGCCCGAAGCGCCGCGTACATGAACTCGTGCGGCAGATAGCGCTCGCCGGCCGCATCGGCCGCGAGCCAGCGATCGAGCATGACCTTCTCGAGGCGGCGCATCGCTTCGTGCTCCGGGATGCAGGTATCGGTGACCCGGTTCAGGTTTTGCTCGTACAGCGCCTCCTCCTGCTCCGGCGAAAGATGCCGGTAGTGCGGAATGCGGACGTAATGCTCGTGCGCGACGAGGTTGAACAGATCCTCCTCGAGGTTCGCACCCGTGCAGGAGATCGCGTGCACCTTGCCGCGGCGAATCATTTCCGCAAGCGACAGCCCGAGCTCCGCGGTGCTCAT
>CAYMAF010000277.1:0-3616 GCA_964388365.1 uncultured Gammaproteobacteria bacterium | reverse complement strand
CGAGCCGCGAGCTGATGTCGCAGGTCGAGGCGAGCGTGCTCGAGGATCAGGTCGTCGAAACGATTCTCGAGCGTGCGAAGGTCACGGACGAGCCTCGGTCGTTCGAGGAGTTCATGGCCGCCGGTTGACGAGAAGGCCGGATCGTCGCAGCTCGACCCCGGTCCGTTTCGCGGGGTCGAGCCCTTCGGTCAGGTCCTTTCGGGCCCCTCCCGGAGATCCGGAGAAGCCGTACGTGACGCACGTGAGCGAATGATGGGAACGGGCCCCGCCTTCCACCTTGAGGGAGTACGAGAGTGAGCGCAACTGCCCTGAATCTGGTTCCGATGGTCGTGGAGCAAACGGCTCGCGGTGAGCGCGCGTACGACATCTACTCGCGCCTGCTGAAGGATCGGGTCGTGTTCGTCGTCGGGCCGATCGACGATCACATGGCGAATCTGGTCGTCGCGCAGCTGTTGTTCCTCGAGTCCGAGAACCCCGACAAGGACATTCATCTCTATATCAACTCTCCCGGCGGCATCGTGACGTCCGGTCTTTCGATTTATGACACGATGCAATTCATAAAACCGGACGTCAGCACGATTTGCCTCGGGCAGGCCGCGAGCATGGGCGCGCTGCTGCTCGCCGCCGGTGCGAAGGGCAAGCGGTACTGCCTGCCGCACTCGCGAATCATGATCCACCAGCCGAGCGGCGGCTTCCAGGGACAGGCTGCGGACATCGATATTCACGCCCGCGAGGTGCTGAAGCTTCGCGATCGGCTCAACCATATTCTGGCGCATCACACGGGCCAGCCGGTCGAGAAGATCGCGGCGGACAGCGACCGGGACCATTTCATGGACGGAGAAACGGCGGTGGCTTACGGTCTAATCGACCAGGTACTGCACAAGCGCGAGTCCAAGCCTTGACGCGGTCGACAGACTCTCAAGTAACCCTAAGGAAAGTGAGATTCCGAGCTTTGCACACCTCGAGGACTAGTGTTATAAGGCCGGCAAGCACTTTTCTGACGAGCAGAAGGAAGGCGCTATGAGCGATGATTCGCGCGGCAAGACGGACGACGGCAAGCTGCTGTACTGCTCGTTCTGCGGCAAGAGCCAGCATGAAGTGCGCAAGCTCATCGCAGGGCCTTCCGTCTTCATCTGCGACGAGTGCGTCGAGCTCTGCAACGACATCATCCGCGAAGAGCTGGATGAGAAGGCGGAGCGAGGGCGGGACAAGCTACCGAAGCCGCACGAGATCAAGGCCGTGCTCGACGAGTATGTCATCGGCCAGGATCGGGCGAAGAAGATTCTCGCCGTTGCGGTTTACAACCATTACAAGCGGCTGCAGACGCGCCAGCGCGACAAGAACAAGCAGGAAGTCGAGCTCGCGAAGAGCAACATTCTGCTGATCGGTCCGACGGGGTGCGGCAAGACGCTGCTCGCGGAGACGCTCGCGCGTCTGTTGAACGTGCCGTTCACCATCGCCGACGCGACGACGCTGACCGAAGCGGGTTATGTCGGCGAGGACGTCGAGAACATCATCCAGAAGCTCTTGCAGAAGTGCGAGTACGACGTCGAGAAGGCGCAGACGGGCATCGTCTATATCGACGAGATCGACAAGATCTCGCGTAAGAGCGACAACCCGTCGATCACGCGCGACGTCTCGGGCGAAGGCGTGCAGCAGGCGCTGCTCAAGCTGATCGAGGGCACGATCGCGTCGGTGCCGCCGCAGGGCGGCCGCAAGCACCCGCAGCAGGAGTTCCTGCAGGTCGACACGTCGAACATCCTGTTCATCTGCGGCGGTGCGTTCTCGGGGCTCGAGAAGGTCATTTTGAACCGCTCGAAGAAGAGCGGCATCGGCTTCGTCGCCGATGTGAAGAGCCACGAGGAGGCGAGCCGAAACGTCAGCAAGGTGCTGCAGGACGTCGAGCCGGAAGACCTGATCAAGTACGGCTTGATTCCGGAGTTCGTCGGCCGTCTGCCGGTGGTCGCGACGCTCGAGGAGCTCGACGAGGACGCGCTCGTTCAGATTCTCACCGAGCCGAAGAACGCGCTGACGAAGCAGTATCAGAAGCTCTTCGAGATGGAGGGCGTCGAGCTCGAGTTCCGCGAGGACGCGCTGCGCGCGGTCGCGAAGAAGGCGATGCAGCGCAAGACCGGCGCGCGCGGGCTGCGCACGATTCTCGAGAACGTGCTGCTCGACACGATGTACGACTTGCCTTCGATGACCAATGCGACGAAAGTCGTCGTCGACGACGCGGTCGTCACCGGCGAGACCAAGCCCTATATCATCTACGAGTCGGACGAGCCGGCGGCGGTCGGAGACGGGTACCGGAATTGAGCGGAGCATCACGGAAAAGGGACCTTTGCCCTTTTCCGCGCCGCTCGCTTCTCTTTGCTCCGGCGAAATTGGACGCAGGCCCTCTTTTCGTCGGCAGAATGGCTCTAATCTCTTCTCTCCCGGGCCGTCTTCGCTGTCCCGATCTTTCAATCCGGTACCGAGGGAACCGAAACGATGGAAACAGGTAATCCGGAGCGCCCAGAATTCCGACGGCTGCCGATCCTTCCGCTGAGGGACGTCGTCGTCTATCCGCACATGGTGCTTCCGCTCTTCGTCGGGCGGGAGAAGTCGGTCATCGCGCTCGACAAGGCGATGGCGGCGGGCAAGGAGATCCTGCTCGTCGCGCAGCAGCAGGCGGACGTCGACGAGCCGACGGAGAAGGACGTTTATCCGATCGGCACGCTTGCGACGATCCTCCAGCTCCTGAAGCTGCCCGACGGCACCGTGAAGGTGCTCGTCGAGGGCGTCAAGCGCGCCCGGCTCGTCAACCTCGAGATCGAGGACTGCTTCTCGGCCGAGGTCGAGGAGCTCGTCGAGACCGCCGAAGCGGACCCGCGTGAGATGGACGTGCTCGCTCGCTCGCTGATCGCGCGCTTCGAGCAGTACGTCAAGCTGAACAAGAAGATCCCGCCCGAGATCCTGACGTCGCTGTCCGGCATCGATTCGGCTAGCCGGCTTGCGGACACGGTCGCGGCGCACATGTCGCTGAAGCTCTCCGAGAAGCAGAAGGTGCTCGAGATGGTCGACGTCCGCGAGCGGCTCGAGCACGTGCTCGGGCTGATCGACGGCGAGATCGACATGCTGCGCATCGAGAAGCGCATCCGCGGCCGCGTCAAGCAGCAGATGGAGAAGAGCCAGCGCGAGTACTACCTGAATGAGCAGATGAAGGCCATTCAGAAAGAGCTCGGCGAGATGGACGACGGCCCGAACGAGCTGCAGGAGCTCGAGCGGAAGATCAAGGCCGCGGGCATGCCGAAGGACGTGCACGAGAAGGCGACGAGCGAGCTCAACAAGCTGAAGCTGATGTCGCCGATGTCGGCCGAGGCGACCGTCGTGCGCAACTACATCGACTGGCTCGTGAAGGTGCCTTGGAAGGCGCGCACGAAGGTGCATCGCAACCTCGAGACCGCCGAGCGCGTGCTCGAGGAAGATCACTACGGCCTCGAGAAGGTCAAGGAGCGGATCCTCGAGTACCTCGCGGTGCAGCAGCGCGTGAAGGAGCTGAAAGGGCCGATCCTATGCCTCGTCGGTCCTCCGGGCGTCGGCAAGACGTCGCTCGGGCAGAGCATCGCGCGCGCGA
>CAYMAF010000276.1:0-3620 GCA_964388365.1 uncultured Gammaproteobacteria bacterium | reverse complement strand
CCGCGACGATCTTCTATGCCCTCGTCGGCGCGGACACGAACGACCGCCGCCAAGCGCTGCAGGCGGAGTTCGCGCCGAAGCTCGCTGCGCACGAGGATTCGATCCTGCTGAACGCGGATCTGTTCGCGCGCATCGAAACGCTGCATCAGCGGCGCGACGCGCTCGGTCTCGATTCCGAAGCCGTGCGCTTGATCGAGCGTTATCACATCGACTTCGTCCGCGCCGGAGCGAAGCTCGGCGAGGCCGACAAGGCGCGGCTGCGCGACATCAATGCGGAGCTTGCACGGCTGCGCACGCAGTTTCAGCAGAACGTGCTCGCCGAGGTCAACGACTCAGCCGTGATCGTCGAGCGCCGCGACGAGCTCGACGGGCTTTCGGAGGCGGCGATCGCGGCCGCCGCCGACGCCGCGGCCGAACGCGGCCTCGACGGCAAATACGTGATCACACTGCAGAACACGACCGGCCAGCCGCCGAACGCGAACCTGAAGAATCGCGAGCTGCGCCGGAGGATCCACGAGGCATCGATCGCGCGCGGCAGCCGCGGCAACGACTACGACAATACCGCGATCATCTCGACGGTCATGCGTTTGCGCGCCGAGCGCGCGCGGCTGCTCGGCTTTCCGAATCATGCCGCCTACGTGCTCGCCGACGAAACCGCGAAAACGCCGGAAGCCGTCGATGAGATGCTTTCGCAGCTCGCGCCGGCGGCGGTGCTGAATGCGCGCCGCGAAGGCGACGCGCTGCAAGCGATGATCGACCGCGAGCAGGCCGAGAACGGCGCACCGACGTTCGAGCTCGAGCCGTGGGACTGGGCGTACTACGCCGAGAAGGTGCGGCAAGCGTCCTACGAGTTCGACGAGAACGAGCTCAAGCCCTATCTCGAGCTCGATAACGTGCTCGAGAACGGCGTCTTCTACGCCGCGAACCGGCTCTACGGCATCCGCTTCGACGAGCGCGACGATCTGCCGGTCTACCACCCGGACGTCCGCGTCTTCGACGTCCGCGACGCCGACGGCAGCGAGCTCGCGCTCTTCATCTTCGACCCTTATGCCCGCCCGTCGAAGCGCGGCGGCGCGTGGATGAACGCGTACGTCTCGCAGTCGGCGCTGCGCGGAACGAAAGCCGTCGTCGCGAATCACCTGAACATCCCGAAGCCGCCCGCCGGCCAGCCGACGCTCCTGACGTGGGACGAGGTCGTCACGATGTTTCACGAGTTCGGCCATGCGCTGCACGGCATGTTCTCGGACGTCACGTATCCGTACTTCGCCGGCACCCGCGTGCCTCGCGACTTCGTCGAGTTCCCTTCTCAGGTCAACGAGATGTGGGCGGATTGGCCGGAGGTCCTGCAGAACTACGCGCGCCATCACGAGACCGGCGAGCCGATGCCGCAGGCGCTGCTCGACAAGGTGCTCGCGAGCGCGAAGTTCAACCAGGGATTCGCGACGACGGAGTATCTCGCCGCTGCGATGCTCGATCAGAGCTGGCACCGGCTCGCGCCGAACGAAGTGCCGCCGCCCGAGAATGTCATCGCGTTCGAGGCGGCCGCGCTCGTCGCGAGCGGCATGGACTACCGTCCGGTGCCGCCTCGCTACCGCACGCCGTATTTCAGCCACATCATGGGCGGCTACGACGCGGCGTACTATTCGTATATCTGGTCCGAGGTGCTCGATGCGAACACCGTCGAGTGGTTCAAGACCCACGGCGGTCTGACGCGCGAGAACGGCGATCGCTTCCGGCGGCGGCTGCTGTCGCGCGGCGGCAGCCGCGACGCGCTCGCGCTGTTCACCGATTTCGCCGGGCACGAGCCGCGCATCGAGCCGCTGCTCGAGCGGCGCGGATTGACGGCGCCGGCGTCGGACGACGCGAGCCCGCCGGCGCGCCGCCCCGCGGCCGGCGCGCCGAGCGATGCGGCCGGCGACTGAGTATCGCTGAGCCGCGTTAGCACGCGGCTCGTCAGCTTCGCACGTTGATCGAGTAGCCGCCGTCGACGGTCAGCCGGGCGCCGGTGATATACGCGGCCCGATCCGACGCGAGGAAGAGGACCGCGTCCGCGACCTCCTGCGTCGTGCCCCAGCGGCCCGCGACGATCCCCCACTCGGCGCAGGTCCGCTCGAGGAACGCGTCCTTCGTCTCGCCGCGTGCGTCGGCCGAGCGCTCGGCCCACGCCTCGCGCCATTCGGTCGCGATCAGCCCCGGGATCACGGCGTTGACGGTGATTCGCGAAGCGGCGAGATCCGCCGCGAGGTAGGACGTCGCGTGGTTCATCGCGGAGTTGTTGATGCCGTGGGTCAGGGCGGACGTCAGCACGCTGACGCCGGCGATCCCGCTGATATTCACGACCCTGCCGGTGCCGTCGGTCGGCATGTGCGGCAGCAGCGCCTTCGTCACGCGCAGCATCCCGAGCGTCTTGGTCTCGATGTCGTCGCGCCAATCCGCGTCCGGCCACGTGATCTGGCGCTCGGGCCGCTTGATCGGCCCGCCGGCGTTGTTCACGAGGACATGGATCGTGCCGAGCACGGCCGCGGCCTCGTCGACGGCGGCGGCCACGGCGTCCGGATCGCGGATATCGGCCGTCAACGTGAGCACGCGGGCGCCGGTGCTTTCGCGAATCTCCGTCCCTGCGCGCTCGAGGTCGCTCGCGGTGCGCGCGAGCAGCGCGACGCTCACCCCTTCACGCGCGAGCGCATGCCCGACGGCTTTCCCGATGCCTCTGCTCGCGCCGGTGATCAGCGCGGATCTTCCGTCGAGCCCGAGGTCCATCGAACCTTCACCGTCTCCTCGCCGGCGCCGGGCGCCCGGTGCGCAGCCGCCCGCTCCGCCGATGCAGCGGGACCGTCGACGATGCTAGTCCCTCCTCGTGCGCTGCACAACCAACGCGCGAGGCTTATGCTAGAGTTCGCTCGGAATCGACGTAGCCTCGAAGCCGCATCCGTGCCGGCATCGTAAGCAGCGAAGGAGGTGTGACCATCGCACGCCGCCCTGCAAGACGCGACCGAAGAGCGCGAAAACCCTGGAGCCCCGGAGACTACGAGGCAGAGCTCGTGCGCCTTTGCAAAGGCAATCGGCGCGAGGCGGATCGCCTGATCACCGAGGAAATGCAGCGCTCGCCGACGCTATCGAGACAAGGCGCAGCGCTCGCGCTCGTCACGAGGATCAGACACGAGCGCTCGCCGGTATCGCATACGTTATAGCGATGCGGCCAACGGCGATAAGTAGATCCCGGCATAATCGACGCTTCGCGCCAATGCTAGCTTGACGTCGCCGCCCGCTGCGCGGCGGCGCGTGACGTGAACGACGAGACAACGACAATGCACGGAACCCGCCACCCACTCTCTTTGCCGCGTCTCGCGGCGCTCGCGGCCGCGGTGTCGCTCGCGGCCGCTCCGCTCGTTGCGCAGCCGCCCGAGGCTCCGATCGCCGACGGCCGGCCGCTCGTCTCCGTCAAGGAGCTGATGGAGAAGACGATCACGCCGGTGACGAACACGCTGTGGAACGCGTTCGAGCCGCCGCAAAGCGAAGACGAATGGCTGCGGCTCGAGGAAGCGGCCGTGACGCTGCTCGTCTCCGCGAACGTGCTCGCGCTCGGAGGCACGGGCCCGATGGACGACGAATGGGCGAAG
>CAYMAF010000275.1:0-3623 GCA_964388365.1 uncultured Gammaproteobacteria bacterium | reverse complement strand
TCAGGCCGAGCAGCATGAAGATGAACGGCAGATAGAGCGCCGGCAGCACGATCGCATAAGCGACCGGGAACATCGCGAGCAGCCCGCCGACACCGAGCACGAGCCAAGTCTCGTTGCCGTCCCAGATCGGCGCGACGGACATCATCATCGTGTCGCGATCCGTATCCTTCGGCGCGAACGGAAACAGGATACCGATCCCGAGCACGAAGCCGTCGAGCAGCACGTACATGAAGATCGCGAGCGCGATCAGGAACAGCCAGACGAGCGTCAGCCAATCGCCTTCCATCAGCCCCGCTCCTCGATCGATTCCGCCGGAACCGACAACGGCCGGCGCACGGTCGGCGCGCCTCGCTCCGCCGGCTCGACCTCGAGCGGCCCGCGGCGAATCAGCTTCGCAACGTAGTAGACGCCGGCACCGAAAGCGACGCCGTAAACGACCACGAACAGCGCGAGCGACGTGCCGACGCTTCCGCCCGGCACCGGCGAGACGCCGTCGGCCGTGCGCATGATCCCGTAGACGAGATACGGCTGCCGGCCGATCTCCGTCGTGAACCAGCCTGCGAGGAGCGCGACGAGCGGCGCGAGCGCCGCGTAGCGGAAGAGCTTCAGCAGCCAGCGAGTGCGGTCGAGCGTTCCGCGCCGGAGGTGGTAGAGCCCGGCCCACGCGGCGAACAGCATCACGAGGCCGAGCCCGACCATGACGCGGAACGAGTAGAAGACCCAGGCGACCGGCGGCCGCTCCTCTCTCGGGAAATCTTTGAGCCCGTCGATCGGCTCGCTGAAGTCGTGCTTCAGGATCAGGCTCGCGAGGCCGGGAATGCCGATCTCGAGCCGATTGCGCTCGGCCTCCGCGTCCGGCACGGCGAAGAGTATCAGCGGCGCGAATGCCCTCGCCTCCCAGTTGCCCTCCATCGCGGCGACCTTCACCGGCTGGTGCTCCTGCGTGTTGAGCCCGTGCAGATCGCCGATCACGATCTGCAGCGGTACAACGATGCTCGCGAAGATCACGGCGAGGCGCAGCATCAGCAAGGACCTGCGCGGATAGCGCTTCTCGAGCAGGTACTTCGCCGCGACGCCCGCGACGATGAAGCAGGTCGTGAGGTACGCGGCGCCGACCATGTGCAGGAAGCGATACGGGAAGGACGGGTTGAAGATGATCGCGACCCAATCCTCCGGATAGAACACGCCGTCGACGTAGCGGTGCCCGGCCGGCGTTTGCATCCAGCTGTTCGCCGCGAGAATCCAGAAGGCCGACAGCAGCGTCCCGAACGCGACCATCAGCGTCGAGAAGAAATGCACGCTGCGCGGCACGCGGTTCATGCCAAACAGCATGATCCCGAGGAAGGTCGCCTCGAGGAAGAACGCGGTCAGCACCTCATAGCCGAGCAGCGGCCCGATGATGTTCGCCGAGGCCTCGGTGAAGACGCTCCAGTTCGTGCCGAACTGGAAGCTCATCACGATGCCCGATACGACGCCGAGCCCGAACGACACGGCGAAAATCTTGACCCAGAACTGATAGAGGCTCTGATAGGCCGGCTTGCCGGTCTTGATCCACAGGAATTCGAGCATCGCGAGCCAGCTCGCAAGCCCGATCGTGAACGCCGGGAACAGAATATGAAACGTGACCGTGAAGGCGAACTGCAGCCTCGCTAACAGCACCGCATCCAGCATGAGGTCGCTCCCGAGCAGTCGGTCACCTGCGTCGAGTCAAGCACGCGCGGCGGCCGGCGTACCATAGGTAGGCGCAACGAACGGCCGGCTCGCCGCGGGGCTAGACGTCGAGAATCGCGACGGCTTCCGCGATGCTCTCGAGTGGGTCCCGCCCCGGTGCCGGACGCCATTCGTGGCTCACGTAGCCGTCGAAATCGTCGAGGCCGGCGATGACCTCGGCAAGATAACGATAGTTGATCTCTTGGGTAGCGTCGATCTCGTTGCGGGTCGGCACGCCGGCGACGTGGAAATGCGCGATCCAGCGGCTCGTGTCCCGAATCCTGCGTGCGAGATCCCCATCCATGATCTGCAGGTGGTAGATATCGCAGACGAGCTTGACGTTCGGCGAATCGACCCGCTCGCAAACGGAGACCCCCCAATCCCAATGGCCGAAGATCTGATCCTCGCGCCCGAAGCGCGGATCAGTGAGCCGGTTGTTCATGTTCTCGATCGCGATCGTCACACCGCGCGCCTCGAGATGCCCCTTGATCCGGCGTAAGAACGCGACCGCGTGATCCGCGCCTTCGTCGTACGACATCCCGCGGCGCTGACCGCCGATCGTGATGATCGTGCGCACGCCTTCGTCCGCGCAAAGATCGATGAAATCGCGCAGGCCCGCCTCGATCTCGTCGTGGACCTCGGGATGGATGATCCCATCCTCGAAAGTCACGGGCCCCGATCCGACGATCAGCGGCTCGAGCCCGTGGCGGCGCAGCGTCGGCCAGTCCTCGGGCGGAATCAGATCGAAACCGTGCACGCCGAGCCCGGCGGCGAACCGGCACATCTCGTCGAACGACAACGACGGATTCTCGCCGAAATTCGTCCGCCACAGCCCCTGACGAATACGCCCGCCGCGGCGGCGCACGGCGCCGCCGCCTGGCCCAGCCTGAGCGACCGCTTCCGCTCCGGCCGCGAGGCCCGCGGCGGCGAGCGCGCCGACAAATTCCCGTCTCAGCATCGGCTCAGTCGCCTTGGAGCTGGCTCGAGCCCGTGTCGAGCGTCTGGCCGGGCGCGCCGCCGGTCGCGGCGACGGTGATGCTCCGGGCATTCATTCGCGGCGTACCGTTCCTCGCGAGGAAGCCGTCGACCTCGACTTCGGTGCCGATCGTCAGCGTGTTTCGGCGCCAGCCGCGGCGCTGCAGCAAATGCGGAGGCCCGAGCTCGGCGCCCCAGTTCGTGACCTCGCCGCTCGCATCGTCCTTGACGTTGAAATAGACCCAGACGTGAGGATTCGTCCATTCGACCTTCGTGACGATGCCGCGGAGCGAGATCGGCTTCTCGGCATCGAATTCTGCCGCGAACGAATGGTGCGCCGACGCCCCGCCCGCCGCGAGAAGACAAAGGGCCCACACGCCCGTCAATGTTCCGAACCGCATCGATCGTGTCCTCCCCTCGCGCTGCCCGGCCGCCGCGGGCATCGCCCCGCCGACCGCGCCTCGTGGTGCACTTCTACCACACCTTCCGTGACGAGCACAGCGGGTCGGCGCCGGCGAATGGGTGCCGCATCGCGGCGCAGCGGCGTCGGCGCGGCGGCGAGCGCCGACGGCGGCTCGCGATTCGGCGTGCCCGCATCAGAGCTCGCGGCCGATCAGCACGAGCTGCGGATCGTCCTCCGCGGTATGCCGCTCGAAGCCGAGCTCCTTCGCGAGCGCAAGCATGTTCGCGTTCTCCCGGAGCACGACGCCGTTCATACGCTCGAAACGCCGCTCGCGCGCGACATCGATCAGGTGGCGAAGCAGCCGCGTTGCGATGCCGCGCCGCTGCCAGCGATCATCGACGACGACCGCGAACTCGCAGCTCCTGCCGTCGGGCTCCGCGACGTAGCGCGCGACGCCGACGAGACGCACTCCGCCGTCGGCCTCGGCGAGCGCGATCAGCGCCATCTCGCGGTCGTAGTCGATCTGCGTGAAGCG
>CAYMAF010000274.1:0-3664 GCA_964388365.1 uncultured Gammaproteobacteria bacterium | reverse complement strand
ACCCGCTGATCCCGGACGGCAGCAACTTCAAAGCGACGTTCATGATCGAGTTCCCCGACGTCGAGGAGCGACGCAAGGCGCTCGCGCGTCTCGTCGGGATCGAGGATCGGCTCTATCTCGAGGTCGAAGGCGGGGGCCGCGTCGAAGGTATCGCCGACGAGGATCTCGAGCGGAGCGCGGAGGACAAGACGTCGGCCGTGCACTTCGTTCGCTTCGAGCTGACCCCGGAGATGCGGCAGGCGATCAAGAACGGCGCATCGTTCAAGTTTGGCTGCACGCATCCGGAGTACGTCCACGAGAGCGTCGTCCCCGACGAAGTCGCCGCGGCGCTGCGGAACGACCTCGACTGATACGCGCGGCCGGCCCCGCGCGTGCGTGCGCCGTGAGCACGGAGGGCACGGCGTCTCGGTAAACCGCGATGTACGCGGCGCCGAGCGGCCGGCATGCTGACCGGCGCTTCGGCAAGCACGCGATTCTCGAATGTTCTTGGTGTTCCGTCGGCGCCGCGCGGTGCGCGTCGGTGCCTGCTGTCGATAGCGCGGCGATGAGCATGCGCGCGTTCGACGTCGTCGTCATCGGCGCGGGGCCCGCGGGCCTCGCGTTCGCGTTGTCGCTCGCGCCGAGCGGGCTCGCCGTCGCGGTCGTCGAGCGGCAGCCGCGGGAGCGTCTCGCGCAGCCTGCGTTCGACGGGCGAGAGATCGCGTTGACGAACGCTTCCGTCGACCGGCTGCGCAGGGTCGGCGCATGGGAGCTCATTCCCGACGACGAAGTCTCGCCGTTCGTCTCGGCCCGCGTGCTGAACGGCGCCTCTCCGCGCTTCCTCGATCTGCCCGGCGGCCGCGCGGGACTCGGACGCTTCGTGTCGAACCACGTGATTCGGCGAGCGCTATTCGAGCGGATCGCCGCCGAGCCCGCGGTGACGCTGCTGACCGAAGCGCACGTCGCTGCGGTCCGTCCCGGCGTGCGCGTGTCGGACGTCGAGCTCGAGAGCGGCGAGCGCTTGCGCGCTCGGCTCGTCGTCGCCGCGGACAGCCGCTTCTCGGCGACGCGTAACGCGATGGGGATCGCGACGCACGTGCGCGATTTCGGCCGCACGATGTGCGTCTTCCGAGTCGAGCTCGATCGGCCGCACGGCGGCGTCGCATACGAGTGGTTCGACTATCGGCAGACGGTCGCGCTGCTGCCGCTGAACGGTAATCGATGCTCGGTGGTCCTTACGCTGCCGAACTGCGAGATGCGCCGGCTCCTCGCGCTCGACGACGCGGGCTTCGACCGCGAGATCGCGGAGCGGCTCGCACCGCGAGGGAGGGTGCGGCGGATCAGCGAACGCTTCGCGTACCCGGTCGTGACCGTCTATCCGAGCCGTTTCGCAGCCGACCGATATGCGCTGATCGGCGACGCAGCGGTCGGCATGCATCCGGTCACGGCGCACGGCTTCAATTTCGGGCTGCTCGCCGCGGCGACGCTCGCCGGCGAGGTCGGCTCGGCCGCATCGCGGCGCGAGGATATCGGGTCCGCGGACGTGCTCGGTCGTTACGAGCGGCGGCATCGGCTCGCGACGCTTCCGCTCTATCTCGCGACGAACGCGATCGCCGAGCTCTACACGAACGATGCGCCGCCGGTCCGGGCCGCGCGAGAGATCCTGATCCGCGCCGCGGACCGCGCCGTGCCGGTCAAGGCGCTGTTGACCGCCGCGCTGACCCGCGGCGCGGACGGCGGCCTCTAGCGCGGGCGCGGCCTGCGCGCGCGGACGATCCACCCCCCCCCTCGTCTCGCACCGCTCGGCGGCGAGCTGGCGCGCGTCGTCGAGAACGACGCGTGCCCGGCGGCCTGAACCCGCGATACAATCGGCGCGCGCTTTCACTGACCCAAGGCCCCGCGAGAGGCCCGAAACGAAATCTGATGAGCAAAAGCTATCGCGCTGCCGACATCGAAGTGTTGAGCGGCCTCGAGCCCGTGCGCCGACGCCCGGGCATGTACACGGATACCACGCGGCCGAACCACCTCGCGCACGAGGTCATCGACAACAGCGTTGACGAGGCGATCGCGGGCTATGCGAAGCGGATCGAGGTCAACGTCTACAAGGACGGCTCGCTCGAGGTCGTCGACGACGGGCGCGGCATGCCGGTCGACGTCCATCCGAAGGAGAAGATCCCCGGCGTCGAGCTGATCCTCACGAAGCTTCACGCGGGCGGCAAGTTCTCGAACAAGAACTACCGCTTCTCCGGCGGCCTGCACGGCGTCGGCGTCTCGGTCGTGAACGCGCTGTCGAAGCACCTCGAGGTGTGGATCCGGCGCGACGGCAAGGAGTACAACATGAGCTTCGCGGGCGGCCAGCGCCGCGGCAAGCTCGAGGTCGTCGGCAAGGTCGGCAAGGCCAATACCGGCACGACGATCCGCTTCTGGCCCGATCCGAAGTACTTCGACAACCCGACGTTCTCGATCAGCCGCTTGAAGCACGTGCTGCGGGCGAAAGCCGTGCTGTGCCCGGGGCTCGAGGTCGTGCTGAACGTCGAGAAGCCCGAGGAGCATCACCGCTGGCAGTACAGCGCGGGGCTCGAGCAGTACCTGAAGGAATGCCTCGAAGGCGCCGAATGGCGCCCGTCCGAGCCGTTCGCCGGGAGCCTCGAGGGCAAGCGCGAATCCGTCGAGTGGGCGGTCGTCTGGCGGACCGACGGCGAAGCGCCGGTCGGCGAGAGCTACGTCAATCTCGTGCCGACGCTCCAGGGCGGCACGCACGTCAACGGGCTTCGCGCCGGGTTGACCGAGGCGCTGCGCGAGTTCTGCGAGTTCCGCAACCTTCTGCCGCGCGGCGTTCGGCTCGCGCCCGAGGACGTCTGGGAAGGCGTGAGCTACGTGCTGTCCGTGAAGATGGAGGACCCGCAGTTTGCGGGACAGACGAAGGAGCGGCTCGGCTCGCGCGAGGTCGCGGCCTTCGTCGCCGGCGTCGTCAAGGACGGCTTCGCGCTGTGGCTGAACCAGCATCCCGAGAGCGGCGACGAGATCGCGCAGCTCGCGATCGCGAACGCGCAGCATCGGCTTAAGACCGCGAAGAAGGTCGTCAGGAAGCGCGTCGTGTCGGGGCCCGCGCTGCCGGGGAAGCTCGCCGACTGCACGTCGCAGGAGCCGCATCGCTCGGAGCTGTTCCTCGTCGAGGGCGATTCGGCCGGCGGCTCGGCGAAGCAGGCGCGCGACCGCGAGACGCAGGCCGTGATGCCGCTGCGCGGTAAGATCCTGAACACGTGGGAGGTCGACGTCGCCGAGCTCCTCGCGTCGCAGGAGGTGCACAACATCGCGATCGCGCTCGGCGTCGACCCGGGCTCCGACAAGCTCGACGGGCTGAGATACCACAAGGTCTGCATCCTCGCGGACGCGGACTCGGACGGCTTGCACATCGCGACGCTGCTCTGCGCGCTGTTCCTCAAGCACTTCCGGCCGCTCGTCGAAGCGGGGCACGTCTATGTCGCGATGCCGCCGCTCTATCGGATCGACGTCGGCAAGGAGGTCTACTACGCGCTCGACCATGCCGAGCGCGACATGATCCTCGACCGCATCGAGGCCGAGCACAAGAAAGGCAAGGTTTCGGTCACGCGCTTCAAGGGCCTCGGAGAGATGGATCCGGCGCAGCTCCGCGAGACGACGATGGCGCCGGATACGCGCAGGC
>CAYMAF010000273.1:0-3669 GCA_964388365.1 uncultured Gammaproteobacteria bacterium | reverse complement strand
CCTTGCGGGAGCGCTGTGAACACTTCCCTGTGCGCTGCGGGCTCGCCATCCCTGGCTCGCACGCTCCCGCAAGGACCGATAGCAGCGAGCCCGCCCTTTGCCGCGAGGCTAAGAAGCCCTTTAGTTTTCAGTCGGTAGCGCGAAGACGTTAATGAAGTTTCCGCGATGCGGCGGCACCTCGATGCCGGCCGCATTCGACAGCAGCCGCGGCCCGATCTGCGACTCGCCGTTTACGACCGCGACGTACTGACGCCCGTCGACCGCATACGTGATCGTGCTCGTCTGCACGGTCGCGCCGAGCGGCTCGGACTCCCAAAGCACCTCGCCGGTCTCGGCATCGAACGCCTTGAGCACCTGCGTGATATCGCCCCAGAACACGAGCCCGCCGGCGGTCGCGAGCACGCCGCCGTTGCCGCCCGCGCGGCTCTCGTAAAGGCGGTGGACCTCGCCGGTCGTCAGGTCGATCCGCGCGAGCCCCGCGAACTTGTCGATGTCGGCTCCCGGGCGCAGCGCGCCGACGCGCCGCTCGCCGGCGCCTCCCGGCACCGCTCGAGTCATGTCGAGACAATAGTCGACGTACGGCACGTACAGCGAGTTCAGGCCGGGGTGATACGCGGTCGGCCAGTAGCTGCGAGTATTCCAGTAGCAGATCAAGCTCTGCTTGCCGGGCTCGTCGAGCACGAGATCCCAGTTGATATGAGTCCGGCCGGTCTTGACGTCGATATCCGACAGGATGAAGTGCGGCGTATCGTACGGGAACGGAGTCGCCCAGATGAACTCGCCCGTCTCGCGGTCGTTGACCCAGATGCCGCCGCCCTCGCCGACCGTGATCACGACGTCGCGCTCGACGCCTTTCGGCACGTCCGGATTGATCCACTTGACGTGCCGCGGATCGGGATCGATGACCGTGCGCACGAGCGTCTTCTCGTGATTGATGTCCATGTCCCAGTCGTCGCCCGGCAGATGCTGGTAGTACCAGACGAGCTCGCCGGTGTCGGCATCGAGCGCGACGGTCGAGTTGCTATAGAGATCCGCGGGCGCGTGCGGCGGGATCGCGGCATGATCGCCGCCGTGGCGATCCGCTCGCGTGTTCGGCATCGGATTCGAAATGCCCCAGAAGACGAGGTTGCGGACCGGATCGAAGGTCCCGGGCAATCCCCACGTCGATGCGCGCCGCTCCGACGGCGGCGTCCCGGCCCAGGATTCGTCACCGGGCTCGCCCGCGCCGGGCGCCGTGTAGAAGCGCCAGATCTCCTCGCCCGTGCGTGCATCGTGGGCGGCGATATAGCAGTTCTCTCGCGCCGTGTTGCAGGTTCGGCCGGACAAGACCTTGCCGTTCGCGACGATCGCGCCTGCAGTATGCTGCTCCGGCGTGACGTCGGTGCTCCAGCGTACCTCGCCCGTCGCCGCGTCTAGCGCGACGATCGGGCTCGGCTCGTTGCGCGGGGCCGGCGCGGTGAAGAAGATCATGTCGCCGTAGATCGCGAGCGCCTTCAGCCGGGTCGAGACGCGTCCCTCGGGCCGGTACGCCCAGAGCAGCTCCCCCGTCGCGGCGTCGAGCGCCCAGACGCCGCTCGCGCCCTCGCCTCCCCCCGGGGTTGTGACGTACATCACGCCGCGGTAGACGATCGGAATCACCTCGATCACGCCGGGAGGCATGGCCTTGGTCCATACCTTCTCGAGTTTCGAGACGTTGCCGGTATCGATCTGATCGAGCGGGCTGAAGCGCTGGGCGTCGTATGTCCGGCTGTACATCAGCCAATCCGCCGGATCCGGATCGCGCAGCATCTCGTCCGTCACCGGAAACGCCCTGATCGCGTCGCGGCGCGGCGTCCGCGTCTCGGCGGTCTGCGCGGCGGCCATTGTTGCCGCCATCGCGATCATTCCGACGAGCACTATCTCACGGCACTGGACTCTTCTCATCGCTCCCCCTCTTCCTTGCATCGAGTCACGGCGGCGCCTTCCTCGGCGCGCCGACGCGCGGAGCGAATTATGACACGGCGAGAACGGCGTGACCGCCGACCGAATTGATACAGGAGCTAACGAGCTCCCCAGCCGCCGCCGAGCGCAAGGAAGAGCGAGACCTCGAGATCCGCGGCGCGCCCCTGCGCGCGAGCGAGCGCGATCTCCGCATCGGCGAGCATCGCCTCGGCCTGCAGGACGTCGAGGAAACTGACCTGACCCGCGTCGAAGCGTGCTGTCGCGAGCCGCGCGGCATCACTCGCGTGCCGCAGCGCGTTCGACAGCGCATCGACGCGCTCGCGCTCCTTCGCGTAGTCAGTCAATGCGCTCTCGACCTCGCGCAGCGCGCCGAGCCACGCGCCGTCGAACGCCGCGAGCGCGGCGTCGGCATCGGCTCTGGCCTGCGCGAGCCTCGCGCGCACGATCGATCGGTTCGGGAAAGTCCACGACAAGAGCGGCCCGAGGCTCCATCTCGACGCATCGCCGCTGTCGAGATCCCCGGCCGACAGCGCGACCGCGCCCGCGGATCCGACGAAGCGGACGCTCGGATAAAACTCCGCGGTCGCGACGCCGATGCGGGCGGTCGCGGCCGCGAGCCGCCGCTCCGCCTCGCGCACGTCCGGTCGGCGCCGCAGAAGCGCCGCGCCGTCGCCGACCGGAATCGCCTGCGCGACGCTCGGCGGCGCGCTGCACTCGGCGGCCGACTCCGGGTAATCCGTCGGCGCGCGCCCCATCAGCACGGCGAGCCGATACAAAGCGCTCGTATGCGCGGCCTCGATCTGCGGAATCTGAGCGCGCGTCTGCTCGACCGCGGCCGCCGCGCGCGCGACATCGAGCGCCGTGCCGCGGCCGGCCTCGAGCAGCCGCTCGGTCAGCTCGAGGCTTTCCCGCTGCAGCGCGAGGCTGCGCTCGGCGGCCGCGAGCTCGAGCCGCGTCGCGCACGCTCGGGCCCATGCGCGCGCAGTCTCGGCCGCGACCGTGATCTGAGCGGCGTGATAGACGGCCTCGGCCGCATCCGCATCGGCGCGCGCGGCTTGGACGGCGCGCCGCACCCGGCCGAAGAGATCGACCTGGTACGCGACATCGAAGCCGACGTCGTAAACCGTGTCCTCGAACGAGAAACCTTGCTGGACGAAATTCTGCTCGCCGCTCGTCGTCGACGCGCCGAGCGTCGTCGACGGCAGGCGGCCGCCGCGCGCCTCGCGGAGCACGGCAGCGGCACGCGACAAGTTCGCCGCGGCTGCACGCAGATCGGTATTCGCCTCGAGCGCCTCGTGCACCGCCGCATCGAGCGCGTCATCCTCGTAGAGCCGCCACCACTCGCCGGGCACCGCGTCGTCGACGAAGTAATCGAGACCCGCTCCCGCGAACGGCCGACCGGCCTCGCTCGGCACGTCGGGCGGCCGATAATCCGGACCGACCGCGCACCCGGCGGCGAGCATCGCCGCAACACAGGCGCCGAGATGCATCCGCACGGCGCCGGGCCGTAGCGCGCGCTTCCCGATCATGCCGTCTCCCCTCGCCGGCCGATGCCGAACTTGCGACAGACGACGTAGAAGACCGGCGTGAAGATCAAGCCGAACAGCGTCACGCCGAGCATGCCGAAGAATACTGCCGTGCCGAGCGCCTGGCGCATCTCCTTGCCGGGGCCGGTCGCGATCGCGAGCGGCAGCACGCCGAGGATGAACGCGAACGACGTCATCAGGA
>CAYMAF010000272.1:0-3692 GCA_964388365.1 uncultured Gammaproteobacteria bacterium | reverse complement strand
GGCGCACGATGTGCACGAGCTCGACCTTGTCGAACTGGTGCTGACGGATCATGCCCCGCGTGTCCTGGCCATGCGAGCCGGCCTCGGAGCGGAAGCACGGCGTATGGGCCATCAGCCGCATCGGCAGCGCGGCCGCGTCGACGATCTCGTCGCGCACGAGATTCGTCAGCGGCACCTCGGCCGTCGGAATCAGCCGGTAGCCGCCGTCGACGGCGAACAGATCCTCGGCGAACTTCGGCAGCTGGCCGGTGCCGTACAACGCGGCGTCGCGGACGAGATACGGGACGTAGATTTCCTTGTAGCCGTGCTCGCGCGAATGGAGGTCGAGCATGAACTGCGCGAGCGCCCGATGCAGGCGCGCGACGTCGCCGCCGAGCACGACGAAGCGGCTCCCGGAAAGCTTCGCCGCCGCGTCGAAGTCGACGAGACCGAGCGCCTGGCCGATCGCGACGTGATCGCGCGGCTCGAAATCGAACCGGGGCGGATCGCCGCGGCGGCGAATCTCGACGTTCGCGCTCTCGTCGGCGCCGTCCGGGACCGTGTCGTGCGGCAGATTCGGCAGGCCGGCGAGCAGATCCTCGAGATCGGCGCCGACCGCATCGAGCTCCCGCTCGGAACGCTCGAGCGCCGCGCCGAGCTCACCGACCTCGGCCTTCAGCGGCTCGACGTCCTCGCCTTTCGCTTTCGCGCGGCCTATCTCTCGCGAGCGCTCGTTACGCCGCTGCCGCAGCGACTCGACTTCGACCTGCAGGCGCTTGCGCTCCGACTCGAGCGCTTCGAAACGATCTCGATCGAGCACGAAGCCGCGTCGCGCGAGCCGGCGAGCGACGCTGTCGAGGTCCGTGCGAAGAAGCTTGGGATCCAGCATGCGCGAATCTTACGACGGCAGGAGCCAACGCTCCATGCGTTGACACCAGCCCTCGAGCACCCAATACGACAGGAGCAGCGCCGCGCCGACGCCGCTCGCGTTCGCCGCGATGTCGGCGACCTCGAAATAGCGGCTCGAGGTCAACGATTGAAGCGCATCGAGCGCCGCGCCGAGAAGCACGAGCCCGAGCGCGATCCAAAGATGACGGCTGCGCCGATACAGCCCGGCGAACCAGACCATCAGCAGGAAGTAGGTCGCCGCGTGTAGAAACTTGTCGTTCGCGAACGAGCCCGGCACCGCGCTGCCGGGCATCAGGCTGCCGGCAACGACCGCAGCGATCATCGCCCAGCCCGCAAGCCTCCACAGCCACGGATAGCGAAGCGGCAACATGACTTCAGCGCGCCGGCTTGCCGATCACGTCGACGCCCCTCGGCGGATCGAACCGAAAGAGCCGCTCGTCGACCTCGCCGTTCAGCATCACGTCGAACAGCTCGATCGTCGTGACCTGGCCGAGGCCGTCGACGAGCTCGAGCCGACGCGGTGTCAGCCCGTCGAATGCGATCAGCACGGAGCGAAAATCGGTGCCTTCGAGCTCGGGCTCGAGCAGCACCGACCTGAGGCCGCCGTCGGCGACCTCGTCGATGACGGTGAAGCCTTCGCGTACGGCCCGATCGCCGCCGAGCAGCATCGCGGGCGAAGATGCCGCGGAGTCGTCGAGCGGCGTGACGGTGACCTGCTCGAGCTCGATGTCGTGGATCCAGACGTTCTTGCCGTCGGCGACGACGAGCTGCTCGAACGGCTCGCTGTAATGCCAGCGGAACCGGCTCGGGCGCTCGAGCACGAGCGTCCCGGATTGCCGCTCCGCGAGCCGGCCGTCCGCGGTGAAGAGATCCTGCTCGAAACGCGCCTCGAGCGTCTCGACCTCGTCGAGAAACCGATCGAGCACGGTCGAGTCGAGCGCGGCAACGTTCGCCGCATCCTCCTCCTGGGAGACGGTCGGAGACGAAACGGCGAGCAACACGAGTGACGCGAGCGCGGCGACGCGGTCAATCGCTCGGGGGCGGAGGCGCGAGGACCTCTCTGAAGCCATTCGGTTGCAGCTCTCCAACGATGCCGGCCTCCTCCATGGTTTCGACCATCCTTGCCGCGCGGTTGTAACCGATCTTCAGGCGCCGTTGGATTCCCGAGATCGAGGCCTTGCGCGTTTCCGTCACGATCCGGACCGCTTGATCGTAAAGGGGATCCTGCTCGCCGTCCAACGCCCCGCCGACGCCGTCCCCGCCAATGCCCGCCCCGCCGTCGTGGGCCGGGCCTTCGAGCACCTCGTCGATATACACGGGCTCGCCTCCTGCGCGCAGCGCCCGAACGACCGCGTGGACCTCGTTGTCGGATACGAAGGCACCGTGCACGCGCGTCGGAATCGACGTGCCGGCCGGCAGATAGAGCATGTCGCCGTGCCCGAGCAGATGCTCGGCTCCGACCTGGTCGAGGATCGTGCGCGAGTCGACTTTCGCCGACACCTGGAACGCGATGCGGCTCGGAATATTCGCCTTGATCAGACCGGTGATCACGTCGACCGACGGCCGCTGGGTCGCGATGATCATGTGCATTCCGGACGCGCGCGCCTTTTGAGCGAGGCGCGCGATCAGCTCCTCGACCTTCTTGCCGACCGTCATCATCATGTCGGCGAGCTCGTCGATGATCACGACGATATACGGCAGCGGCTCGAGCTTCGGGACCTCGTCGTCCTCGTTGACCTTCTGGAACGTCGGATCCGGCAGGGGCTCGCCCCGCGCGGCCGCCTCCGCGACCTTCTTGTTGTAGCCCGCGATGTTGCGCACGCCGAGCGAGGCCATCAGCGCGTACCGGCGCTCCATCTCGGCCACGCACCACCTGAGCGCGTTCGCCGCCTGCTTCATGTCCGTGACGACCGGCGCGAGCAGGTGCGGAATACCCTCGTAGACCGATAGCTCGAGCATCTTCGGATCGATCATGATCAGACGGACGTGCGTCGGCAGCGCCTTGTACAGCAAGCTCAGCACCATCGCGTTGATCGCGACCGATTTGCCGGAGCCGGTCGTGCCGGCGATCAGCAGGTGAGGCATCTTCGCGAGATCCGCGACGACCGGCTGACCGCCGATATCCTTGCCGAGCGCGAGCGCGAGCGGCGATTTCAGCTCGTCGTATGCCTCGGACTTGATGATCTCGCCGAGCGACACGAGCTGGCGCACCTCGTTCGGAATCTCGATGCCGACGTGCGGCTTGCCGGGAATCACCTCGACGACGCGCACGCTGACGGTCGACAGCGACCTGGCGAGATCCTTCGACAGATTGGTGATCTGGCTCGACTTGACGCCGGGCGCCGGCTGCAGCTCGAAGCGCGTGACGACCGGCCCTGGATGAACCGCGACGACCTCGGCCTGGACGCCGAAATCGGCGAGCTTGATCTCGACGAGGCGCGACATCTTCTCGAGATCGTCGGCCGTATACCCGCCCTCGCGATGCGGAGGATCGTCGAGCAGCGACAGCGGCGGCAGCTCGCCGGCCGCGACCGGCTCGAACAGCGGGACCTGCCGCTCCCGCTCGACGCGGACGCTGCGCTCGACCTTCTCGATCGACGGCTCGATCCGCGGCGTCTTGGCCTTCGGCTTGCTGCGCGTCTTCGTGATCAGCTCTTGCCGTTGCTGCTTCGCGCGGCGGCCCTCGAGGAACAGCCGCACGCGGCCGACGAGCGCCCGCACCTCGGCGACGCCCGCATAGACGAGCCGTCCGATGCCGTCCATGACCGCGAGCCACGAGACGCCGGTCGCGAGCGACACGGCGC
>CAYMAF010000271.1:0-3698 GCA_964388365.1 uncultured Gammaproteobacteria bacterium | reverse complement strand
ACTATCCGATCATCGACGGCAGCGATCTCAGCGTCGCGAAGGCGTACGACATGATTCACCCGAACGCCAGCGGGGATTCGAAGAGCCGCACGGCGGTCGACAATCAGACGATTCGCTCCGTGTTCATCATCGGACCGGACAAGCGCATCAAGGCGATTCTGACGTATCCGATGTCGAGCGGGCGAAATTTCGACGAGGTGCTGCGACTGCTCGATTCGATCCAGCTGACCGCGAAGCATCAGGTCGCGACGCCGGTGAACTGGAAGGACGGCGATGACGTGATCATTCCGCCGGCCCTCTCGGACGAGGCGGCGAAGGAGAAGTTTCCGCAGGGCTGGAAGACGCTGAAGCCCTACTTGCGGTACGTGCAGCAGCCGCGCTGAATGCATGTTTGCCTCGTCGAGCCCCGCGCCGCGGGGCTCGACGAGCCGCCGGCCGCGCGTTCGCGGCCGGTCGCGGGACTCTCGATGCCGCGCCGATCTTCAGTCGCGGTCGTCGCCGTAGTCGCCCCAGTCGTCGTCCTCGTCCTCGTCGTAATCGAGCTCCTCGTCGTTCATCGTGTCGAGCTCGCCGCGCCATTCGTCGGGCTCGTCTACCAGCTCGAGCTCCATCTCGCCCCACGCTGCTTCGTCGATCTCCTCGATCTCGCCGTCGAGCTGCTGGATCTCGATGAGGCCTTCTTCCTCGTCGACGGCGATCACGGTGAACGTCTCGTCGGTGTCTTCGCGCCTGTACCAGTTGCCGACGATCGGCTCGAGTTCTTCGTCCACGACTCGCTCTCTCTCTCTATGTATGAATCGAGCCGGCCATTGTGGCCGCGGCTCCCAGTACCCGATACGGAGAAACCTGCCTATTCTGCGCGCGCCCGCAGCGGCGGGAAATAGCTGGTATGCAGGCCGGCCGCGTTATATGCTCCGCCCGCGACGGGTACGGCCGAGGAAGCTCGTCGGGCACTGCCGCCGCGGCCGGAATATCCGCATTGACGCTGCGGCGCTTGATCTCCGTTGAGCACGACTCCCCTCGCCATCGCCCTCGTCTCGTTCGTCGTGCTGATGCTCGGCATCGGCTGGCGGGCGAGCGGCCGGATCAAGACGATCGAGGACTATCTCGTCGCCGGCCGCCGCCTGTCGCTGCCGTTGGCCGCCGCGACGCTGTTCGCGACCTGGTTCGGCGCCGGGACGCTGCTGACCGCCACCGACGAGGTCCGCGCGGAGGGGCTGCGCGCCGCGGCGCTCGAGCCGATCGGCCCGGGCCTTTGCCTGCTGATCGTCGGCGCGTTCTTCGCCCGCCGGCTGTGGCGGATGCGCCTGTTGACGCTGCCGGACTTCTTCCGGCGCCGGTTCGGCGGCCGTGCCGAGCTGCTCGCGAGCGCGATCATGGTGCCCGGCTACTTCGGCTGGATCGCCGCACAGTTCGTCGCGCTCGCCGGAATCCTCGAGCTCTTCTGGCAGATCCCGCTCGGGCACGGCATTTGGGTCGTCGCCGCGGTCGGGACGAGCTATACGCTGCTCGGGGGAATGTGGTCGGTGACGCTGACCGACGCCGTGCAGCTCGCGCTGCTGCTGATCGGTCTTGCGGTGCTCGCCGTCGCCGTGCTCGCGGAGCTCGGCGCCGGCGCGGGCATCGGCGCCGGCCTGTCGCGACTGCTGACCGAGGTGCCGGCCGAGCGGCTCGCGCTCTGGCCGACCGATGGCGCGGCGGAGGCCTCGGCCTGGCTCGCCGTGCTCGCGATCGGCGCGCTCGGCAACATCCCGGGTCAGGATCTCGCGCAGCGAATTTTCGCGTCGCGCTCGGAGCGGACCGCGGTCGCGGCGTGCTGCATCTCGGGCGTGCTGTATATCGCGATCGGGCTCGTGCCGGTCGCGTCCGGGCTCGCCGCGGATCTTCTCGGCGTCGGCGGCCCGAACGGGACGCTGACCGCGCTCGCCGCCGCGGTCTTGAATCCGGCGCTGACGATCGTGTTCGTGCTCGCGTTGGCTTCGGCCGTGCTGTCGACGATCGATAGCGCGATACTTGCGCCAAGCAGCGTGCTGTCGACGAACCTGATGACGCGCATATGGCCGAGCGCCGATCCGCTCGTGCTCGGCAGGATCGCGATCGTGATCGTCGCCGGCGCGAGCGTCGCATTCGCGTACGGGGGCAGCAGCGCGTACGAGCTGCTCGAGACCGCCTACGCGATCGGCATGGTCGCGCTGTTCGTGCCGCTCGCACGCGGCCTGACCTTGGGCGGCGGCGAGCGTGCCGCGCTCGCATCGATGGCGACCGGGACCGCGCTTTGGGGCCTGCATCTCGTGCTCGGCTGGGAAGGATTCGGCGGTCCGTGGCTCGGCCTCGACGAGGTGCCGCAGGAGCTCGTCGCGACCGCAGCGGCCTGGGCGGCGTACGAAGCGGCGGTGCGCAAGAGGCCGCGTCTGGGCACAGCGCCGGTGCGCGCGCAGCGCGACGCGACCGGCAATCTTGCCGATTCTTGAGACCCATCCGGCCCGGCAACGGTCCGGGATATTCCATTTGCGCCTTCACGGGTCGTCCTTCTCGCCCAGACTCATTAGAATCGGTCCAGGGGGTGCCGGCCCGGGCCGAGCCCGACGGCCGCGTAGGGGCGAGTCGGTCGAGGAGATCGAAGATGTTCATCACGAAGAAGCATCTATCGAGACGCACTTTGCTCAAGGCGGGCGGAGCGTCGATTGGTCTGCCGCTGCTCGGCGCGATGGTGCCGGCGGCGACGTCGATCGCGAAGACCGCGGCCGCGGCGAATCCGCGCATGGGCTTCTTCTATCTGCCGCACGGCGCGATCATGAACAACACCCGCTTTGGCGAAGAGATGAATCGCTGGACGCCGGACAAGGCGGGCCGGGATTTCGATCTCAAGCCGATCCTCGAGCCGCTCGCGCCGTTCAAGGATTATCTGACCGTCGTCTCCGGGCTCGACAACCGGCCGGCGCAAAGCTCCGCGGTCCATGCGATCGTGCCCGGCACGTGGCTCTCGTGCGTGCATCCGGAGCCGCCGAGAGGCGGCGTCACGATCGACCAGATGGCCGCCCGCTATATCGGCCAGGATACGCCGCTGCCTTCGCTCGAGCTCGCGACCGAGGAGAGCGGCGGCAGCGCCGCGTGCGACGGCGCTTACGGATGCAGCTTCGGCAACACGATCTCGTTCCGCACGCCGACGACGCCTCTGCCGATGGAGTTCGATCCGCGCCGGGCGTTCGAGAAGATCTTCGGGCGAGGGCGCTCGGAGGACGAGCGTAAGAAGATCTCAGGCGATTATCTCAGCCTGCTCGACATGGTCGCCGAGGAGGCAGCGGATCTGAAGCGGCGTCTCGGGCCCGTGGATCGCGTGATCGTCGACGACTATCTCGACAGCGTGCGCGAGATCGAGCGCCGCGTCGAGCTGCTCGAGAAGCGGGATATGACGAACGTCGATCTGCCGGACGTGCCGGTCGCGATGCCGGCCTTCGACGAGCACGTGCGTCTGATGTTCGACATGATCGCCGCGGCGTTCCAGTCGAACATGACGCGAATCGTGACGTTCATGATGGCCGCGGAAGTGAGCAACATGCCGTATCGGCACATCGGCGTGCCGGACGCGTTCCATCCGCTGTCGCATCACGCGGAGAACAAGGCGTCGATGGAGAAGCTCGTTCTCGTGCAGCGCTGGCACACGCAGATGTTCGTCGAGTTCCTCGAGAAGCTCGCCG
>CAYMAF010000270.1:0-3707 GCA_964388365.1 uncultured Gammaproteobacteria bacterium | reverse complement strand
GCTTCGGCCGGATCTGCGAGTAGTACTCGTTCTCGATCTGCAGGATATTCGCGTTGAGCTGCCGGAACTCGCCGTCGACCTCGACGCCGATCGCGGCATAACGCGGCTCCTCCGTGGTCAGCGCCGCCGCGAGCCCGGCGAGGTACTCGTCGAGAGAGTTCAGCGAGATCGACAGGCGGGCCTGCGTCGTGTTGCGGTAGCCGATGTCGCTCATCCTGAGCGACGTCGCATACGGCGCGTGCCACGTCGCGGCGTCGAGCTCCTCGAGCAGGTCGTGGCCGCCGGGGAGGAACGACTTGCACAGCGCCGGCGATGCGCCGAACAGGTAGATCACGAGCCACGACAGCCGGCGATAGTTCCGAGCAAGCCCCATCATGCGCTCGGAGCGGAAACGCTCGAGCGGCTCGCCGCTCCCCGCCGCGTCCCGGTACGCTTCCCACATCGACAGCGGCGGCGAATAGTTGAAATGGACGCCGGCGATCGCCTGCATCGCGCGTCCGTAGCGGTATCCGAGGCCGCGCCGATAAACGGTCTTCATCATGCCGGGGTTCGACGAGCCGTAGCGCGCGATCGGGATCTCCTCGTTCGCGTTCACGACGCACGGCATGCTCGACGGCCAAAGCCGCTCGTCACCGATCCGCTTCACGGTGAAAACGTGCAGGTCCCGCAGGAAATCGAGCGTCTCCGCGCTCGTCGCGCGCGGCGGCGTGACGAATTCGAGCAGTGCCTCGGAATAATCCGTCGTGAGGTACGGGTGAGTCAGCGCGGAGCCGAGCGCGGCCGGGTGCGGACGTCTCGATAGGCGGCCGTCGGGCGTGACCCGCAGGCTCTCCTTCTCGACACCTTTGAGCCCGCGGCCGAGGAGAATGCCGTTGGCGGGTTCGCGCAGCCAACCGAGACGGGCCGTCGTCAAGATGCTGATCCTTCGTCGCTCGAGGGGGGGCCGCTCCTGCCCGCCGGCAGCCATTATAGGCCGACGGCTCGCGCCCGTTTCCATCCTCCGCGGGGGCGACGCGAGCCGGCCGTTGAGGCAAGATTCATTCGACGAGCGCGACGATCGGCGCGAACGAAACGCAGGGTACGACGATGACGCGAATCCGGCGAATTCGGACCCGGGCGGGCCTTTTGCTCGCCGCGCTCGCCGTCTCGGCGGGCGCGTCCGCGGATGCGCTCCGCTGCGGGAACAAGGTGATCTCCCGGGGTGACCATGCGACCCGCGTGCTGCGCTATTGCGGGGAGCCGACGGCCGTGCAGTCGTGGGTCGCGCAGCGCGGCGTCGTCGGCTTCGGCTCCGTCTTCCGGCCGGGCTTCGGCTTCGTCGAGGACGTCCTGATCGAGGAATGGACGTACAACTTCGGCCCGCGGCGGCTGATGCGCCAAGTGCGCTTCGCGAACGGCATCGTCGAGAAAGTCGAGCTGCTCGGCTACGGCTATCTCCCGGCGGACGGGCCCGGCTGAGACGTGGCCGCTCGCGCGCGGCGCCGACTTCCGCTACCTTTCGTGCCCGAATCCGTCGGAGCATCGGCATGACGGCACCCAAACGGCGAATTGGTGATCACGCGAGCGGGCCGACGACGTTCGTCGCGCCGTCGACGAGGATCGTCGGCAAGATCTTCGGCGAGGGCCCGTACGTGTTCTGCGGCACCGTCGAAGGCGAATGCGATATCGACGGGACGGTCACGCTCGCCGCGGGCGGGCGCTGGCAGGGCTCACTGCGCGGGACCGACGTCATCGTCGCCGGTGTCGTCGACGGAAACGTCGTCGCGCGCCGCAAAGTCGAGATCTCACCGACCGGCAGGGTGCTCGGCAGCCTCGAAGGCGATTCCGTCGCGATCGCTCGAGGCGCCGTAATCGAAGGCGAGGTCAAGGTCCGGAGCGGCCGCGAGCCGACGCGCTTCGAGGAGAAGCGCAAGGGCTGACCGCCTCGCTTCAAGCGAAGGCTCCGAGCTCCGCGCGCAGCAGCCGGTCGAGCCAGCTTCCGAGAAAGAAATCCTCGACGAACCCGCAGTGACCGCCGGCGGGTGCCCGCGTGATCTCGAGCGCCGCGGAACGTGCGACGTCGTCGAGGTCGGCGATCGGGATGACCGGATCGTCGTCGGCGACGATCATTCGCGCCGGCACGTCGAGACCCTCGAGCGTGCCGCCGGTCAACGTGTAGCCGTCGAGATACGCGTCGAGGTCCGGGAACTCGGTATAACGCTCGACGAAGTACGCGGTCGTCTCCGTCAGCGTGCGGAACCGCTCGAGCCGGCCGAAGTCATAAAGCGTCGGGAAAGCCGCGGCCTTCGCGAGCAGCGAGCGGCGCCACCGCCGCAGGAAGTACTGGCGGTATATCCACAGGCCGCGCTCGAGCGCCTCCATCGTGCTGTGCGGCCGGAGCACCGGGCAGATCGCGAGGACGCGATCGAGCCGAAGGCCCAGCCGCGGCGCGGCGGCGGCGACCCTCATCGCAAAGTTGCCGCCGAGCGAATACCCGATCAGCACGACGCGGCGGGCCGGATAACGGGCCGCGGCCTCGCCGACGGCGCGGGCGACCTCGTCCAGCCGGCACGAATGGAACAGGCCCTCGTTCAGCGCGTGCGTATTCCCGTGGTCGCGGAAATTCAGGCGGAAAACGGCGTAACCGGCCTCGTGCGCGAGGGCGCCGGCCGAGAGCATGTACTGCGAATCGGCCGAGCCCTCCCAGCCGTGCAGCAGCACGACGAGCCCTCGGGGCTCGCTTGCCGGCGGGCTGTAATAGCCGAGCAGCCGCGCGTCGCCGCAATCGAGGATCTCGGCCGTCGACGCCGCGAGCAGCGACGCGGCCCGCCGGCGGGCGAGCCAGTCCCGGATCGGCCAGCTGCCGAGCAGGGACTGGACGTGCGCATGGCGGAGCACGCGCGGCGGATCGAAACCCAGAATGGCTGTGTCTGACACACCGCTCATAGTAGACTCGTGCTTGCCGAGCGCTCTGAAACGGGGCAAGTCCCGCTGGGCGGCCCGGACGGACAATAACTATAACAAAGCACTCCAGCGACCCTTGACCCGAGCCCGACCGACCTCGATGCGTTTGCGTAAGCACCCTTTGGTGGTTGCCGCGGTGATGGCGGCGGTGCTCGCGTGCGCCGGCGTGCTGCTCGCGCTCAGGGTCGCTGACCGGATCGGCGAAGGCACGCTCGCCGTATCGCTGCTCGCGCTGCTTGCGCTCGCCGGCGTCGCCGCGGTCGTCCTCGCCCGCGCGGCGACGCGGGGCTTCACGGCGGTGCTGCGGCGCGCGGACGATGCGCTCGGCGAGCAACGCTCGATCGCGAGTCATCTCGACGAGCTGTTCTCCGCCGTCGGCGACGGCGTCCTCGTGACGTCGCCGGACGGCCGGATCGAGCGCGCGAATCGGGCCGCGCATACGATGCTCGGGATGCGGCAAGGCGAGCTGATCGATCGGTCCCTCGACGACGTGCTCGACGATGCCGTCGCCGCGCTCGAGCCGACGGCGCCCGGCGTGCCGCGCGAGATCGTCCTGCGCAAGCCGAACGGCGGAGAGCTCACGGCCTCGTGCACCGTCTCGACGATTCCGTCGAACGGGAACGAGCCCGCGCGCGTTCTCCTCGGGCTTCAGGACATCGAGGAGCGCAAGCGCGTCGAGCAGCGGATCAGGAATCTCGCGCGCATCGATCCGCTGACGAAGCTCGCGAACCGGATGCAGTTCCAGCATCTGCTGCAGCAGGCGA
>CAYMAF010000269.1:0-3708 GCA_964388365.1 uncultured Gammaproteobacteria bacterium | reverse complement strand
CACGCTCGCCTCCCACGGCCCGGTGACGGCCGAGACGCCGAGCTGTCCGGCATGCTCGACGGCACCCTCGATGCGGCGCCCGCCGTCGACCTCCTCGGCATAGCGCGCACGGCTGCCGGTATAGACGGCATCGATTCCGAGCCACTCGATCGGCCGCCAGAACGCGACGAGCTCGTAGCCGCGCCGCTCGGAGGCGCCCGACGGCTCGACCGAGTTCGAGTCGCCGACGAACACGAGCTCGCTATCGAGGTCGAGCCACCAGTACGCGGCCGTCAGCGTCAGATCCCCGATCTCGAAGCGCGCGCCCGTCTCGTACCCCGTGCCTTCGACGAGCCCCGGAACCGGCGACTCGCGGTTCACGACGCCGCGCGCGTCGTTCGAATGGAAGCCTTTGCCCCAGTTCGCATAAAGCTCGACGCTGCTCGTCGCGGCCCAAGCGGCGCCGAGCTTCGGCGAGATCTGGCTGTCGCGCTCGCTGCCGGCCGCGCTGCCGGGCGTTCTCGCGGTGACGTCGAAATCGTAGACGTCGCCGCGCAAGCCCGCGAGCACGCGCAGCCGATCGGTCGGCAGCCAGGTCGCCTCGGCATAGACGCCGGCGGACGTCTCGCGGATCGCGTTGTCGCTGATGTTCTCGACGAAGACGCCGCCGTCGGTGTGGTCGAGCCTGACGCTGCCGATGTCGTCGTAGCGCAGCTCGCCGCCGACGTCGACCTCGAGCCCTCTGCTCTGCACGACGTTTCGCTCGACGCGCCCGCCGAGCGTCCAGCGCCGATCGGCTTGGCGGATCTGAAAGTCGTACGTCGGATCCGACAGCATCGCCCAATCGTAATGCTGCAGGTACCCGCTCGCGCTCCAGCGCTCCCCGTCGAGCTCGGCCCCGGCGATCCAACGCGTCGTCTCGCCGGTCGCGGTCGGGTCGAGCGAGCAGAACTCGTCGGCGCAGACCGCGGTGCCGATCGCCCGCTCCGGAATCTGCTCGGTCGGACGCCACGTCGCTCGATAGCCGTGAAGCGTCACGTTCATGCGGCCGAACGCCGTCTCCCGCACGTACTTGCCCCATATCGATGCGAGATCGAGGTCCTCGTCGAGCTCCCACGGCCCGTCGTAGGTTTTCCACTGGCCTGCGCCCGTCAGCCGGCCGCCGGCGACGTCGGCCGTGCCGCCCGCGGCGGCGCGCCGCCAGCCGAACTCGCCGCCCTCGAGCGACACGAACGGACGCTCCCAGCCGTCGATCGTCGCGATATGCGACGAGCCGGCCATCGAGAAGTCGCCGACGCTCGCTCGATATGGACCCTTGCGATACTCGATGCTGTCGATGACCTCCGGCATCAGGCCGTTGACGTCCAGATAGCCTTGTCCGTGCCCATGGCTGCGCAAGTTCCACGGAACGCCGTCAACATAGGCCGTGAAGTCGGTGCCGTGATCGAGGTTGAAGCCGCGGAGGGAATACTGGTTCGCCTTGCCGGTGCCCGAATGCTGGGCGGCGATCAGGCCCGGAACGGCCTCGAGCACCTCGGCGACGCGCAGCAGCGGACGCACTGCGAGGTCCGCCCCGGCGACGCGGCCTTCGCTCGCCGCGCCCGCGGCGCCGACGAGCCGCGTCGCGCGTCCGAACACGACGACTTCCTCGACAGGCGGCGCGACGTTCGGCTGCGCGCTCGGCCCGGCTGCGGGCAACAGGGCCGCGGCGGCAGCGGCACTGCCGAGCGCTGCAAGGCGGGCGGTGAAACCCGGCCATTTCGAATCGATCGTTCCTACGGCGGCGCTCATCGTTCGTACGTTCCTCATGCAAACTTCGGTCGCGCGATCCTCTTCGGCTGCCCCCCGGTCTGTCACGCAATTAACGGTTGTTAAACGGTCGACGGCCGAGCTTTAACGGCCCCGATTCTATCGGAGCCTGATGCGCGAGCGATCGCCGCACGGCGTCGAGATCGGGGGACTCGGCCGTCTCAACGGATACCGGCCGGCCGCGGCCGGCGCGCCCGGTTAGAAATGCGCACCGATTCCGTGGAAAATGGCGCCCTTGCGCCGCCGACCGCTCCGGCCGGCGGTCACCCGACGAACCCAGCATGCCCGGGGACCGAAGCTCCGGGCTCGAGATCCGGCATGCCGATGCAACCGATCATCGAAGTCCGAGGCCTGTCGAAGCGCTACGCGAGCGGCTTTCAGGCGCTCACGAACGTCGACCTCGAGATCCGCCGCGGCGAGATCTTCGCCTTGCTCGGGCCGAACGGCGCCGGCAAGACGACGCTGATCAGCATCATCTGCGGCATCGTGAACCCGACCGAGGGCAGCGTGACGGTCGACGGCCACGACATCATTCGCGACTATCGGGCGGCCCGCTCGAAGATCGGCCTCGTGCCGCAGGAGCTGACGACGGACGCGTTCGAGACCGTCTGGGCCACCGTGAGCTTCAGCCGCGGCCTGTTCGGGAAGCCGGCCAATCCCGCGCACATCGAGAAGGTGCTGAAGGCGCTATCGCTCTGGGACAAGAAAGACTCGAAGATTCTCGCGCTCTCCGGCGGCATGAAGCGCCGCGTGATGATCGCGAAGGCGCTGTCGCACGAGCCCGAGGTGCTGTTCCTCGACGAGCCGACCGCGGGCGTCGACGTCGAGCTGCGGCAGGACATGTGGAACATGGTTCGCGAGCTTCGCGACTCGGGCGTCACGATTATCCTGACGACGCATTACATCGAGGAGGCGGAGGAGATGGCCGACCGGATCGGCGTCGTGAACCGCGGCGAGCTCGCGCTCGTCCAGGACAAGGCCGAGCTGATGCGCAGCCTCGGCAAAAAGCAGCTCACGCTGTACCTCGCCGAGACGCTGCCGGCATTGCCGCCGGAGCTCGACGGCTACGGCCTCGAGCTGAACGCGGACGGCTCCGAGCTGATCTACACCTACGACACGCACGCGGCCCGCACCGGGATCACGTCCCTCCTCAGCGACCTGCAGCAGGCCGGCATCAAGTTCAAGGACCTGCACACGACGCAGAGCTCGCTCGAGGAGATCTTCGTCAGCCTCGTGAAGAGATCGGCATGAATTTCTACGCCGTCAAAGCAATTTATCTGTTCGAGATGGCCCGGATGTGGCGGACGCTGCTGCAGAGCATCGTATCGCCGGTCATCTCGACGTCGCTCTATTTCGTCGTGTTCGGCGCGGCGATCGGCTCGCGAATCGACGAGGTCGAGGGCGTGAACTACGGCTCGTTCCTCGTGCCGGGCCTGATCATGCTGTCGCTGTTGACACAGAGCCTGTCGAACGCGTCGTTCGGCATCTATTTCCCGCGTTTCACGGGCACGATCTACGAGGTGCTTTCCGCGCCCGTCTCGTACATCGAGATTCTGCTCGGCTACGTCGGCGCCGCGGCGACGAAATCCGCGCTGCTCGGGCTGATCATCCTCGCAACGGCCGCGTTCATCGTGCCGGTGCACATCGAGCATCCGATATGGATGATCGTGTTCCTCGTGCTTACGTGCGTGACGTTCAGCTTGCTCGGCTTCATCATCGGCATCTGGGCCGAAAGCTTCGAGCAGCTGCAGATCGTGCCGCTGCTGATCGTGATGCCGCTCGCGTTTCTCGGCGGAACGTTCTACTCGATCAACATGCTGCCCGACGTCTGGCAGAAGATCACGCTGCTCAACCCGGTCGTCTATCTGATCAGCGGCTTCCGCTGGAGCTTCTACGAGATCTCCGACGTGCACGTCGCGG
>CAYMAF010000268.1:0-3725 GCA_964388365.1 uncultured Gammaproteobacteria bacterium | reverse complement strand
CGTCGAGAATCAGGCTCAGAAACGGGATGCTGACCATCTGCTGGTTGATCGAGTCCCCTTCGTAGTAGAACGCGCCGGCCGTCCAGTCCATCCTGTCCCACGCCCGGCCGCTGAACCGCAGCTCCGCGGTGAAGTAGTCGGTCTCCTGAATGCCGTCGACCGTCTGCATGTTGATCGGCGAGGCGTCGGCGTCGGTCGCGAGCGTCGCCGTCATATCGGTATACGCGAGAATCACCGCGAGCCCGAAGGTCTCCGCGATGTCCCAGTCGGCCCGGACCGACGCCATCGTTCTCTCCATGCCGGTTTGCGGCGTGACACGCAGCCCCGTCAGCGGATCGGCATAGGTCGCGTACGAGACGTAGGGGTCCGGAGGCAGGAAGCGCTCGTCGTACGGCAGCCCCGGCACCAACGACGGCCAGGCCTCCGGCCGCGTATCGACGAGGAGCAGCGTATCGGCGCGGGCCTCGGACGAGTCGTCGAGATGCTCGGTCGTCACCGTCATCTCGAAGGCCTCGGACGCGATCCAGCGCAGCGCGCCGCGCAGCCCGACGACGTCCTCGCCGCCCTGAGTGCCGATCCGGCAGTCCGCGCCGCGGTTGACCGTCTGCGGCGAAAGCGGGCCCGCGAGATCCGGGAACGCGCACGCGAAATCGATCACGTCCTGATAGCCTTCGCGGCTTCGCGATACGCCGGCGACGCGGGCGAACAGGTTCTCCGAGACCGCGAAATCGTAGCTCGCGCGCACGTCGATGCGGTCGAACGTGCCGGCGGTGAGGCGGATGCTCCCGGTGCCGTCGCCTTGCGGCGCCTGCGTGACGTAGCGAATCGCGCCGCCGATCGAGCCACGTCCGAACAGCGTCCCCTGCGGCCCGCGCAGCACTTCGACCCGCGCGAGATCGAGCAACTCGACCTGCGAGCCGAGCGTGAACGGGTGATAGATGTCATCGATATAGATGCCGACGCCCGGCTCGAACGCGAAATCGAAATCGTTCTGCCCGACGCCGCGGATGAACGCCGTCATCGTGTTGCCGAACGCCGCTTGCGCGGGCCGCAGCGACGCGTTCGGAATCATGTATCCGACCTCGAACGAGCTCGTGAAGGCGCGGGTTTGAATATCCTCGGCCGTCACGGCCGTGATCGCGATCGGCGTGTCTTGCAGACGCTCCTCACGATAGCGGGCCGTGACGACGACTTCCTCGACCGGCCCGGCCTGCCGGGCGGACGACGCTTGCGCCCGCGATTCGGAGACGGCCGCGCACGAGACGGCAGCGGCGACGGAACAGAGCTTCAGGGTATACAGCGCGGCCTTGTCCTTCATGAACGTCCCCTCCTCGCTTCGACGCGCCGTGCAAAGACGTTACGGACGGTCTGGGGCTCGCAGCATCGAAGCGTCGAACTTCCCGGATGCCGCTCGATCGCTCGACCGAGCCGCGGCGCGTTGCATATCTCGTGCCGCGGACGGTACGGCCGCCGCGGCTTTCGGCGGGCACCGCGCAATGCGCGCACGGCACGTTCCGGACGCGCCTCCGCGACCGGCACGCGAGCGAGCGCTTGGCTTAGCCTCTGGCAACTAAAGGAAAACTTGCATTCGCGCCAGTGGACGCGACACGGCCGGGGAGGTACTGTTACGGACTTTGGTCGGCCCTGGCTCGTGCCGACGTGAAGGAGCTTCTATGCAATCGCTCAAGTCGATGATTCGAAGCGTGCTGCTCGGCGCCGGGGCAGCCCCGCTGTTTCTCGCGACGGCGCACGCGCAAATCAATGATTCGATACGGGGCGCCCCGAGCGAGGCGAACCACTTCATCGCGACTCCCGAAGGCTGGGAGCACCCGAAGACGCCGTGGGGCGAGCCGGATATCCGCGCGAAGCTCGACATGATGCAGGCGTCGCGCGTTCCCCTCGAGCGCTGCGCGGCCAGCTATCGTTTCGGCGCTCCGCCGTGCGACATGGACAAGGCGTGGCTCACGGAGGAGGAGTACAACGAAGCGCTCGCGCGCTGGTCGAGCCAGGTCGACGTCAGCAAGCAGGCGCTCGAGGAAGGCAATATCGCGCTATCGCTGCGCACCGGTCTCGTCGATCCGAATATTCCGCAGCGGCAAACAAACCTGATTTTTGATCCGCCCAACGGGCTGCTGCCGCCGCTGACGCCGGAGGGCAAGCGCCTCGCGCTGCAGATGGGCAGCGACTGGGCTCTGCCCGGCGAGGACCTGACGTTCGACGGCCCGGAAGATTTCGACAACTGGGACCGCTGCATCACCCGCGGCCTACCCTCGTCGATGATGCCGTACCGCTACAACGGCGGCTTCTTCATCGAGCAGGCGCCGGGCTACGTGATCTTCCGCCTCGAGATGATCCACGAGGCGCGCGTCATCCCGACGACCGAGACCGAGGCGCTGCCGCCCGAGATCAAGCAATACCTCGGCCATTCGCGCGGCCGTTGGGAAGGCAACACGCTCGTCGTCGAGACGACGAACTTCAAGGCGACGAATCCGCTGATCAACCTCGCCGTCGTCGGCTCGCCGCCGGGCAATCGGTTCCCGAGCAGCGAGGAGCTGAAGGTCACCGAGCGCATCGTCCGGCTGAACGACGACACGTGGCTCTACGAGATCACGGCCGAGGACCCGGTGATCCTGACGGCGCCGTTCACCGTGCGCTATCCGATGCGTCACGATCCGAACTATCTGATGCCGGAGTACGCGTGCCACGAAGGCAATACGATCGTTCGCTACTACACGGAGACGAGCCGGCACGAGCGTGCGAATCCGACCCCGGAGCCCGAGCAGGAGCCGGTCGCGGCGAGCGCCGACGTCGCGAAGACGCTCGCCGGACGCTGGGTCGGCAGGCCGCGGATCGTCACGATCGACGTCGATATCGAGCTCGAGTTCACGGACAACGGGAACGGCACGGTGAACGGCAAGCTGATCGGCACGAACCTCGGCGAGATCAACAAGCCGCTCAGGGATTTCAACATCGACGGCCGCGTCGTTAGCTTCACGCTGCCGAATATCGATCCGTGGAGGTTCCAGGGCGAAGTGACCGAGGACGGCACGATCACCGGCGTCGTCGCGAGCGCCCAGGGCGGGTTGCCGGTCACGTTCCAGCCGCTGCGGCGGCGGTAACCTTCCGCTTCGTCCCGACAGAGCGAGGGCCGGCGTAAGCCGGCCCTCTTGCTTTTCGCGGTCTGATTATTACTCGAGCACGGCCGCGATCGCGTCCGCGATGTAGCCAACGTTCGCGCGGCGAATGCCCGCGACGTTGATGCGGCTCGACTCGACCATGTAGATATGGAACCGTTCGCGCAGCGCGACGACGCGTTCCCGCCCGATCCCGAGAAACGAGAACATCCCCCGCTCGTTCGTGATGAACGAGAAATCGACCGGCGTGCCGCGCTCGGCGAGCTCGCTCGCGAGCAGCCGCCGCAGCGCGGTCAGGCGGTCGCGCATCTCCGCGAGCTCCGCGCGCCACAGCGCGTCGAGCTCGGTGTCGCCGAGGATCCGCGCGACGATCGCCGCTCCGTGATCCGGCGGCATCGAGTAGATGCCCCGGGCGACGTTCGCCATATGGCTCGCGACGCCCTTCGCGTGCTCGGTACCGGCCGCGACGACGCTGAGCGCGCCGACGCGCTCGCGGTACAGGCCGAAGTTCTTCGAGCAGCTCGACGCGACG
Organism: uncultured Gammaproteobacteria bacterium; assembly: GCA_964388365.1. Taxonomy (GTDB): domain Bacteria; phylum Pseudomonadota; class Gammaproteobacteria; order Steroidobacterales; family Rariloculaceae; genus ZC4RG20. The sequence continues at coordinate 59 of CAYMAF010000268.1, read as the reverse complement.
ACGACCTCCGGCAGCCGCTCGGCCATCAGGCGCACGCCGTACGCGTCGTCGTCGAGGCT
>CAYMAF010000267.1:0-3736 GCA_964388365.1 uncultured Gammaproteobacteria bacterium | reverse complement strand
CCGGCTGCTACGTGACCGGCGACGTGAGCCGCGCGTATCTCGAGGAGCTCGAGGCCTGCCGCTCGAACGCCGCGAGGGCGAAGCGCGACGCCGCCGCGCGCAGTGAGGAGTACGACGAGGAAGACGACGAGGTCCAGGCGGCCAGCGGCTTGTAACGATCGGCGGTTCCGGGCTTCGGTCGGTGCGGATCCTGCTGATCGATGACGACGCCGAGTTCCGCAGGCTGCTGCGCTACCACGTCGAGGTCGAATGGCCGGGCGCGGCCTTCGACGAGCATTCGCCGGGGACGAGCGTTTGGCGTGCCGTCGACATTCCGATCGACGGTTGCGATGCGGTGCTGCTCGGCCATCCCGTTGCGAACGAATCGGGGCTCGAGTGGCTCGAGACGCTCGCCGCGCGGCCTGGCTGTCCGCCGATCGTCGTCTTCGCCGATCCGAGCGATGAATTTCTCGCCGTCGACGCGCTGAAGGCCGGGGCCGCGAGCTATTTCCCGAAGCGCGATCTGCGCCATGGCCGGCTGATCGAGGTGCTTCGCGACGCGCTCGAGTCGCGCGCCGCGCGCGGGGCCGAGGGGGCGTCCGACGACGATGCAGCGCTCCGGGCCGCGGCGCCGATTGGCGCGCTCGAAGTCTCGGCGGGCGGCGCGTGGGCCGGAGCGCGGCGCTACCGTTTCGTCGAGCGCCTGCACGCGACGGATCTCTCGACGGTCTATCTCGCCGAGGCCGCGAGCGGCGCGCGGGTCGTCTGCAAGGTCGTGCAGCATGCGCCCAGTGCGGCCGGCGGGCGGGTATTCGAGCGCTTTCTGCTCGAGTATCAGGCGATCGCCGCGGTGCGGCATCCGCATATCGTTCGGATCTTCGATCTCGGCGCGGCGGACGATCATGCGTACCTCGTCATGGAGCATTTCACCGCGGGGAGCCTCGCCGATCGGCTCGCGAACGGGCCGCTCGACGCCGCCCGCGCAGTCGGCTACGCACGGCAGATCGGCGCCGCGCTCGAAGCGATCCACTCGGCTGGGATTCTGCATCGCGATCTGAAGCCGGGGAACGTGATGTTCCGCGATGACGACACGCTTGCATTGATCGACTTCGGCCTCGCGAAGCAGCTGCGGCTCGACGCGTCTTTGACGGCGACGGGGCAGATCTTCGGCACGCCGCAGTACATGAGCCCGGAGCAGGGACGTGCGCGGCCCGTCGATGAGCGTTCCGATCTCTACGCGCTCGGCTGCATCCTGTTCGAGATGCTGACCGGCCGAAAGCCGTTCAACGCGAGCACGGCAATGGGTGTGATCTACAAGCACGCGCACTCTCCTCGGCCGCGGCTCGGGCCCGAGCACTCGGAGCTCGAACCGCTCCTCGAGCGGCTGCTCGCGATCGAGCCCGACGACCGCTACGCGAGCGCGACCGAGTTGCTTCGCGCGCTCGACGAGCGGTTTCCGCCGACGTAGCGGGAGGCTCGTCCGTCCGGCTCGGCGCTCAAATCAGCTCGACGCGATAACCTTCTTCGTCCCATGCGAGCACGTAGCCGTGCTCGTGCCATGCGTCGAGAACGATGCGCTCGGCCGGCCGGCCGTCGATCGTCAGTGAATGCACCGCAGGACGGTGCGTATGGCCGTGCAGCAGTCGCTGCACGCCGAAGCGCTGCATCGTCTCCACGACCGTGCCCTGGTTCACGTCCATGATCGACTCGGCCTTCGTCGCGGAATCGGCGAGGCTCGCGCGGCGGAGCTCGTTTGCGATCGCCTTGCGCTCCGCGAGCGGCTTAGCGAGGAAGTCGCGCTGCCATGCCGGGTCGCGGAGCATCGTGCGAAGCTGCATGTAGCGGACGTCGTCGGTGCACAGCAGGTCGCCGTGGGTCAACAGCACGCGCTCGCCGTGAAGCTCGATCGTCTCGTAGTCGCCGAGCAAGCGGCAGCCGGTCGCGAGCGCAAAGCGGCGGCCGATCAGGAAATCGTGGTTGCCGTGCATGATCGAGCAGGGCACGCCCGCTTTCGCGAGCGCCGCCAGACCTTCGATCACGGGCTTCATCGCGGGGTCGGTATCGTCGTCCCCGACCCAGGCCTCGAAAAGGTCTCCGAGGATGTAGACGGCGTCGGCCGTAAGTCCGTAGCGGCGGATGAACGTCTCGAATCGCTCGATCGATTCGGGACTGCGCCCGTCGAGATGCAGGTCCGAGATGAAGAGCGTCGCCATCGGCGGCTTACTCCGAGATCAGCTCGACGCGCTCGATGACGATCGGCTCGACCGGCACGTCGCGCGCAAACGGACCGCCCGAGCCGGTCGCGACGTGCCCGATCTCGTCGACGACTTCCATACCCTCGACGACCGTGCCGAACACGGTATAGCCCCAACGGGTCGGCCGCGGATTCAAATCGAGGTTGTCGTTCAGGTTGATATAGAACTGGCTCGTCGCCGAGTGCGGCTCGTTCGTGCGCGCCATGCCGACCGTGCCGCGCATGTTGCTGAGGCCGTTGCCGGACTCGTTCGGCACGGTCCGCTCGGCGGGCTTGAGCTCGAGATCGGGCGTGTAGCCGCCGCCTTGCGCGATCCAGCCCTGCACGACGCGGTGGAACGTCGTGCCCTCGTAGTGACCTTCGGCGACGTACGCGAGAAAGTGCTCGACCGTCAGCGGCGCGCGGTCCGCCTCGAGCTCGATGACGAAGCTGCCTCGGTTCGTATCGACCCGGACCCTCGGCTTGTCCGCGGCGTGAAGCGCGAGCGGCGCCGAGGCCAGCGACAGCAGGGCGATCGTGCGAAAAGCGATGGCGCGCATGAAGTTCCTTCCGCGTGGTTCCGTATCGTGATGCGGGTCCAATGATAGCGTTTCGCGGCGCGGAGCGCGGGCCGCGACTGGCCGCCGAAGCACGCGAACGAGGTTAGGGGGCCGCGACGGGGCGGAGAGAGCGGAAGGGGCCGCGAGGAGAGCTCGGGGCGGCGCGGCGAACGCGAGCCGCCCCACCAGGTCAACCTTCGGCCGTTCTCAGAACGTTCGCCGACAGGGTGTTCTGCATCAGCGTCGCGACCGTCATCGGCCCGACGCCGCCCGGCACCGGCGTGATCAGCCGCGCGCGCTCCTTCGCGGCTTCGAACTCGACGTCGCCGACGATGCTGCCGTCCTCGAGGCGATTGATGCCGACGTCGATGACGACCGAGCCGGGCTTGATCCACTCGCCCTTCACGAGCCCAGGCTTGCCGGCCGCGACGATCAGCACGTCGGCCATGCGGACGTGCGTCTCGAGGTCGCGCGTGAAGCGATGGGTGACCGTGACGGTCGCGCCGAGCAGCAGCGCCTCGAGGGCGAGCGGCCGGCCGACGTGGTTCGAGGCGCCGACGATGACGACGTGCTCGCCCTTGACCTTCACGCCGGAGCGCTGGAGCAGAATCACGACGCCGTGAGGCGTGCACGGGCGGAGGATCGGGATCCGCTGCGCGAGCCGGCCGACGCTATACGGATGAAAGCCATCGACGTCCTTCGCCGCGGAAATCCGCTCGATGACGAGCCGCTCGTCGATGTGATCCGGCAGCGGAAACTGGACCAGGATGCCGTCGACGTCGTCGTTCGCGTTCAGCTCGTCGATCAGCTCGAACAGGGCTTCCTGCGTCGTCGACGCGGGCAGATCGTACGAATACGACACGATTCCGACGTCGTCGCACGCCTTGCGCTTGTTGCGCACGTAGATCTCGGACGCGCTGTCGTTGCCGACGAGCACGACCGCGAGGCCAGGCGGCCGCAGCCC
>CAYMAF010000266.1:0-3780 GCA_964388365.1 uncultured Gammaproteobacteria bacterium | reverse complement strand
CGAAGATCACCTGCACCTCGCCGACGAGCTCGGCGGACTCGGCGACCTTCTCGAAATGGCGCGTCTCGAGCGGCGGCAGCCGCGGCGCGTCGTGCCGAGGCCCGAGAGTCTCCTCGACGACGAAATGTTCCGCGAGCTGATCCTGCGGAACGACGAAAACGCAGCCGGCGGCGATCGACGCGAACGACAAGATCGTGACAGGAAGGAAAGCTCTTCTTTGCGCCGCCATCGGCGCGGAGTATACCGGTCTTTCCGCGGTTCGGAACAGGCGGCGCCGATCCGCGACGATCGTGAACCCGGCGCAGAGAACCTCGCGCGCGGCGACTCGTCCGAGCTCCCGGCTCGGGGTAAAGCGAAGGAATGCGAAAAGGGCACTTCCGGCGTTGCGCCGAAACCGGAACCATCATGACTCCCGCGCGCCGCCCGACCCGGATTTCCCTCCGGGTAGGCGGGCGCCTTCTTCACGCCGCGGATGGGTCAACGATGGAAAGCTTTGAGCAGTTCGTAGCCGTAGCGATGGAGGCCGAAGGATTCGTGGTGTCGAAGGCCGTGAAGTTTCCGGTCCAACGCAAGACCCGGAAGGCTTCCCACCCCGAGGTGCAAACGCACGGCTACGAGGTCGATCTGATCGGCGCGCGCTCGAACCGGCTGGTGCTCGCGACGGTGAAGTCCTTCTTCGGCTCTCGGGGCGTCGCGGCCGAGCATGTGATCGGCGACGGGGGCTCGCCTCGATCGAGGCGGTTGTATTCTCTTCTCAACGATCCTCAGATACGCGATTCGGTCGTTTGCGCGGCTGCGCAGCGCTACGGCTACTCGAAGGATCAGGTAGGGCTGCGCCTCTATGTCGGCAAGTTCGCGGCACCGAAGAAGGGACATCACGAGACACGAATCCGCGAGTGGGCCGAGACCCAGATCGTCGGCGGAGGACCGATCGAGATTCGGGCCTTGGCGGACATCGTCCAGCAGGTACGCGCGGCGGCCGCCTCGAAGACTTATCAGGACAATCCGGTGCTCGTCACGATCAAGGTGCTCGAAGCCGCCGGCCTGCTGGACGAGATGCGCGATCGGGCAACGATCCAAGCGGCTGCGTCCGACGCGCGGACCGGACACGGCGGCAGACCGAGCTGACCCCGCGTCGGCCGACGCCCGCGGCGCTTTGCCGACGCTTCAGCGCGTCAGCAGCGTTTCCGCGCTGCCGAGCACCCGCTCGAGCAGCTGCCGCCGGCGCTTGTACGTGACCTGGTAAACGTCCGATTCCTTCGCCGCGTCGAGCAGCCAGTCGTCGCTCGATGCCAGCTCGTCGACGAGCTTCCGCTCGAGCGCCTTCGCGCCGTACCAGTGCTCGCCGGTCGAGACCGTGTCGATATCGACCTGCGGGCGGTGCTCGGCGATCTGGCGCTTGAAGAGCTCGTGAATCTCCTCGAGCTCCTCCTTCATCTTCTCGCGCCCCTCGTCGGTGTTCTTGCCGAACATCGTCAACGTGCGCTTGTAGCGCCCGGCGGTGACCTGCTCGAAATCGACGCCTTTGCCCTCGAGCAGCCGATTGAAGTTCGGCAGCTGCACGAGCACGCCGATCGATCCTACGACGGCGAACGGCGCCGCGATGATCCGGTCCGCGACGCACGCCATCAGGTAACCGCCGCTCGCGGCGACCTTATCGACCGCGACGACGAGCGGGATGCCGCGCCGCTTGATCCGCTCGAGCTGCGACGCCGCGAAGCCGTGGTCCTGCACCGTGCCGCCCGAGTTCTCGAGACGCACGAGCACCTTGTCCTTGTCGGTCGCGACCGCGAGCACCGCGGAGACCTCGTGTCGAAGCGACGCAGCCGCGCTCGCACGCAGATCCCCCTTGAAGTCGATGACGAAGACGCGCGGCTTCTCCGTGCCGTCTCGGCGCTGTTTCTTGCGCTCCTTCGCACGGCGCTTCAGCAGCTTCCTGAAGCCGTCCTTACCGTGCACGGCGCGCCGCAGCACGTCGGCATGCTCCTCGAGCTGACGATTCAGATGCCGAACGACGATCGCCTCCGGATGCGCGCCGCGCCGGCCGATCGCAACGAGAACGGCGGCGCCGAGCAGCAGCACGGCGACGATCGTGATCAGCTCTGCGACGAATAGCGCGTACTCGGCGGCCAGCTCGCCCACTACAGCCCGACGTTGTTGTGCTCGAATACGCGGTCCGCGCGATAGCTCGAGCGCACGAGCGGACCGGACACGACCTCGAGGAACCCGCGCTCGAGACCCCATTCGCGATAGCGCGCGAAATCTTCGGGCGTCGCATAGCGCAGCACCGGCAAGTGGTTCGGCGTCGGCCGCAGATACTGGCCGAACGTGACGATGTCGACGCCGATCCCGGCGAGATCGTCGAGCGTGCGGAGAATCTCGTCGTCGCGCTCGCCGAGCCCGACCATCATGCTCGTCTTCGTCAGCACGTCGGGCCGATGACGCTTCGCATGCTCGAGCACGCGCAGCGTCTGACCGTACCCCGCCCGCGGATCGCGCACGACGTGCGTGAGCCGCTCGACGGTCTCTACGTTCTGCGCGAAGACCTCGAGCCCGGAGTCGACGACGGTCTCGACGTCGCGGAGCCGGCCTGCGAAGTCGGGCGTCAGCGCCTCGACGACGGTCGCGGGACATCTCGCCTTGATCGCGCGCACACACGCCGCATAGTGCCCCGCGCCGCCGTCCGGCAGATCGTCACGGTCGACGGACGTCAGCACGACGTATTTCAGCCGCATCAGCTCGACGGACCGCGCCGTGTTCTCGGGCTCCTCGGGATCGAGCCAGCCGCGCGGGTTGCCGGTATCGACCGAGCAGAACTGGCACGCGCGCGTGCAGACCGAGCCCATGACCATGATCGTTGCCGTGCCGTTCGACCAGCATTCGCCGATATTCGGGCACATCGACTCTTCACAGACGGTCGCGAGCCGGTGCGCGCGAACCGTCGCCTTCACGGCCTCGTAGCGCTCGCCGGACGGCAGCTTCGCGCGCAGCCAACGCGGCTTCGGGGGCGACTCGATCTCGCGGCGATCGTCGCGCTGCTTCACGCCGTTCTTGATCGCGGAGAAACCTTGCGGGGTGCGGTACTTCTCCCCGGTCACGACGACCGGAATCGCGCGGAGCGCAGCGTCGATGCTGTTAGACTTCTCGCTCACGCGGCAAGTATCTCATGGTTCCGCACGCTGCGACATGAGCCGTTATCGTCCCCCGCGCCCCGCGGGCTCGAAGTTCATCACGAGGGAAGGCGCCGAGCGCCTTCGCGCCGAGCTCGACGAGCTGTGGCGGAGCAAGCGTCCGGCCGCGACGCGGGCCGTCGCAGAGGCCGCTGCGCAAGGGGACCGCTCCGAGAATGCCGAGTACATCTACGGCAAGAAGCAGCTCGCGGAGATCGACCGCCGCATCCGCTTGCTGCGCAAACGCCTCGATGGCATGACCGTCGTCGACGGGCCTCCGGCCGATACCGGAAAGGTCTATTTCGGTGCGTGGTTCGAGGTCGAGGACGAAGACGGTGCGCGGCGCGAGTATCGGCTCGTCGGCCCCGACGAGATCGGCGACGATTCGCGCTACGTCAGCATGGATTCCCCGCTCGGCCGAGCCGTGCGCTCCAAAGCGATCGGCGACGAGCTCCTCGTGCCGACGCCGGACGGGGAAAAGTGGTACGCCGTGATCCCCATTCGCTACTGAAGCGGATCGCAGCCCCGGCCCCCGATCGGATGCCCGCCGGACGCGGGCATCGAGTAGGGCGCGGGGTTACCCCCGCGGCCCTCTCACACCACCGTACAT
>CAYMAF010000265.1:0-3841 GCA_964388365.1 uncultured Gammaproteobacteria bacterium | reverse complement strand
TCGCCGAGAGGATCGCCATCGGCGGCGAGTTCGGCGGAAAGCCGTCGAAATGGTGACGCATGTCCTCGTGGATCAGCTCGTTCTCGACGAAGAGCGCGCGAAAGTCCGCGAGCTGGGCCGCGGTCGGGAGCTCGCCGAAGATCAGCAGGTACGCGGTTTCGACGAACGTCGATTTCACCGCAAGCTCCTCGATCGGATAGCCGCGGTAGCGCAGGATGCCCCGGTCGCCGTCGATATAGGTGATCGCGCTGCGGCATGCGCCGGTATTCGCATAGCCGCTGTCGAGCGTGATCAGCCCCGTGTCGGCGCGCAGCGACGTGATGTCGACGGCCTTCTCCTGCTCGGTGCCGACGACGATGGGCAGGTCGATCTGTCTGCCGTCGTAAACGAGAGTTGCGGTGTTGGTCATGTCGAACCTCCCTGTGATTCCGGCATTCTACGCGGGTCGCCGGCCGACGGCGCTAGGCCGAGCGCGCGTGGCCGGCCGCGGCCGGGGAGGCGCTTTCGCAGCGGCGCGGCGGCGTCCTCTCGGGCCCGTATTCTTCGAGCTGCGATCTTTCTTGACAGGGCCTCGGCGCGGCCTATAGTGGCCGAGCTTGCGGGCTCTTCGCTCGCCGGCGGAGGCTACGGTCTCGGCTCGTCGGGCGCTTTCCCGGGGCCTTGCCCGGAAGGCATCCGCCCGAGTAAACGAGTCGGGCCCTGCCGCTGTCTAAGGGCAACGCCGTCCCCTTCGACGGTCGACGGGACAAGGAGCGTGCGATGCGTAAGTCCAAGCCGGAAGTTGATGACGACTTCAGCGATCTCGCCTTCTTCGACGGCCATGACACCGACGAGCTCGAAGACCTTCATCTCGATACTCAGGGCTTCGAGCCGGAGAACGACGCGGCCGGGCGGCGGCTGCCCGCCCGCCAGCGCGTCGAGCTGCGCCACGAGCAGCTAACGCTGCGCCGGCAGCTTTCAGACTGGGACGACTACGACGACGATTTCGACGATCCCCGCTGACGCGGGCCGATCCTGCGGCCAGCGGCCGCGATCGATCGTCCCGTCGCCGCGGCGCCCGATGCAGCGCCGCGTCCCCCGCGCGGTTCGCCGCTCGCGCGGCTCGCAGCGCTGCGCGCGGCGCCGTCCCGCCGCCGCATGACGCAACGCGAGCCGAAGCGGCGCCGCCGGCTCGCCGGCCGACCGGTCGACGCACCGGGCCTCGGTCTCGTCGTCGAGCCGCAGCCCGACGACGTCACGTGCGGGCCGGCCTGCCTGCACGGGATCTATCGCTACTACGGCGACTCGATCGCGCTCGGCGACGTCATCGCGGATATCCGGATGCTCGACGAGGGCGGCACGCTCGACGTGTTCCTTGCGAACCACGCGCTGCAGCGCGGATACCGCGTCACGCTCTATACCTACAACCTCGCGCTGTTCGATCCGACGTGGTTCCCGGCGAGGGCGGCCGCGCTGCGCGAGAAACTGATCGCTCAGGCCGAGGCGAAATCCGATCCGAAGCTGCGTCTTGCGACGCGCGGCTACGTCGAGTTCCTCGAGCGGGGCGGGCGCTTGCGGCTCAGGGATCTCGAGCCGCGCCTCCTGAGGCGCTTGCTCGGGCGCGGCGTGCCGCTGATCACGGGCCTCTCGGCGACCTTTCTCTACCGTTCGATGCGCGAGGTGCCCGGCTCGAATGCCGACGACGATGTCGGCGGCGAGCCGGTCGGTCATTTCGTCGTGCTCACCGGCTGTCTCGCGGACCGCAAGGAAGTGCTCGTGGCGGACCCTTACGTGAAGAACCCGTTCGCCCGGAGCGGCGTCTACGCCGTCCGGATCGAGCGCCTGATCAACGCGGTGCTGCTCGGGATCGTCACGTACGATGCGAACCTGCTCGTCGTCGAGCCGCCGAGGCACGCGCGCCGGCACGCCGGGACCGCGGGATGAGCGCACTGGTCGTCGTCGACGATCCGGCCGAATGGCCGCTCGAGATCGGCTCGGCCGAGGTCGTCAGCGCGGACGCCTATTTGCGCGGTCCGCGCTTCAGCGAGCGGCGGCGGCTTCGGGTCTTCAATCTCTGCGACTCGTATCGCTATCAAAGCGTCGGGTATTACGTCTCGCTGCTCGCGACGGCGCGCGGGCACCGCGCGATGCCGAGCGTGACGACGATCCAGGACATGAAGTCGCGCTCGCTGTTCCGGCCGGCAGAGGATCTCGACGAGCTGATCCAGCGCTCGCTGCACGATATCGTCGCCAGCCGCTTCGAGCTCAGCATCTACTTCGGCCGCAATCTCGCCGAGCGGCATGCGCGGCTCTCGCGGGCGCTGTTCAACCTGTTCCCGGTGCCGCTGATGCGCGCGAGCTTCGTCAAGGGCACGCGCTGGCGGCTCGCCAGCCTCGCGCCGATCCCGGTCGGCGATCTGCCGGAGTCGCATCGGGCGTTCCTGAATCACGTCGTCGAGGAGCATTTCCGCGGGCGAGGGCCCGCGGGGCGGGCAGGGCGCGTGCAGCAGTACGAGCACGATCTTGCGATCCTGGTCAACGACCAGGAGCGCTCGCCGCCGTCGAACCGGGAGGCGTTGAAGCGCATCGAGCGAGCGGCGCGCGCGAACGGCTTCGCCGTCGAGCTCCTGACCCGTGACGACTACGGCCGCCTCGCGGAGTTCGATGCGCTCTTCATCCGCGAGACGACGAGCGTCAACCACCATACCTATCGGTTCGCGAGCCGCGCCCGCGCGGAGGGGCTCGTCGTGATCGACGATCCGGAGTCGATCATCCGCTGCGGCAACAAGGTCTATCTCTTCGAGCTCGCGAAGCGGCTGAATCTGCCGGTGCCGCCGACGGTCGTCGTCGACAGCGCGAAGCCGGACGAGATCATCGCCGAGCTCGGGCTGCCGTGCGTGCTGAAGCAGCCGGACAGCGCGTTCTCCGAGGGCGTGTTCCGTGCGGCGACGCGCGACGAGCTCGCGAGCGGGCTGCAAAAGCTCCTCGCGCGCAGCGACCTCGCCGTCGTGCAGTCGTTCCTCCCGACGGAGTTCGATTGGCGGATCGGCGTCCTCGACCGGAAGCCTCTGTACGCTTGCCGCTACTTCATGGCCCGCGGTCATTGGCAGATCTATCATCACGGCGCAAAGCGGGCGAAGGAGGGCGATTCGGAGACCTTGCCCGTCGAGCACGCGCCGAGCGAGGTCGTCGAGCTTGCCCTGAAGACCGCGAATGCGATCGGCGACGGGCTCTACGGCGTCGATATCAAGACCGTCGACGGGCGCGCGGTGCTGATCGAGGTCAACGACAACCCGAACCTCGACCACGGCGTCGAGGACGCGGTGCTCGGCGACGAGCTCTACGACCGGATCATGAAAGTCTTCAAGGTGCGCGTCGATGCCGCCAAGCAGCCCCGAAACTCGCCCTAGCCCGTACCGGCTCTTCGACGCGGTCGGGATCGAGCTCGAGCACATGATCGTCTCGGCGGAGACGCTCGACGTCGTGCCCGCGGCGGATCGCCTGCTCGAGACCGTGGCCGGCGAGCTCACGGACGAATGGGAGAACGGCGAGATCGCATGGAACAACGAGCTCGCGCTGCACGTCGTCGAGCTGAAGTGCAACGGTCCGCGGACGACGCTCGCCGGGCTCGCGGACGCGTTTCAGGACAACGTGCGGATCGCGCTCCGCGCGCTCGAGCGCGAGGGCCTGCGCCTCCTGCCGACGGCGATGCACCCGTGGATGGATCCGGCCGAGGTGCGGCTCTGGCCGCACGGCACACGCACGATCTACGAGACGTTCGACCGGATCTTCGACTGCAGGGGGCATGGCTGGGCGAACCTGCAGAGCGCGCACGTGAACTTGCCGTTCGCGGACGACGAGG
>CAYMAF010000264.1:0-3865 GCA_964388365.1 uncultured Gammaproteobacteria bacterium | reverse complement strand
CCTCGGCGAGCGCGATCAGCGCCATCTCGCGGTCGTAGTCGATCTGCGTGAAGCGCGACGCCATCTCGGGCGTCAGCTCGCGAACGTGCGTCATGAAGCGCAGGTAGCGCGACCGCTCGGACAGTCCCGAGACGAACGGCTTCTCGAGCGCGGCATCTTCCGGCCGAATCGGACGGATCGTGATCGGCACGCCGTCGCGCAGCACGTGCCGCCACTCGAGCCCGCGCGGATACGGGTGGATCGCCATGTGCTCGTACGGCTCGCGTTCCGGTCCGATCTCGCGCAGCACGATACGCGCGTCGATCGCGAGCGCGCCGTGCGCATCGACGACGAGCGGGTTGATATCGAGCTCGGCGATCCACGGCAGCTCGCAGATCATCTCGGAGATCCTGAGCACGACGTCGACGAGCGCGTCGCGGTTCGCCGGCGGCGCGCCGCGGAACGCGCCGAGCACCTTCGCCGCGCGCGTGCGGTCGATCATCCGCTCGACGAGCAGCGAGTTCAGCGGCGGCAAGCCGATCGCCCGGTCGGCGATGACTTCGACCATCGTGCCGCCGAGACCGAGCCCGATCACGGGACCGAAGACCTCGTCGGTCACGATGCCGACCATCAGCTCGCGCCCGCCCCGCGGCGCATGCATCCGCTCGAGCAGCACGCCGTCGAGCCGTGCGTCGGGGCGCGCGGCGCGCGCGGAGTCGAGGATGCGCGCATACGCGTTACGCACGTCGTCCTCGGTCTCGAGCCCGAGGCGAACGCCGCCGACGTCGGTCTTATGCGTGATATCCGGAGACAGCAGCTTCATCGCGACCGGGAAGCCGATCTCGCGTGCGCGCGCCGCGGCCTCGTCCGGGCTGCCCGCGCGCGCGCTTTCGAGCACCGGCACCCGAAACGCGGCGAGCACCGCCTTTGACGCGAGCGCGTCGAGCACGGTGCGCCCCTCGGCGAGCGCGGCGTCGATGATCCGCCGCGCCGCATCGACGTCGGGCGGATCTTGCTCGCGCCGCGGCTCCGGCACCTGCAGCAGCTGCTCCTGGTTGCGCCGGTGCGCGGCCATCGCGGCGAACGCTTCGACCGCGTCCTCGGGCGTGCGATAGACCGGGATGCGCGCGGCGCGAAAGCGCTTCCAGCTCGAGCGCATCGACGCATCGCCGATCCAGCATGCGAGCACCGGCTTCGACGCGTGCGCGGCTTCCTCGATCACGGCCCTCGCGACGTCCTCGGGCTCGGTCAGCGCCTGCGGGATCAAGATCGCGAGCACCGCGTCGACCGCGTCGTCGGCAAGACAGACCCGCAGCGCCGCGGCATAACGCTCCGGGTCCGCGTCGCCGAGCACGTCAACCGGGTTGCCCCGCGACCACGCCGAAGGCAAGAGCCGATCGAGCTCGCTCACGCTCGCGTCGCCGAGCTGCGCGAGCGCGAGACCCTTGTCCGCGGCCGCGTCCGCAGCCATCACGGCCGGGCCCCCGCCGTTCGTCACGATCGCGAGCGACGGGCCGCGCGTCACGAGCCCGACGTTCAGCGTCTCGGCGACCGCGAAGAAGTCCGCGTACTCGAGCACGCGCACGACGCCCGCACGCTCGAGCGCGGCCTCGAACACGTCGTCCGCGCCGACGAGCGCACCGGTATGCGAAATCGCCGCGCGGCTGCCGGCCGCGTGCCGCCCGACCTTCATCACGACGATCGGTTTCGCGCGCGAGACCGCGCGCAGCGCGCTCATGAAGCGCCGCGCATCGTGCACGCCTTCGACGTACAGCATGATCGCCCGCGTCTCGGGATCGAGGAGCAGGTAGTCGAGGATCTCGCCGAAATCGACGTCAACGCCGATCCCGGTCGAGACGACGCTCGAGAAGCCGATATCGCGCACGCTCGCCCAGTCGAGCAGCGCGGTGCAGACGGCGCCCGACTGCGAGACGAGCGCGATGTGTCCGCGCTTCGCCATCGCCTGGCTGAAGCTCGCGTTCAAGCGCGCGGCCGGACGTTGCACACCAAGACAGTTCGGCCCGACGAAGCGAATGCCGTGCTCGCGCGCGGCGCGAACCGCCTCGTCCTCGAGCGCCCGGCCCTCGGCCCCGGTCTCGCGAAAGCCCGCCGACAAGATCACCGCGGCGCCGACGCCCGCCGCGCCGCACTCGTGAAGCACGTCCGGCACGACGCGGGCCGGCGCGACGATCACGGCGAGGTCGACCTCCTCGCCGGACTCCGCGACGTCGACGATCGTCGGGTAGCACCGTCGTCCCTGCACCGCCGCGTGCTTCGGATTGACGGGATGGATCGCGCCGGCGAAACCGGCCTCGAGCAGATTGCGCAGCACGACCGTGCCGAGCGACCCCGGCCGCTCGCTCGCGCCGATCACCGCGATCGATCGAGGCTCGAAGATCCTCGCGATCTGCGCGCGCCGGCGCGGGACGCCGAGCGCGGACGCCGCAGACAGGCCGAGGCTCTTATCGATCGAGGTTTCCGCCATGACCGCCTCCTCCCGGACAATCCAACACGGCCGGCCCCTTTCTCGGGCCGATTCACGTTACGCTGGAAGCATGACCGCCGCTACCTCGGATCGACCGAAGGCCCGCTCGCTCGAGCCGCTGCGCGCGCTGCCGGCGCTGCTCGCCCCGCATTGGCCCGTGCTCGCCGCCGCGCTCGCGGCGCTGCTGCTCGCCGCGGCGGCACAGCTCGCGCTGCCGATCGCGCTGCGATGGCTGATCGACGACGGCCTGATCGTGCGCGACACGTCCGCGATCGATCGCTACTTCCTTCTGCTGCTCGCGGTCGCCGCGCTGTTCGGCACATTCGCCGCGATGCGCTATTACCTGATCTCGTGGCTCGGAGAGCGCGTCGTCGCGGATCTGCGCAGCACCGTATACGCGCGCGTGATCCGGATGGATCCGGCGTTCTTCGAGATCACCCGCACCGGAGAGGTGCTCTCGAGGCTGACCGCGGACACGACGCTCGTCCAGTCGATCGCCGGCGTCGGCATCTCGATCGCGCTGCGCTCCGCGGTCTCGTTCGTCGGCTCGCTCGTGCTGCTGATCCTGACGAGCCCGGCGCTGACGGCGATGATCGTCGTGCTGATGCCCGTCGTCGTCGTGCCGCTGCTCTTCCTCGGCCGCCGCGTCCGCAGGCTCAGCCGGGATTCTCAGGATCGGATCGCCGATGCGAGCGCGCTCGCCGGCGAGACGATCAACGCGATGCAAACCGTTCAGGCGTTCACGCTCGAGCCGCTGCAGACGCGCCGCTTCTCCGATGCGGTCGAGCATTCGTTCGACGTCGCGATCGCCCGTATCCGGGTCCGCGCGGCGCTGACCGCGATCGCGACCGTGCTCGTGTTCGGCGCGATCGCGGCCGTGCTCTGGGTCGGCGCACACCAGGTCGTGCGCGGCACGCTGACGTTCGGGCAGCTCGGTCAGTTCCTGCTCTACGCCGGCTATCTCGGCCTGTCGTCCGCATCGCTCAGCGAGATGTGGGGCGAAATCCAGCGCGCGGCGGGCGCGCTCGAGCGGCTCGTCGAGCTGAAGCACGCGCTGCCGTCGATCCGCACGCCGGCCGCGCCGCGTCCGCTGCCGACGCCGGCCGATGGGCGCATCGCGTTCGAGGGCGTGAGCTTCCGCTATCCGTCGCGACCGGACACGCTCGCGCTCGACGGCTTCACGCTCGAGGTCGAGCCCGGCGAAACGGTCGCGTTCGTCGGGCCTTCCGGCGCCGGCAAGAGCACGGTGTTCCAGCTTCTGCTGCGCTATTACGACCCGATCGCGGGCCGCATCCTCGTCGACGGCGTCGATATCGCCGACGTACGGCCCGAGGACGTACGCCGGCGCATCGGGCTCGTGCCGCAGGACACGGTGCTGTTCGGCACGACGGCGCGCGAGAA
>CAYMAF010000263.1:0-3891 GCA_964388365.1 uncultured Gammaproteobacteria bacterium | reverse complement strand
CGAGAAGCTCGAGCGCGTCTTCGAGATGTTCGAGCAGGTGGACCGCTCGCTCGAGCGCAACGCGAAGGGGCTCGGGCTCGGCTTGACGTTGGTGAAATCGCTGATCGAGATGCACGGCGGCAGCGTCGAGGCCCGCAGCGAAGGTCTCGGCCGAGGGAGCTCGTTTACGATCCGGGTGCCGATCGTGTCCCGCGGGCCCGACGCGGCGGTGCCTGCGGATCGAGCGTTCGTCGTCGACGGCGCGGAGCGCCCGCCTCAGGCCGCCGGCGCCGCGCGGCGCCGCCGCGTCTTGATCGTCGACGACAACGTCGATGCCGCGAGCATGCTCGGCCGGCTCGTCGCGCTGCTCGGCCACGAGACCCGCGTCGCGCTCGACGGGCCGACGGCGCTCGCCGCGATGTCGACGTTCGTCCCGGATATCGTGTTGCTCGACATCGGGATGCCGGTCATGAACGGATACGAGGTCGCGCGCCGAATCCGGGAGCGCGGCGCGTCGCAGCCGGTTCTCGTCGCGCTGACCGGCTGGGGGCAGGCGAAGGACAAGCAGCGCGCGGCCGACGCCGGTTTCGATCACTATCTCGTCAAGCCCGTCGAGCGCGCGGCTTTGCAGAAATTGCTCGATGAGGCCGCGTCTTCGCGCCGTCCGACCGCGTAACGCGCGGCGGTCGCACGGTTCGGAAACCCCGATTGCGGGGGGCGAGCCTTTCCGGCGTAATAGCCGAATCCAAGCCGGAGCGGCTCAGCATGAACGATCGCACGATAGTCGAGAGCATTGCCGATAACCCGTTCTTCGCCGGGCTCGCCCGCGAGGACATCGAGTTCCTCGCGCGAAACGCCGAGCGCCGCCGGTTGCGCCGCGACGGCGTGCTGTTCCGCTACGGCGATCGCGCCGACCGCTTCTACGTCATCGTCAGCGGCAAAATATCGGTCGAGGTCGCCGCGCTCGAGGGGCCGCCGCTCGAGCTGCAGTCGCTCGATGCCGGAGCCGTGCTCGGATGGTCGTGGCTGATTCCGCCTTATACGTGGTCGTTTCAGGCGCGGGCCGACGAGGATGCGGAGGTGCTCGATTTCGACGGCAGAGCGATCCGCGCGAAGTGCGAGTCCGATCCGCGTTTCGGCTACGAGCTGATCAAGCGATTCTCCGGACTGATGTCCGAGCGGCTGAACTTCGCCCGCGAGAAGATGATGGAGGCGTGGCGGCCGAGCGGCTTCGCCTGAGCCGTCGCGGCACGCGGCGGCCTCGCGCTCGGCGCGAACGGACGTCCGGCCCCAGCCGACCCGCCGCCGCGAGCGCCGCGCTCGACGGCGGCCCGATCGGCATCGAGACGGCTACGCGGGACTGCGTGCTCGCGGCTTCGCGTCGGCGCTCGCGGCCGGCGTTCGCAGCGTGATGACTCGGCTGTCTCGGTCGAGTGCCCGGCGCGGCCGCTCGAGCTCGCGCACGGTCCTGACCGGCTTGATGTCCTTGCCTTCGAGCTGAAGGCGTCGCCGCGCCGCTTCGATTCGCGCCATCAAGGATTCGTCGACGACGTTCACGGGCCTGCGCAGCTCGCGATATCCCCCGATGAAAAGCCGAGGCTTTGGCATTGTTCTCGCCTCCTGATGTTTCCGCATCAGGAAGGGTGCAACCTGTATGCCAGTTGCGATCGGAGCGCGGCGGCGCACGGCATTATGTAGAGCGCAAGGGCCGCACTCGTTTCGGCTTCGATGGTTAGGCCGCGAAGCTGGAAACCGGCTGAAGCCGCGATCGGCGCGCCCGCGGCCGCGGCGTTCCCAAGTTCTGTTACCCGATCGAAAAATTGGAGATCCGGCAAGTTCCCGAGCGACGCTTCTCGGGCTATGGCTCGGCCTCGGCCGCCCTAGGCTTCGGCGCGCTCGCTCGTGTCCGCCGGCCGGGCGCGTGCTTCGGCGGGGAGCGACGCTCCCGCCTCGAGGCTCGCGACGACGCGGCGAATCTCGGCCGGCTCCGCGAGCCCGGCCGCGCGGAGCAGCGTTTCGCGCTCGCGCTCGTCGGCGGTCAGCACCGCGGCCGAGTCGAGATAGCCGTGCTCCTCGAGCCACTCGCCGAGCTCGTCGGCCTTCTGGCGGTGAAAACCCTGGACCTCGCGCTGCGCGAGCGCGTCGACGAGCCGCTTCGCGTCGCCGTCGAGCCGCGCGGCGAGCGCGGCGACCTCGTCGATGAAGCGGCTCGAGACGGCGCCCGATGCCTCGAGCGCGCTCCGCTCGACTGGCCGGCCGCGCCCTTGTAGCGCGGCATCGATCCACGCGTGCGCGATGCGGCAGCGCGCCGCGAGACGCGCGCGGTCGTTCGGGTCCGGAACGATGTAGGACGCGGCGCGGCTTCTCAGCATCGCGTCGAGCGGGCCGACGTGCGCGACGTGCCAGTCGGCGATCAGCCGGTGCAGCAGCTCGAGATCGTCGCGGAGCAGATAGAACGCGTGGATCGCGCCCGCGCCGAGCCGAGGCTCGATCCGCGGCACGCGGAGGCGGGCCGCGTACTGCTCGGGCGCGAGCCCGTCGGGCGCGGGAATCGGCGTCGGCTCCGCGAGCACGTAGCGCTCCGGTGCGGGCGGCGCGCCGCGCGCGATCGCCGCGAGATCGATATGCACGAGACGCTCGCCGGCCGCGCGCTCGAAGCGCAGCGCGTCGGTCGGCTCCGCCGAAAGATAGAAGACCTGCCGGCCTTCGCGCGCTGCGGTCTCGTGCAGGTTGCGCGCGATGCTTGCGAAGCGCTCCGGATCCGACGTCGTCAGCGCCTCGTCGAGCATGATCGGCAGCGACTCGCGACCCTGCTCGGCGACCGCCGTCCACGCGAGCCTCGCGGCGAGGAGCAGCTGCATCCGCGTGCCGGTCGACAGCGTGTCGAGATCGTGATCGGTGCCGTGCCAATGGTCGCGCGCTCGCAGCGTGCCGTCGTCGCCGACGATCAGCCCGTAACGATCGTGCGTGAAGCGGGCGAAACGCTCGCGCGCCGCGGCGACGACCTCGGGCTCGCGCTCCGCTCGGTGCTCGTCGGCGACGTCGTCGATCAGGAAGCGCCCGGCCTCGGCGATCATCGCCGCGTCGTACGCGTCGCGCAGCGCGCCGCGCGCGGCGTCGACGGCCTGATACGCGCGCTCGAGCGCACGATCCTTGCCCGCGTAGTCCAGACTCGCGACCAGCTCCGCGTGGCTCTTGCGGTCTCGTTCCAGCGTGCTCGCCGCGAGCGTGAGCTCGCCGAGCAGCGCTTGCAGCGCCGCCTCGTCGTCGGCCTCGACGAGCGCCGCGAGCTCGTCGTCGTCGGCGACGCCGCTCCGTCTTTCCTGCTCGCGGGCCGACGCCTGAATCAGCTTGTTGCGCTGGTCACGATAGTCGTCGAAGCGCGCCGCGCGGCCGAGCAGCCCGTCGCGATCGCCGCGCGCGAGCCCGGCGTCGTCATAGAGCCGGCCCAGATCGACCGCGATCTCGCGGAGCTCCGTGTCGACGTCGTCGATCTCGCGCTCGATGCTGCCGATCTCGCGCTCGGCGTCGGCGAAGGCTTGGGCCCGGCTTTCGAGAACCTCGAGCCGCGCGCGCAGCTCCGCCGGATCGCGGCCGCTCGCGCTTGCTCCCGCGTCGTAACGGACGAAGCACTCCACGATCCGCTTCGCACGCTCGTCGGCGCGCCGAAGCAGATCCGCGTGCTCGAGCCGCAGCTCGTGTTGTTTCGCGCGGGCCGTGTCGTACGCCTGCGCGAGCTGCGCGAACCGGAGCACGCTCTCCGCGGTCTTCGCGGGATCGAAGCCGATCTCGCGCGCGAGCCGTTCCTTCGCGGCCATGAGCGCATCGCGCTCCGCGCGAAGGGCGTCGAGCGATCTCGCTCGCGCCGCCGCGTCGCTCGCACGCTCGTTCTCGACGAGCAGCGCGGCGAGC
>CAYMAF010000262.1:0-3920 GCA_964388365.1 uncultured Gammaproteobacteria bacterium | reverse complement strand
CTTACTCGCGCCGCAACGTTTCCACGAGCATGCGTGGGCACTTGCGAGGGTGGGTGCGACTACGGATCGAAGTTTGACGGCGTGGCGCAACGAGCTCTTCGACCGACGTCGACTAAACAGGTCTATGCAACCTATGAAATATCCAGGGCACGGCGTTTTTGGTCGGAGTGCCTCGTATCTCGACGCAGAACACGGCGGCCGAGCTTCTACGCAGATCCTTCGCGCTTCCACCGTCGGTACGGCTACGGATCGAGGGGGGCGCCGCCAGCGATTTGCACACCGTCGAGCGGCTCGAATCGGTGCGGATCAGCGGCGAGACGAGCAGGCGACCGTGCCTTACGCCTTCTGGACAAGGCGTAGGGGCTCGGACACAATCAAGCTCTTGCGGAGCTCCGTCCGCGAACATTCGACATCTTCTCGCGCGGCTCCGCAGCCAGCGGCAAGGAGCTTCTTCGTGCCTGTGATCGAATCGAAGTTCGTCAGAAAGCTCATCCGCCGAGTCCAGTTTGCGTCGATCGTCGCGGCGAACCCGTGGCAAGGCGGAGCGATGTACAAGCTGATCAAGCAGCCGGGAGCCGTCGATTCCATCTCGCTCGGAGGGCTTGCGGGCTCGCCCCTGATCGAGCGGCTCAAGTCCTCGCCGCTGATCTCGACCGGCAACGCGCTCGTGCCGGTCAGGGTCGCGGAGAACCTCTACTTGAAGGGCTGCTGGGACGACGCGCTCGCGCTGCTCAGGAAAACGCCCGGGCGCGATGCGCAGATGAAGGACGGCTGGCTGTCGCTATTCAGAGGCGACGTCGATCGCGCGATGAGCATTTTCTCCGCGGCGATGGATCGGCAGGCCACGAAGATTCAGGCGTGCCGAAACCTCGCGCTCTGTCATTACATTCAGGGCGATCTCGACAGGGCCGTGGAGACGGTGAGGATCGGTGCCGCGATGTCGCCGAAGACGTCATCGCTGATGACCCTCTTCAGCCGGCTCGTGCGGGACACGCATGATATCGATCGATTTCTCGACGAGAAGATGCGGATCGCGCGCAACGGGTTCACGATCGGCACGGCCGCGCAGTTCATCCGGGCGTGCGGGAGGGCAGGCGCGACCGAGGCCGGGGAGCGGACGGCTCGGGATGCCGTCGTCAACTTCTGTCAGAAGCATCCCGCCGACGCGCCGCTGAACGGCGTCGAGTATCACGTCGAGACCGGCTTGAGGAAGGGAGCCTACTCCCGCGGCAAGGGCGAGATGGTGCTGAACCATATCGCAGAAGTCGCGCAAGGCTCCGGCGTACGGTTCTTCGCGATGGGCGGCACGCTGCTCGGGCTGATCAGGGAAGGCGAGCTGATCTCCTGGGACAAGGACATGGATTTCGGCTGCTTCGCGGAGGAGGCGTCATTCGAGGATCTGTGGCGGATCTTCACGGCCAACCCGTACTTTCTGCCGATGGGCACGGCCGAGGACCGGCTGATCAAGCTGCAGCACCTCACCGGCATCACCGTCGACATCTTCGTGAACTTCAGCGACGGGGACGGGCGTTGGCACGGCGGACAGTTCGTCCGTTGGCGCGACCGTCCGTTCGACCTGCGGCGCATGGCCGTCGGCGGCAGGGAGCTCTACGTGCCGGACGATCCGGAGGCGTATCTCGAAGGGCACTACGGCGAGAATTGGCGCAGCCCGGATCCTCATTTCGACGTCTTCTGGGAAGCGCCGAACGCGTTCGGGCCGAACGAGCAGCACCGCTATCTGAATACGATCGCGAAAGGCCTTCAGTTCCTGTCGACCGGCGCGTTGGATAAGATGAATATCCGGCTCGAGCGGGCCCGCTACGCGGGCGCGGCGGATGTCGTTGCCGGATATACGCTCGTGCTCGATCTTTATCGAACGTTCGCGCAATGATTCGCGGGCAGCCGGCGCAGCTTGCGCGGCGAACCGTCCATACCAGAGCTCGGGAGGGGGGGCGTTCAACCCGTACGTCTACCGATCTTCTTGACGCAGCGCTCGTTGTCTAGACTCACGGCGATCCGCCGTCGCTTCGAAGAGGGCCATGACAACCGTCGAGAGGACGATCATCACCTACGGCACGTTCGATATGTTCCATATCGGGCACCTCAATCTCCTCAGGCGCATGAAGGAGATGGCGGGCCGCGTGATCGTCGCCGTCTCGACGGACGAGTTCAACGAGCTCAAGGGCAAGAAGACCCTGATCCCGTTCGAGCAGCGCGTTGCGATCCTCGAGGCGATCCGGTACGTGGATCTCGTGATCCCGGAAGTGTCCTGGGAGCAGAAGATCGACGACGTGAAGACGTACGGCGTCGATATTTTCGCGATCGGGAAGGATTGGGAAGGCAAGTTCGACTTTCTCAAGGAGTACTGCGAGGTGGTTTATCTCGAGAGAACGCGCCAGATCTCGACCACCGAGCTTAAACGGTCGCTGAAGCATTTCCTCAGCATCCCTCGCGAGGACGTGCTGCACGCGCTCGAGGTGCTGGAATCGCTTCGCAGGGATCTCGAATAGCATGATCACGCTGGAACGCGATTCCGCCGACCGGATCATGGCGAGCCTGCCGGTCCAGCACATCGACGCACTGTTCGTTCCGAAGAAAAAGTACGCGAGCTATGCGTTGATCTCGATCTACGCGTCGATTCCTTATATCGAGCTGCCCGGGGACTATGCCGAGTTCGGCGTGTACAAGGGGCGTACGGCGCGGTTCCTGAGTCACTTCGTTTTTCGCAGCTCGGAGCGAACCCTGCATCTTTTCGACAGCTTCGAGGGGCTGCCGACGGACTGGTTCGACCGGTGGAAGAAGGGGTATTTCGACCTTGGAGGGAAGGTTCCGGAGTTCGACCCGAAAATCACTCGGGTCTACAAAGGCTGGTTCGCGGACACGGTGCCCCCGTTCGCGCGCGAGCTGCGCGAGCCCCTCGCGTTCATCCATATGGACGCGGATCTCTACCAGTCGACGCGCGAAGTTCTCGATCCGCTGAACCACAAGATCGTTCCGGGCACCGTGATCCTGTTCGACGAGTACTTCATGAAGGGTAACGATGACGAGCACCGAGCGCTCTGGGACTGGGCCGAGGCGTATGAGCGGAAATTCGCCTATCTATGGCGCACGCGGCACAGCCAGGTCGCGGTGAAGATCACCGAATGAAGTATCTTATGCTTGGTTCCCCTGCAGCGGGGGCTGCCGGAATGGCGTCCAGATGGCGTCGAGCGTGGTCGACGATGCGGGGCTCATTCATCGAGCGGCCCGACGCGCCGAGCGGCGTTCGTTTGGACGCGGTCGCCGGGCAGGAGCCTCCGGGGAGCGGCGCTCAGCCGCGTCCCGCTGAGGACAGCCCCGCCCCGGTCCCGGATTTCGAAAGCTTCAAGCGCTTTCTCGATGAACTGCACGCAGCGTTCCCGCAGAACGAGTATCGCTGGACGCGGGGCAAGACCCGCTCCTGCCAGTGGCTGCTCGACCGCGTGCCCGCGGGCACGACCGGCGTCGACGTCGGCGGCACCGAGTACCTCTGCAAGAAGCTCACGGAGAAGGGCTGCAAGGTCACGTACTTCGATATCGGCACGCCCGTCGACTACGGCGACCACGTCCGGGACGACATGTTCAACATCCTGCGGCACTTCCCGGAGCGGTCGCTCGACTTCATCACGACGAGGCATACGCTCGAGCACAGCCTGATCCCGCTCTATCAGCTCTGGGCATATAACCGCCTGCTCAAGGACGACGGCCGGCTCTTCGTGATCGTGCCGATACACAACGAGCGCTGGGTCTGGTTCGCGACGCACTTCAATTGCCTGCCGTACGAGAACTGGCTGATGCTGTTCTACCGGGCAGGGTTCAAGGTCGAGGAGCACGATGCCGGAACCTGGAGCGTCCGGCGCCCGGATTTCGTCGAGTATCGCTTCTCGCTCTCCGTCGAGAGC
>CAYMAF010000261.1:0-3947 GCA_964388365.1 uncultured Gammaproteobacteria bacterium | reverse complement strand
CGCGGTCATCCGGCCGCCCTGCTCGTCCTGTTCGTCGCGTCGTTTCTGCCCGTCGGGCTTCTGCTGATTCGCGCGGACCATTGGCTAGCGTGGATCGGCCGCCTGAACCTCGGCTATCTTCTCGCTGCGGCGCTGATCCGGCTCGGACGGCGCGGCGCTCGGCCCGGAACCGAAACGGCACCTCAATCGGAGCCATCGGAATGACGACTCACCGCGGCGGCTGCCATTGCGGCCGCGTCACGTTCACCGTCGAAGGACCCGACGAGCTCGACGTCGTCGAGTGCAACTGCTCGATCTGCCGGATGAGCGGATACCTGCACTACATCGTGCCGAAGGCGCGCTTCAGCTTGCTCGGCGGGCAAGACGCGCTCACGAGCTATCGCTTCAATACTGGCGTCGCCGAGCACCTGTTCTGCCGCGTCTGCGGCATCAAATCGTTCTACGTGCCGCGCTCGCATCCGCAAGGGATCAGCGTCAACGCGCGCTGCCTCGACCCGGAGACGGTGAAAGCGATTCGCATCGCGCAGCGATTCGACGGCGCGAACTGGGAACGCCATGCCGCGGAGCTTCCTCCGCTGTCGAATTGACGAGGATCGTGCACGCGGGCTTCGGCGCCGCAAAGCTTTTCGGATTGGTACGACATGACGATCGGGAGATCTCGATGAGACGTTCGAAGCCCACCGCCCCTCGCCTGCCGTTCGCGGCCGTGCTCGCGGCGCTCGCGGTCGGCGGCATGAATGCAGCGCACGCCGACGATCTCGAGGCGCTCGATGAGAATCGGCGGCGATGGCAAGCGGCGGATGTCGACAGCTACGTCTACGCATATACGAAGTTCTGCGAATGTCATCCCGAGACGCCGCCCGAGACGTACGTGACGGTGCACGGCGGCGCGGTCGTCGACGTGCGCCACAAGCCTTACGGGTTCGATCATTACGTGCAGGCCGAGCCGCGCAACTTCGAGTGGTACTGGACGATCGAGCAGCTGTTCGATCTCGTTGCATCCGGAATCGAGCGCGGCGCGGGCGTGCGCGTGCGCTACGACGACGAGCTCGGCTATCCGGTGCGCCTCTTCGTCGATCGCGATCGCGACTTGATCGGCGACGAGATCGATCTCGAGCTCACGCGCCTCGATCCGATCGATCGTTGATCGAGACGCGCCGAGGCGTCCGATGACGATGCGGCTCGCATCCGCGTATCGCCGGCCGATTCTCGCGATCATCGCCGCGGCGTGGACGGTATCGCTCGCATTGCCGGCCGTGTCGGCGGGCGGCCGAACGTTCGACGGCCTCGAGCTGCTGCTGCGCGGCTGGGAAGGGTTCTCGCGCGGCGTACCTGCGTGGATCGCGAATCCCCTTTTCTTCGCGGCGCTCGCCGCGGCATTCGCGAGGCGCGACGTTCCCGCCGCCGTGCTCGCGGCGCTCGCCGTCGCGCTCGGCGCGACGAGCTTCATGACCGAAGAGCTGCTGCGCCGCGGGACGGCTTTCGTCCCTCCGATCGAGCTGCGCACCGGGTTCTACGTTTGGTTCGCCGCGCTGCTCGCGCTTTGTCTCCACGCGTTGACAAACGCGCTGCACACGCGCCGGGCGCGAGCCGTCGACGGCCGCTGTCGAAGTTCGGCACCCTCGGGAACATCCCGGGATTGACGCTCTCGAGGCGCGCCGGGTAGAGTCTGAATCACGCCGCTTGCGGCGGAAGGTTTCGGTCGATCGAGGTTGGTATAAGCGCTAGGACCTGCTCAAAGGATCTACCGATCTAGCGCTTGATCTTGCGCCGTTGGTTGAGTGGCTAGCTGTCTGAAACGGCGCGAGAGTCGGTCTTATGAATATTTACGTCGGCAATCTTTCCTATGCAATGAGCGAAAGCGAGCTTCGCGATGCGTTTGCAGCGTATGGCGAGGTGTCCTCCGTCAAGATCTTGATGGATCGTGAGACGGGGCGATCGCGCGGTTTCGGTTTCGTCGAGATGCCGAACCAGAAAGAAGCGGAGACGGCAGTCGCTCAGTTGAACGGCAAGGACGTCGGCGGGCGCGCCCTGCGCGTCAACGAGGCACGGCCGCGCGAGAGGCACTAGCGCTCTCGACGGCGGCTCGGCCCAATCCGTTAGCGCTTCTATCCATCTCGAAGCCGACTAGCGTCGGGCCGGAGGCCTTCGGCTCGCCGAAGGGACGCGGCGGTCCGGCAACGGGCCGCCGCACCCTGCGGCAGCGGCATGCGCGGCGGCGTCCTGCCGCCGCGACGAAGACGAGCGTCGCGAGCCGACGCGCAGCTCGGGGCGCCGCTCAGCGGCTGCGTTTGCGCTTCACGAAACTCGCGGCCGCGGTGTCGTACGGGTTGTAGCCGGTCTCCTTGCTGCCGCGCGACGCGGCCGGCGTGACGCCGTCGTCGACGATGCTGAGCCCGTCGACATCGAGCGCCTTGAGGTAGTCGAACGTGTCGGCCGTGTCCCGCGTCTCGCCGAGCTCGGTCATCCAGGTCCAGCGAGGCTGACCCAGCTCATCGCGGCCGATCAGTCCGGCGCTATGCTCACCGACGGACACGACGCGGACGGGCTGCGGTTTCCTAGCGGGGCGGGGGATATTCGATCGACGTCGACCGGACGGCAAATCGCCTCTTCTTCTCGTCATTCTTCCGGTTTTGCCGAGCTTTCTGCGGCTCGGTCCTCGCAATGATCGGACGGTACGATAGTCGGCGGGTCACGCTCTGACTGTGACGTGCGTCACACCGCGACCATGACGTGCGTCGCATCGCCCGGGTCGAGGCCGCCCATCCGCGCCGGTGCCGCGGCTTTGGGTCTTCGAGGCGAAGAGCCGAATCGGCCGCCGGCGCCGCGGCCTCGGCCCTCGACGCCGAACGGCCGAGATCCCGGCCTCGACGGCGCGCGCGAGTTGCGTTAGCGTTGCGCTTCCAGCGCGCCTGTAGCTCAGTGGATAGAGCACTGCCCTCCGGAGGCAGGGGTCGGGAGTTCGAATCTCTCCAGGCGCGCCATCCTCGACCGTGTCTATTCCTGGGACATGGTTTACGGTTCATTCCGGAGACAGGGTTTACACGTGCTCCGGGCAAAGGGATCGGGACCGGCACGGGGCTTCAGGTCGAGCTCTTCAGCTCCCGTCCTTCCGCGATCAGCCGCCGCAGCGTCTCCATGTCGACGGGCTTCGTCAGGTGCTCGTCGAATCCGGCTTCGAACGCGCGTTGCCGATCCTCCTCCTGCGCCCAGCCGGTCAGCGCGTACAGCGCGATCCTCTGCCCGTGCGGCCGCTGGCGGATCGATCGGGCGACCTCGTAGCCGTCCGTCTCCGGCAGGCCGATATCGAGCAGCACGACGTCCGGCTCGAAGCGGTCGACCGCTTCGAGGCCGTCGGCGGCGCCGTAGGCCGCTTCGACCCGGTGCCCTTCGAGCTCGAGCACCATCCGCAACGTTTCTGCCGCGTCGACGTTGTCGTCGACGATCAGCACGCGCCGTGCCCTCTGTCGGCCCTTCGCCGCATCCGGCCGCGGCGACTCGGGCGCCGCGGGCTCGGCGAGCGGCAGCGCGACGACGAACTCGCTGCCGCGGCCGAGGCCCTCGCTGCGAGCCTCGATCGATCCGCCGTGCAGCGTCACGAGCTGACGCGACAGCGCGAGACCGATGCCGATCCCGCCGCCGCCGGTCTTCTCGCGGTGCTCCGGCACCTGGCCGAACATCTCGAAGATTTCGTCGAGCCGCTCCGACGGAATTCCGTAGCCGGTATCCTTGACCCGAACGACCGCGCGGTCGTCCTCGGCTCGCGCGCCGACGTCGATTCGCCCGCCGGGCTCGGTGTACTTCGCGGCGTTGCTGAGCAGATTGCCGATGACCTGAGTCAGGCGCTGAAAGTCGCCGTCGACCGGCAGCGGTGCGCCCTCGATCGCGATATCGAGCGAGTGCCGGCGCTCCGAGATCAGCGGCGCCGAAAGCTCGCCGGCCGCGCG
>CAYMAF010000260.1:2523-3955 GCA_964388365.1 uncultured Gammaproteobacteria bacterium | reverse complement strand
GCGCGGAGGAGATGATGCGCATCAACCGGATTCTAACCCTGACGTCGCTCGCGGCCGCGATCGCGGCCTGCGAAAGCGGCGATATCAATCTGTCGCCGACGAACATCGACAACTCGACCGGCGGAGGCGGCGGCAACGGCGGCGGTTCGAATCCGTGCGCCGCCTATACGACCCCCTCCGGGCAAGTTCGTCAAGGCACCTTCGACGGCGAGAACTGCCGTTACGACTCGACGTTCTCGAGCGCATCGAATCCTGTGCTCTCGGACCTCGATATTCCGCTCATCGACGGAATCCACATCTTCGAGGACGTCCTCGCGATCGGCCAGGACGTCGCGTCCGGCACCGCGCCGGCCGGCGGAGAGGGACCGGTGCTGACGATCGCTGCCGGCGCGACGCTCGCATTCAACGACG
The DNA here is from genome assembly GCA_964388365.1 of uncultured Gammaproteobacteria bacterium. Lineage (GTDB taxonomy): Bacteria > Pseudomonadota > Gammaproteobacteria > Steroidobacterales > Rariloculaceae > ZC4RG20. Next base: position 3,544 of record CAYMAF010000260.1, on the reverse strand, counting down.
AGTCGGATTATCTCGTCATCAACCGCGGCTCGAGCATCATCGCCGAGGGGCGCCCCGACGCGCCGATTACGTTCACGAGCGTGACGGACGCGGTGCTCGGCACGGTCGGACCGGAGGATGTCCAGCAATGGGGCGGCATCGTGATCAACGGCAATGGCATCACGAACAACTGCACGGACGCGCAGCGCGCGTCGAACGACTGCCACGTCGTCTCGGAAGGGCAGCCGGTCCACTACGGCGGCAACGACAATGAAGAAAGCTCCGGCATCCTGCGCTACGTCGTCGTCAAGCACACGGGCTCCGAGGTCGCCCCGGACGACGAGCTGAACGGCATCACGTTCAACGCGGTCGGCTCGGGCACGGTCGTCAGCCACCTGCAGGTCTACAGCACGTATGACGACGGTATTGAGTTTTTCGGCGGCGCCGTGAACGTCGATCACTTCGTCGCGCTCTACGTCAAGGACGATTCGATCGACTTCTCGGACGGCTATATCGGCACGATCGACACGGCGCTGATCATCCAGTCGCAGCTCGACGGCAACCGGTGCATCGAAGGGGACAACATCGGCGATACGCGTGCGAGCAGCGGAGTCCCGCTCGACACCGAGCCGATGACGAGGCCGACGATTCGCAACATGACTTGCATCATCGGCAACGGCGATATGAACACGCACGATCCCGCCGAGGGGCCGACGCTGCGCCGGGGGCCGCAAATGACGCTGGTCGACAGCATCGTCTACGGCGCCTATGCCGACGATATCGATTCGAACAACGAGTGCTTCGAGATCGCCGAGGACGGCGTGACGAATCTCTTCGCTCAGGGAGGGCTGACGAGCGTCCGGCACACGCTGATCGTCTGCGAGCTCGCCGTGCAAACTTACAGCCTACCGAACGGAGATTCTCTCGAGGAATGGTTCCTCGGCGCGAATCCGACCACGAGCGGCGCCGATTACGGCTTCAACGTCGGTAACGCCATCATCCAGCAGCCGGATGTCTCGGCGAACGCGAACCTCGCGATCCT
>CAYMAF010000260.1:0-2423 GCA_964388365.1 uncultured Gammaproteobacteria bacterium | reverse complement strand
GTCGTGCAGGAGCGTCTCGATCAGCAAGTGCCTGCGGACCTGCTCGGCAGCGCTCAGATCTCGCGCACCGGCGACAGCACGGTCTCGCTGGCGCTGCGAAGAATGCCCGGATTGACGCTCGTCAACGACCAGTTCATCTACGTTCGCGGGCTCGGCGAGCGGTATTCGAGCACGCTGCTGAACCACGCGCACGTTCCGTCCCCGGATCTGACGCGCAACGTGCTGCCGCTCGACATCTTCCCGGCCGAGATCATCGATGCCCTCGTCGTGCAGAAGGGGTATACGGTCGACATGCCGGCGGCGTTCGGCGGCGGCAACGTGAACATCCTGACGCGCGGCATCCCGATGGGCCCGGTCGCGTCCGTCGAGATCGCCTCGGGCTACAACTCCGAGAGCGACGGCCGCGGTCTCTCGTACCGCGGAGGGGCCGACGACTCGCTCGGCAAGGACGACGGCACGCGTGCGCTGCCGCCCACGCTCTCCGACGCGATCCGGACCTATCGCGGCAAGATCAGCGCGGTCGGCATCCATAACGCGCTGAACGCGTCCGGCCGGGCCGCCTCGTTCGCCGAAGCCGAGGCGATCAACCGCGAGCTCGCCGCGAGCCTCTACCGCGACATCGACATCGAGCCGAAATCGTTGAGCCCGGATCTCGGCCTCGAGGCCTCGCTCGGCAATCGCTGGTATCTCGGCGATGCGGAGCGATGGGAAATCGGCGCGCTGGGGCTTCTATCCTATGACAACGCGTGGAGGAACCGCGAGCGCACGGTCCGCAACGTCCTGAACCCGTCTGAGGAGTATTTCGACCAGCAGCGCACGACCAACCAGGTCGCGCTGACGGGAGTCGTGAACCTAGGCCTCGGTTATGGCGCCGAGCACGAGATCGCGACGAGCAGCCTGTTCCTGCGCAACACCGAAGACGAAAGCTCGATCGCGACGGGGCACACGTTCAACTTCCAGCGCGAAGCGGGGCGCGGCTTCCGCGATTATCGAATCCGCTTCGAGCAACGCGAGCTGCGCTCGAATCAGATCCGCGGTAAGCACACGCTCGGCCGCGAGAGTGCAGAGCTCCTGCCTTTTCTCGACCGCCCGTTCCTCGAAGGTCTGACCTACGAGTGGTATTACTCCGACTCGAGCGCCGAGACCGATATTCCGAGCGAGATTCTCGTGTCGGCCGAGGATGTCGTCGACCGCGAGACCGGCGAGGTGCTGCGCACGTCGCTGCGCCGCACGGGCTCGGCGGCGAACTACCGCTTCACGGACCTTCGCGACGACGTCGAAAGCTACGGCTGGGATCTGATGAAGCCGTTCGCCGCGGGCCGGTTCGATGTCGAGGTCAGCGGCGGCTGGGATTACTCGCGGAAGGCGCGTAGCTATACGCAAACGGAGCTGACGCTCGGTACGACGTCCGCGGCGGCCGCGCCGATTCTCGTCGGTACGCCGGGCAGCGTGCTGACGGACGAGAATATCCTCGATCCGGCGAACGGGTTTCGTCTCGGCATCGGCGGCATCGGCACCGAAAGCTATCTCGCCGCGCAGACCGTCGAGGGCGCCTACGTCAAGGCGGATGCCATGCTGGGCAGCCGCTGGCGGCTGACCGGCGGGCTGCGCTGGGAGCAATTCAACCAAGCGTCGCTGCCGATCGATCCGCTCGAGTTCAGCGTGCGTGCCGGGCAGAGCGTGATCCCGACGACCGGCCCCGACCCGGAGCGGAACGCCCGTAATCTCGCCGAGGTGATCTACCAGGAGGACGACGTCTACCCGTCGTTCGCTGCGACGTATATCCGCCCGGGCTTCTGGGCCGAGACTTTCCAGCTTCGCTTCGGCGCGAGCCGCACGGTTGCTCGGCCGGATCTTCGCGAGATTTCCGAGGCGACGTATATCGATCCGCTGACCGAGGCGCGCGTTCGCGGCCGCGCCGGGCTTTCGACCTCGCCGATCACGAATCTCGACGTGCGGGCGGAGTGGTTCTTCGACAGCGGCGACAACTTCACGGTCTCGCTGTTCCATAAGGATATCGACCGGCCAATTGAGACAGCCGAGGGCGCCGGAAGCGACAACGACGTGTTCGTGACGTTCGTCAACGCGCGGAAGGCCGAGATCGTCGGCGTCGAGATCGAATGGCTGAAGCAGCTCGAGCCGCTCGCGAGCCGGCTCGGCCGGTGGATCGAGCCGTTCTTCTTCTCCGGCAACGTGACGCTCAGCGACTCGGAGCTCGAGGTCGGCGACGTCGGCCTCGATCTGACGAACCCGACGAGGCCGATGACCGGGCATTCCGACTATGTCGCGAACCTGCAGCTCGGATTCGACTCGTCGAGCGGTGCTCATAGCTGGTCGCTCGTCTACAACACGTTCGGCGAGCGCGTCTTCTTCGCGGGCCGCAACGGCGCCGCGGATACCTACGAGCGGCCGTTCGACTCGCT
>CAYMAF010000259.1:0-3979 GCA_964388365.1 uncultured Gammaproteobacteria bacterium | reverse complement strand
TCTTCATGGACGGCCGCGAGCTCGAGGACGAGCCGATCCTGCCGACGTGGCTCGGTTACTCGGTCGGCCGCTGGGAAGGCGATACGCTCGTCGTCGAAAGCAACGGCTACAACGACAGGACATGGCTGACGCGTGAAGGGCTGCCGCATACCGAACGGCTGCGCATCACGGAGCGCTATACCCGGCACGACTACGGCCATATGACGCTCGAGATCACGTACGAGGACCCCGGCACGTTCACCGAGCCGGTCCACGCGACCGTCGATCTCGCGCTGCGGCCGGACGGCTCGATGCTCGAGGTCATCTGCAACGAATCGGAGACCGGCCAGCGCCATTACAGCGGGCATCTCGAGCAATCCGAGCAGAAGGTCGTCGAGGTTCCGGAGGAGATTCTCCAGCGCTACGTCGGGGAGTACCGCGGCACGTGGCTCGGCAACACCATCACCGCGACGGTGACCCTCGAGAACGGCGAGCTGTATATCACCCGCCGTCCGCGGTACTCGGATACCGGCGGCAACATCGACTTCGACACGTCTCGCCTCGTTCCGCAGTCCGAGAATGCGTTCGACAGCAGCTTCGGCCTCGGATGGGTATTCAACGTCAACGACGACGGCGAGGTCGAAAGCGTGTCGGAAGTCCACGTGTCGGGCGCTTGGGTCTTTCCGCGCGTATCGCCGTAGCGCGTCACCCCGGTCGAACCGTCCGCGCCACCGAACCGCGCTCCCGGCCGATGCCCGGGAGCGTCGGGCCGAATCGCAACGTAACGTTCCCGCCGGACGGGGCCGGCCGGCATCGATTCGAGCCGGCCGGCCCGCCTCCGCGCCTGCCGCCGCCTCGGGCGGCCGAGCGCCGTCTAGCGCCGCGGCCGCCCGCCTGCACGCCGTATTCCGGTCCCGCATCGGAGATGGGAAAGGTCACCTCCGCACTCTTCCCGATATCCGCACGACCTCTCGGCTAGGATGATCGTTCTCGTTCCGCCTCGATCCGCGAGGCGAAGCGGGGAATCGCCATGCCAGACGGAAGACATCCCAGAGCGCACCGATACGCGCTCCTCTCGGCCGTGCTCGCCGCGGCGAGCCCGACGGCCGACGCCCAGCAGCGCCTCGAGGAAATCATCGTCACCGCCCAGCGCCGCGCCGAGAACGTGCAGGACGTGCCGATCGCGATGACCGTCGTCACCGGCGACACGCTCGATCTGCGCTCGATCACGCAGGTCGCGCAAGTTTCCGATTTCTCTCCGAACGTCTATATCGACCCGACCGTGCCGTTCAGCGGCTCGAGCTCGGTGCTGGCCGCGTATATCCGCGGTATCGGTCAGAGCGATTTCGCGTTCAACCTCGAGCCCGGCGTCGGGGTTTACGTCGACGACGTCTATCTCGCGCGCAGCATCGGCGCGAACGTCGACATGCTCGACGTCGAGCGTATCGAGGTCCTGAAGGGTCCGCAGGGCACGCTGTTCGGCCGGAACACGATCGGCGGCGCGATCCACGTGATCACGCGCCGGCCGGGCGACGAATTCACCGCACGCGCGGAGATGACCGCCGGCGCCTTCGAGCGGCTCGACGTGCGGGCGGCCGCGGATTTCCCGCTCATCGAGGGCAAGCTCATGAGCTCGGTCGCCTTCTCGGCGAAGAACCGCGAGGGCTATCAGCGCCGGATCCGCTTCCCGGGCTTCGAGCAGTTCGTCTCGGACAGGACCGAGCAGTTCCTCCAGTCCGCTTATCAGGCCTTCGATCGTGCCGGCGGCGAGAACCAGAACAACTTCCGGGGGAAGCTCCTCTGGGTCGTGAACGACGACCTCGAGGTGACGTTCGCGCTCGACTACACGCGGACGAACGAGGAAGGCACGCCCAATACCGTGCTGCGCTTCGACGCGGACAACCCGGATTCGTTAACCACGCTCTACAACCTCTGCATCAGCGCGCCGCCGGGCGCGATCCCGCCGTGCGCCAACCCGCGCGGCACGGATCCGGCGTTCCCGACCGTGGGCGCGCCGTTCATCATCCAGCCCGGGCTCGACAATTCGGTGCCGCGCATGCCCTATACCGATGCGTTCATGACCGGGGACGTCGATCTGAGCTATGCGAACGGCAACAACTTCAACAAGCTCGAGGCTACGGGCTTCTCATTGAATCTGACCTACTCGATGCCGAGCGGCATGACCCTGCGCTACATCGGCAGCACGCGTGAGCTCGAGTCGCTGTTCGGATTCGACTTCGACGGCTCGCCGTTGCCGATGCTCGAGCCGTCCTTCGATACTTATCAAAGGCAGTACTCGCACGAGGTTCAGCTCTCCAACGCTTCGGAAGAGGGGCGGTTCGACTGGACGGTAGGCGCCTATTTCTTCCACGAGGACGGAGATCTCACCGACTTCGTGACGTTCCCCGGCGGCCTGCTGCAGATCTACGGCGAGAACTTCTTCGACAACGACGCTTGGGCGCTGTTCGCGCAGGTCACGATCGCGCTGACGGATCGGCTCGACCTCACGCTCGGCGGCCGCTTTACCGACGAGCAGAAGGAGTTCGAGGGCCGGCAGCGCGACCTCAATATGATCGCGCCGAAGAGCGGCGCGCCGCCGTTCATCTTCCCGGACCAGAACGATCTGACCCGCTACTATCCGCTCGGCGTCAACGAGCGCGACTTCGACGACTTCTCCGGCCGCTTCGGCTTCGAGTATCACTTCACCGACGACGTCATGGCCTATGTGTCGTACTCGGAGGGCTTCAAGTCCGGCGGTTGGACGACGCGCCTATCGGCGCCGCACCTGACGACCCAGCCGACGCCGGACAACCCGCTCGGCCTCGAGTTCGACGCCGAGACGGCCGAGGCATGGGAGATCGGCGTGAAGTCGCAGCTGCTCGATCAAACCCTGCAGCTCAACCTCGCCGCGTTCTCGACCGATTACGAGGACATCCAGGTGACGCAGCAGGTCGGCGCGTCGCCGGTGTTCTCGAACGGCGGCGACGGCAACATCACGGGCTTCGAGGCGGAGCTGCTCTGGCTGCCGACAGAGTGGTTGACGCTGCGCGCCGGCTTCGGCTGGCTCGACGCGGAATACGATCGCATCCAGGAAGGCGTGATTCGACCGGACGGCTCGCCTCTTCCGCTCGACTCGATGTTCGTCAACGTCCCGGAGACGAGCTGGAACACCGGTTTCGACTACGAGCTCCCGCTCGAGAACGGCTCGAGCTGGGGCTTTCACTTCGACTGGGTGCACGACGACGAGATCGCGAACGACCTCGGCAACACGCCGGAGCTGATGCAGGACAAAACCGACTTCTTCCATGCGTCGGTGTCTTACCGGTCGGCGGGTAACTGGCAGGTCATCTTCGGCGGGCGCAATCTCGGCGACGAGCGTCACGTCGTGACCGGCCAGAACCAGCCGGCCGCCGGCCTCGTGAACGGCACGTACAACCGGCCGCGCGAGTGGTTCGCGACGGTACGCGTCGACTTTCCGTAAACGACGGCAACGCGCGCGGTCTGACCGCTTCGGTTCGCTTCTCGGTCCGCCTCTCCCGTTTCGCGGGCGTGCGACGTACACTTGCGCGCCCATGACCGACTCGCTTCCCGTCATCGATCTCGGCGGCTTCATCGCCGACCCGCTCGGCGCAGGCCGCGCCGTCACCGCGAAGCTCCACGCAGCGTGCCGCGACCCGGGCTTTTGCTATATCGTCGGGCACGGCGTGCCGGCCGAGCTCGACCGCGCGATGATGCGCGTCGCGCGGGCTTTCTTCGCGCTGCCGGACGACGAGAAGCGAGCGCTCGACATCGCCGGGTCGCCGCATTTCCGCGGCTATACGCCCGTCGGCGGCGAGCTGACGAAAGGCGCACCCGACCGGCGCGAGCAGCTCGACATCGGCCCCGAGGAGCCGGCAGAGACGGGATCGCCGTCGGATCCGCCGTGGCGGCGGCTGCGCGGCCCGAATCAGTGGCCGGACGCACTGCCGGAGATGCGGCCGATCGTGCTCGAGTGGATGCA
>CAYMAF010000258.1:0-4019 GCA_964388365.1 uncultured Gammaproteobacteria bacterium | reverse complement strand
GAGCCAGCGCTGCGCGCCCTGGCTGATCTCCCCTTCGACGGCGACGGCGAGCAGCAGGCCGAGCACCCCGCAGTAGAGCCACGGCGACCAGATTCTGAGATAGCGCGGCTGAATCTGCGCCATCACGAAGAACGCGGCGAAGCCGAGCACGGCGCGCAATCCTTGGCGCGCGACGCGGCCCGGATCCTCGCCCGCGGCGCTGTAGAGCACGACGAGCCCGATTCCGGTGATCGCGATCAGCGGCAACAGCAGCGGCAGATCGACGACGAGCTTACCGACGACCGGCGCACCGAGCGCCTTGCGCGGCTTCGCACCCCACTCAATACTGGAGAGCGACATAGTCCTCGATGATTCCCGATTCCGTCGCGAAGTAGGCGTCGAGCATCTTACGCGCGACCGGGGCGGCGGCCCGGCTGCCGCCGCCGCCGTTCTCGACGACGACCGCGATCGCGATTCGCGGCGACTCGGCCGGCGCGTACGCGACGAAGAGACCGTGGTCGCGCAGCCGCTCCTCGATCTCTTCCTCGTTGTATTTGTCCTCCTGCGCAACGGTGAAGACCTGCGCCGTGCCGGTCTTGCCGGCGACCACGTACTCCGCGCCGGCGAGCGGCGCGCGCGCCGAGCCGCGCGCTTCCCGAGTCACACCGACCATCGCGTCGTGCACGATCCGCCAATCCTCGGCGTCCATCTCGACCGCGGGCAGCGCCTCGGGCTCGACGTACGCGAAGCGGCCTTCGAACGTATCCTCCGTGCCGATCATCAGTCGCGGCCGGTAACGCGCGCCGCGGGCCGCGAACGTCGCGGTCGCGTGCGCGAGCTGCAGCGGCGTCGCGAGCATGTAGCCCTGGCCGATGCCGGCGATCACGGTCTCGCCCGGGAACCAGACCTTGTCCTCCGGTCGCTTGAACTGCGGTTGCGAGCGCTTCCATTCGGGCGATGGCACGACCCCGCCGATCTCGCCGTTGATGTCGATGCCCGTCGGCGGCCCGAACCCGAACGACATCAGCGCCCCGGCCATGCGGTCGATGCCGAGGTCGACCGCGAGCTGGTAGAAATAGACGTCGCAGGACTGAACGATCGCGCCGTGCAGGTCGATGTTGCCGTGGCCCTGCGGCCTCCAGTCCCGATAACGATGCGTGTTGCCCGGCAGACGGAAGAAGCCTGGGCAATACGTGCGCTCGTGCGGCGTCTTCTTCTCGTGATGCAGCGCGGCGAAGCCGAGGAACGGCTTGATTGTCGAGCCCGGCGGATAGCGGCCCGCGAGCGCGCGATTGAACAGCGGGTTGTCATTGTCGGCCTGAAGCGCCGCGAAATCCGAACGAGAGAGCCCCGCCGCGAGCCGATTCGGATCGAAGGCCGGCACGCTGACGAGCGCGAGCACGTCGCCGTTGCGCGGATCGATCGCGACGGCCGCGCCCCGGGTTCCCTCCATCGCCTCGTAAGTCGCGAGCTGAAGGCGCATATCGAGCGACAGCACGACGTTCTGACCGGGCACCGGCCACCTCGTCTCGAGCCCGGTGCTCGCGACCGCGCCGTCCTCCTCGGCCGGATCGAGAAGCACGCGGCCGCGCGCGTTCACGACCTGTTGCCGGTAACCGACCTGACCGTGCAGCACGTCCTCATAGCGGCGCTCGACGCCCGTCTTGCCGATATGCGACGTCGCCGCGTAGTTGCGGCGGTCGATGCGCTCGAGATCGGACCGGCTGATGCTGCCGACATAGCCGACGGCGTGCGCGCTCGCGGGTCCGAACGGGTAGTACCGGATCAGACCTTCCTGGATGTCGATGCCGGGAAATCGGTGCCGGCGGACGGCGAAGCGCGCGGCTTCGGCCTCGGTCAGGTTGCGCAGCTTGACGCGCTCGAAGCCGCGGTGCGAACGGATCAGATCGACGAGCGTCTGATGCTCGGCCGCGTCGACGAGCCCGAGCACGGCGAGGTCGTGCAGCACGCCGTCGAGGTCGGCGATCTGCTCGGGCACCGCGACGAGCTGCCACGTCGGAAGATTCTCGGCGATCACGAGGCCGTTGCGATCGAAGATCAGCCCGCGGGTCGGCGGAAGCGGCTCGATGCGCAGCCGGTTGTCCTGCGAAAGCTCGCTGAAACGCTGGTAGTCGAAGACCTGGAGCTGAACGAGGCGACCGACGAGCACGCCGGTCAGCAGCAGCACGGCAACCGCCGAAGCGATGACGCGCGAGAAGAACAGCCGCTGCTCGCGCCAGTGATCCTTCAGCGTTGGGGAGCGCTTCGCCATCGTCAGAGCCTCGCCGGAGCTTGCTCGCGGCCGTGATCGAACGCCGACCACACGAGCAGCCAAAGCAGCGTGCCGCTGACGATCGGCGGCCAGCGCTCTCCGATCGGCACGGTTCTGCCGGCGACCCCGTCGATCCAGAGCAGCAGAAACTCGTTGAGCGCGAGCAGCGCCGCGACGGCGATCGTCGACTGCATCGCCGGGAACGCCCGCAGACGCAGACGGAATTTCCGGCTGAGATAAGCGATGAGCATGAGCCCGAACCCGTGCTGCCCGAGCAATGCGCCGGACAGCACGTCGAGCGCGAGACCGACGGCGAGCGCGCTCACGAGGCCGAGAGCGGGCGGCGCAGTGAGCGACCAATAGATCATCGTCACGGCGACCCAGTCCGGCTTGAACGGCGCGATCGCGGCCGGCAGCGGCATTGCTGCGAGCACGACCGCGAGAATCACCGTCAGAATCGGCGCGAGTCTCAAAACTCTCCCCTCACGTCCGCGAGCTGCGCGTCGGAGCCGGTCTGCACGCTCTTGTCGCCGCCCGGCGAAAGATCGTTGCCGTCCGGCTCGCGGCCGATACCGGACCTGAAGCGTCCCGTCGTCGACGGACGAGCGTCGGCGAGACCGGACGCATCGTCGTCGCCGGTCCAGACGAGCAGCACCTCGCGGTCGCGGTCGAGCGCCGCGGCCGGCTCGGCGATGACGTCGGCGAACGACTGGCCGGGCCGGCGGCGCACCTCGATCACGCGCCCCACCGGGTAGCCCGCGGGGAACACGCCGCCTAGCCCCGACGACAGCAGCAGATCGCCGACCTCGATGTCCGCGCTGTTCGTCAGATACGGCAGCCGCAGACGGGCCGTATCGCCGGTCCCGACCGCGATCGTCCGCAGCCCGTTGCGGTTGACGATCACGGGCACGGCATGATCTGCGTCGGTGATCAGCACGGCCTCGGCGGTCAGCGGCGCGACGTCGACGAGCTGGCCGACCACGCCGTTCGCGTCGAGCAGCGCCTGACCGACGTAGGCCCCGTCGAGCGAGCCGCGATTGATATTGAAGCGCTGCCGGTACGGATCGAGATCGACCGCGAGGATCTCGGCGACGAGCACGCGGTCCGTAACCTGGGCCGTCGAGTCGAGCAGCTCGCGCAGCCTCGCGTTCTCCGACTCGAGCGCGGCGAGCCGCTGCAGCCGAGCGTTCGTGTGTAGCAGCTCGCGCTTCAAGCGGCGGTTCTCCTCGAGCAGCGCGGCGCGCTCGGCGAGCGATTCGGCGGCCCAGCGCCACGCTCGAGGAGGCGTATCGACGGCGAGCTGCACCGGATAGACGGCGAACGACAGGATGTCGCGGACCGACTCGAGATACGGCGTGCGCCGGTCGACGACCATCGCGGTGCACGCGACGATCGACAACAGCAGGCAGCGTACTCCCAGCGAGCCGCTCCCTCGCCCGATGCCCGTCGATGCTGTGCCTGGAGCGCCCATTTTCGCTGCCGCCGCGGCGGCCCCCCCCCCCACGGGTCCCTAGTCGTTGCCGGGCGCAGGCCCGATCCGGTTCAGTCCACTCCTTGCGGCCGGCTACTCCACGGAGAACGCCGCCGGCCCGTACTCGTCCAACAGCTCGAGAACGCGGCCGCCGCCCCGCGCGACGCAGGTCAGCGGATCGTCGGCGACGACCACCGGCAAGCCGGTCTCCTCCGTGAGCAGCTTGTCGATATCGGTCAGCAGCGCGCCGCCGCCGGTCAGCACGATGCCGCGCTCGGCGACGTCCGCGCCGAGCTC
>CAYMAF010000257.1:0-4021 GCA_964388365.1 uncultured Gammaproteobacteria bacterium | reverse complement strand
GCCGCGCGTGACACGCGCGAGATCGAGCAGGTCGTCGACGAGGTGGATCAGGTGCGCAAGCTGGCGATCCATCATCGTGCGCAGGCTCTCGAGCAACGCCGGCCGCCCCGCCGCCTCGCGCATCAGCTCGAGACCCGCACGCAGCGGTGCGAGCGGGTTGCGCAGCTCGTGCCCGAGCACCGCGAGAAACTCGTCCTTGCGTCGGTCCGCGTCGCGCAGTGCCTGCTCGGCCCGCTTGCGGTCGGTGATGTCGATGATCGCCGCGATCCAGCCAACGGGCCTGCCGGCCTCGTCGAGCTCGGGCACGTACGCGGAGCGGATCCAGGTCGGGCCGGCCGCGCCGTCGTCGACCTCCGCCTCGAACTCGCTACTCTCCCCCGCGAGCGCCCGGTCTGCGTACGGCTTGAGCGTTGCAAACGCGGCTTCGCCGAGAACGTCGGCGACGCGCTGCCCGACGAGCTCCTTCGGCGACTTGCCGTAGCGGTCCGCATACGTCTTGTTGACGAACTTGTAGCGGTAGTCGCTCCCGGAGTTCGCGATCAGCACCGGCGCGCTGTCGGTGACGAGCTGCAGCTGCCGCCGGCTCGCGATCAGCGCGGCCTCGGCGCGCTTGCGGTCCGTGATGTCGACGGCATTCGCGATCACGCGATACGGCTTGCCGGACGCGTCGATCATCGCCCGCCCGGACACTTGTGCCCAGACGATGCTGCCGTCGGGGCGGACGTAGCGCTTCTCGATGCTCCAGCGCTCGGCTTCGCTGCGCAGCACCTTGTCGATCGCCTGCGCGTTCGCCTCGCGATCGTCGGGATGTGTGATGTCCGTGAACGTCAGCTGCTGCAGCTCCTCCTCGGAACGGCCGGTCAGCTCGCAGAACTGCCGGTTCGCCCGGACGAATCGGCTGGTCTCGGGGTCCGACTGAGCGACGCCGACCGCGGAGAGCTCGAACAGGTCGCGGTACTCGCGTTCGCGATCGCGCAATGCGCGCGAAACGCGCGCGAGCTCCATCGCTTCCCAGAGCCGCTCGGCGACGACGTCGACGAGCTCGATCTCGTCGTCGCGCCAGCGCCGCGGCGACAGCATGTGCACGCCTGCGACGGCGACGAGCCGGCCGCCCTTGACGAGCGGCGAGACCAAGAGCGCTCTCGCGCCGATCGCACCGAAGTTTTGCCGATCCGACGCGACCGGCAACGTCTCGGTGTCGTCGACGACGAGCGGGCCGCGCTCGAGCAGCGCAGTCCGGATGTGCTCGGAGAGCCGGAATCCGCCGCCGATCGAACCGACGTCCGGCGCGCACGCGACCGCGGCGTAGGTGAAGCTCCGGCCGTCGCGATCGACGTTGCCGTAGACGCAGCGGTCCGCGCCGAGCCGCTCGCGCAGCTGCCGCATCGTGAGCGCGGCGATATCGTCCGGACGCTCGAGGCCGCGCGCCGAGTCGGTCAGCATGATCACGAAGCGGGCGCGCTCTTCGCGCCGCCGAAGCTCCTCGATCTCGGCCGCGCGAGCGCGCGACGCGGCCGCGAGGCTCGCGGCGATCGCCGCGGCGAGCGCGCGCGGGTCGTCGGTCGGCGGGCTCGCGTCGAACTCATCGGCTCGAGCGTCGCGGGGGCGATCGTCGCTCAGCAGGATGACCGGCAGCCACGGGTCGGCCTTCTTGAGCTTCCGGAGCAGCACGCCGGGGCGGCGTGCCCGCCGGCCGATCAACGCGATATCGGGCGCGGTTTCCGTCGGGACGGCACGCGCGGCAACGTCGTCGCCGGACGCGGCCGCGATCGCGACCTCGGGACCGGCGGCGGTTTCGACGACGGCTCGATCCGCCGACGTCTCGTCGATCAGCAGCACGCGAAGGCGTTCGCCGTTCGCGTTCCGCGTGACGCTCAGGTGCCGCATACGGGCTCCTCGTCGCTCTCGCGACGAACGGTCCGAGAGTCCACTCTCCGACGAGCGGCCGATCCCAGCGCGAAGGCCGAAGGCCGTTCGGATCCGCGATCGAGCCGCCTAGCCTGCCTATGGTACGGCGCATTCGCCGCGGCCGTCGCCGCGGGAAGACACGTGGCGGCACCCGGGCGTTTCGCGAGAATGACGAGGCTCCCGATCGAATACGCCGTCGACGAGACCTCCGGGATCGAGGCCCGACCCACGATGACGAAACCGCTCAGCGCCGCTCGCCGGAGCGCCGCCGTGCTCGCGCTCTGCGTGCTCGGCGCCGCGTTCGCTCAAGACACGGCCGCGCCGCCGGCCGATGCGACCGCGGAGACGTCGCTCGACGAGCGCATCGACCGGCTCGCGGCGCGCGTCGACGCGGTGCGGGAGCGCGTTGCGCCGCTGATCGACGCGGTCGACGCCGCCGATGCCGAGGCCTGGCTCGCGGCGAGCCCGCTCGAGCGGCTCGTGCAGCGCGCGGACGCCGACGAGACGACCGAGGCCGAGCAGGCTCTGCTGCGGCAAGCGATCGCGCACGAGGAAGCCGGCGCCGAGCGGATCCGCGGCGCGCTCGACCGCGCCGCGCTCGCGCTCGCCGCCGACGCGCGGCTCGACGCTGTGCAGCAACGAATCGCGGCGCTCGCGCCGTCGGCCGCGGCATCCGATTCGGAGGCCGACGGCGCCGAGCGGCCGCCGAGCCGCATCGAGCAGGATCTCGCCGCCGCGAACGCGCGCCGCGCAGAGGTCGGCCTCGAGCTCGAGCAGCGCCGCGCCGCGCTCGCCCGGCTCGAAGCGCAGCACGGCGGGCAGTCCGAGATGATCGAGCGGCTGCGGCGCGAACGCGAAGAGGCGGCGCCGCCGCCCGCGGCGGAACGCTCCGAGGAGAGCCCGGCGCTCGCGGATGCGCATCAGGCCGTCGCGGCCGCCGCGGAGCGGCGCCGTGATGCACCGCTCGTCGCCGCCCGGCTCGATGCGCGCTCGCTGCCGATCCGTATCGAGCTGCTGCGCGTCGAGATCGCGGCCCTCGAGATCGAGGATGCGGCGCTCGCGACACGTGTCGCAAAGCTTCAGGCCGAGCTCGGCGCGCGCTCGACCGAAGCGCTGCAGCAGCTCAGCGCCGAGCTGACCCGGCTGCTCGAGCGCGAGCCCGATCTCGCGCGTCGTTTCGCCGCCGATGTCGCGGGGCTGCGCGCGAGCATCGACGCCGCCGCCGAGACCCAGAGCCGCATCCGGGCCGCGCAGCGCGCCCGGCAAGCGTATGCGGCGATCGAGGACGACCTCACGCGAACACTCGCGGCCGTGCGCGAGCGGCTCGAGGTCAGCGGTCTGACGGACGCGGTCGGCACGCTATTCCTCGAGGAGCGGCGTCGGCTTCGGGCGCTCGGCGATCTCGGCCTCGCGCTCGAGACCGTCGAGCGGGAGATCGCGCAAGCGCGGCTGCGTGCGATTCCGCTCCGCGACGCCGTGCGCGCGGCACCCGTCCCCTCGGCCGAGGTCGCCGAGAACGAGGGCCGCGCCGCGCTGCGCGGTCTCGAGCGGCGCGCCGCGGATGCGCAGGCGCAAAGCGAGGAGACGCTGATCGAGCAGCTTCGCCAGACGGAGACGCGCCTGCGCGCGGTCGTCGCGCTCGTCGACGAGCTCGAGCGGATCCTGCGCGAGACGCTGCTGTGGTGGCCGAGCCACGTGCCGGTCAGCGCCGAATGGGCGGAGCGCGTGCCGGAGGCGCTCGTCGCGCTCGTCGAGCCGGAAGCGTGGCGCGAAACCGGCGCCGCGCTGCGCGCGGTGACCGTCGAGAGCCCGGGTCCCGCGCTCGCGGTCCTCGCGCTCGCCGGTCTGCTGTTTCGCGGCGGCCGCCGGGCCGGGTCGCATCTTCGAAAGCTTGCGGAGAAGACGCGGCACCGATTCACGGACAATATCGGCTTGACGTATCGGGCGATCGGCTGGAGCCTGCTGCGCGTGCTCCCCGCGCCGGTGCTGATGATGGCCGCTTCGCTCAGGCTCGATGCGCTGCCCGATCCCGAGCCCGGCGTCGCGATCCTCGCCGCGGTGCTCTCGACGGCCGCGATCTGGTGGCTCGCCGGGCACCTTCTCGCGCTCTTCA
>CAYMAF010000256.1:0-4033 GCA_964388365.1 uncultured Gammaproteobacteria bacterium | reverse complement strand
CGTCCATCAGCATTCTCGCCGAGCCGAGCGTCGCCGTCGTCGACACGGTCGTCGATCGACGCGGCACCCGGGCGGTCGCCGAGGCGTACCTGCGCTTCCTCTATACGCCCGAGGGACAGGATATCGTCGCGAGACATCACTTCCGCCCGCGCGACGCCGGCGTTGCCGAGCGCTACCGGGAGCGCTACCCGACGCTCGAGCTCTTCACGATCGACGAGGTCTTCGGCGGCTGGGCGAAGGCTCAGGCCACGCACTTCGACGACGGCGGCGTGTTCGACCGCATCTACGCCGAGGCTGTCCGATGACCGCGCGGCTCGCCGTGTCTCGCGCGCGCTGGGTCGAGCCGAGCATCCTTCCCGGCTTCAACCTGACGCTCGGCATCTCGGTCGCATTCCTCACCGCGATCGTGCTGATCCCGATCGCGGCGCTCGTGCTGAAGGCGGGCAGCATGCCGCTCGACGAGCTCTGGCGCATCGCGACCGAGCCCCGAGCGCTGGCATCCTACCGCTTGAGCTTCGGCGCTTCGCTGATCGCCGCGATGCTGAACGCGGTCTTCGGCTTCATCATCGCGTGGTCGCTCGTGCGCTATCGCTTCCCCGGAAGACGCATCGTCGACGCGATCATCGATTTACCGTTCGCGCTGCCGACCGCGGTCTCCGGCATCGCGCTCGCGACCGTGTTCTCGCCGCAGGGCGGGCTCGGCCGATGGCTCGAGCCGCTCGGCATCCAGGTCGCGTACTCGTGGATCGGCGTCGTCGTCGCATTGACGCTGATCGGTCTGCCTTTCGTCGTGCGCTCCGTGCAACCGGCGCTCGCCGAGGTCGACGCGACGCTCGAGGACGCGGCCGAGTCGCTCGGCGC
This sequence comes from uncultured Gammaproteobacteria bacterium, assembly GCA_964388365.1. Taxonomy (GTDB): domain Bacteria; phylum Pseudomonadota; class Gammaproteobacteria; order Steroidobacterales; family Rariloculaceae; genus ZC4RG20. Next base: position 3,172 of record CAYMAF010000256.1, on the reverse strand, counting down.
GGGACGCTTCCTGACGTTCCGGCGCGTGATTCTGCCGACCGTCGCGCCGGCGCTCGCGACCGGCTTCACGCTCGCGCTCGCCCGCGCGATCGGCGAGTACGGATCCGTGATCTTCATCGCCGGAAATTTGCCGATGCGCACGGAGATCACGCCGCTCCTGATCGTGATCAAGCTCGAGCAGTACGACTATCTCGGCGCCTCGGCGCTCGGGCTCGTGATGCTGTCGATCTCGTTCGTGCTGCTGCTCGCGATCAATGGGCTGAACGGCTGGCGCGCCGCTCGCGCGCTAGGGAGGCGGCAATGACGCACGATGCACCGGGAGGACATGCCGAGCCTCGCGCCGATACGGGCTCGCGCGCCGTCCGCATCGCGCTCATCGGCGTCTCGCTGCTGTTCCTGACCGTGATCCTGATCGTGCCGGTCGCGGCCGTGCTCGGCCAGGCGTTCTCCGCGGGGTTCGGCGCCTATGTCGCGGCGGTCGCGTCGCCCGACACGCTGGCCGCCGTCCGGCTGACGCTGACGACTGCGGCGATCGTCGTGCCGATCAACACGGTCTTCGGCGTCGCCGCCGCGTGGGCGATCGCGAAGTTCGACTTCCGCGGCAAGCAGCTCCTCGTCACGCTGATCGACCTGCCGTTCTCCGTCTCGCCGGTGATCGCCGGGCTCGTCTTCGTGCTCCTTTTCGGCGCACAGGGCTGGCTCGGCCCATGGCTCGACGCGCGGGACATCTCGATCGTCTTCGCGTTCCCCGGCATCGTGCTCGCGACGCTTCTCGTCACCTTTCCCTATGTCGCGCGCGAGCTGATCCCGGTCATGCAGATGCAGGGGCGGGAGGCCGAGGAGGCGGCGATCAGCCTCGGTGCGAGCGGGTGGACGACGTTCTTCCGCGTCACGCTGCCGTCGATCCGCTGGGCGCTGCTTTATGGCATCATCCTGTGCAATGCCCGCGCGATGGGCGAGTTCGGCGCAGTCGCGGTCGTCTCAGGGCATATCCGCGGCCTGACCACGACGATGCCGCTCCACGTCGAGATTCTCTACAACGAGTACGACCTGACCGGCGCCTTCGCCGTCGCCTCCCTGCTGATGCTGCTCGCGCTGTTCACGATGATCGCGAAATCGACGATCGAGCATTACGGGCTCACGCGGGCGCGGCGCCTGCCGCACATTCCTCGCCAGATCGAACGAACCGCATGAAGCTTCGCCCGCCCGGCCTCGCCGGCCGACTCGCTCTCGTCACGGCGCTGCTCGTGACGCTCGCGGTCGCGGCGGTGTCGGCGTTCAGCGCCCGCACGATGAAGCGGCTCGCCGAAGCCGAGGCCGCGAGTCGCGTCGAGCTCGCGGTCGCGGGCGCCCGCGAGGGGCTGCGACGCAGCACCGAGGAGCTTTTGAACGTTGCGCGGGTCCTCGCCGAGCGCCCGACGCTGGATCGCCTGCTCCGCTCGCCGCGTCCCGAAGCGCTGCCCCCGTATCTCGCGACGTATTGCGACGGTGTGGTGCTGGACGGCTGCGCGCTCGTCCGCGACGGCGCCGCGGTCGCGGCGAGCGGCGGCGCGATCGACTGGGTGATCGTCGTCGAGGCCGCGGCCGCGCAAGGCGAACGATTCCTCGTCGGCGGCGCCGCCGCGGCGCCGCTCGCCGGCGCCGGCGCGGCCGTGCCGGGACACGCCGAGTACACCGCGTACGTCGTGCGGAAGATGGACGACGCGTTCGCGAGGAGCTTGAGCGAGCGCGCCGGCATCGACGTCGAGATCATCGACTTCGCGTCGTTCCGTCCAGGCGTCGGACCGTTCGCCGTCGTTCATTCCGACGCGCTCGCGAGCGGCGAGCCGGCCGCAGCGCGGATCGACGCAGCGGGCGTGTTCGCGGCGAGCCTGCCGGTCACGGTCTCGACCGGAGAAACCGTCGCGCTGCTCGAGGCGCTGTTGCCGATCGCGTACGTCATGGACCCGGTCGACACGGCGATTCGGCGCATCGTCGTCGTCGCCGCGGTGATTGCGCTTCTCGCGACCGCGGCCGGCATCGTCATCGGCCGCCAATGGATCTCCGGCGTGTTCCGGCTCGCGGACGCGGCGCGCCGGATCGGCTCGGGCGATCTCTCGGCGTCGATCCGGGAGGAATCCGGCAAGGAGCTCGGCGCGCTCGCGAGCACGATGGAGGAAATGCGCCGCAACCTTATCGGGCTCACGTCGGAGCTGCGGCGCCGCGAAGCGGAAGCGCAAGCCGTGCTCGGCGGCATCGTCGAAGGCGTCTACGCGGTCGATCGCGAGCGCCGTATCCGCTTCCTGAACGCACAGGCGGAGCGCTTGCTCAAGGTATCGGCCGATGACGTGCTCGGACGGTTCTGCGGCGACGTGCTGAAACCCATCCGGGACGCGGAAGGTCGCCGGCCTTGCGAGGTGTCGTGCCCGATCGTGAACGCGAGACGAGCCGGCACGGCGCAAGCCGTCGAGCGGATCGAGCCCTATGCCGGCAGCTGCCGGAGCGTCGTGATCGCGAGCTCGATGCCGGCCGACGGCATGCAGGTTCAGGTGCTGCGGGACGAGACCGAGCTCGAGGCCGTGCGGCGCACGCGCGACGCGGTGCTCGCGAACATCTCGCACGAGTTCCGCACGCCGCTCGCGGCACAGCTCGCGTCGATCGAGCTCCTGCGGGACGGCCTCGGCACGATGTCTCCCGCCGAGCAGCGTCAGCTCGTGCTGACGCTCGAGCGCGGCGCGCAACGGCTCACATGGCTGATCGACAATCTGCTCGAGAGCGTGCGCATCGAGTCCGGGCAGCTCGCGATCAGGCGCCAGGACGTCGAGCTCGCGGAGATCGTATCGGCCGCGGTCGAGCTCGTCGGACCGCTCCTCGAGCAGCGCGGTCAGCGCCTCGAGATCTCGAGCCTCGACGATCTGCCGGCCTTTCGCGGCGACCGCCAGCGGCTCACGCAAGTGCTCGTGAACCTGCTCGCGAACGCGGGCAAGTTCGCGCCGGCCGAAAGCACGATCCGGATCGGCGCCGAGGCGTCGGACGATACCGTCTCGTTCTGGGTCGAGGACGAAGGCGAGGGCCCGCTCGAGCCCGACACGAGCCTGCTGTTCGAGCAGTTTCGAAGGTCCGGCGGAGAAGACCCGGACGAGAGCGGGCTCGGCCTCGGGCTCTACATCGTGCAGTCGATCGTCGAGCGGCA
>CAYMAF010000255.1:0-4046 GCA_964388365.1 uncultured Gammaproteobacteria bacterium | reverse complement strand
GAGATCGTCGAGTAGCCGAGCATGCGCTTGAAGTTCGTCTGGACGATCGCGAGGAAGTTGCCGAGCACGAGCGACAGCACGCACAGGATCACGAGCATGCCCTGCCAGTCCACGTGCAGCGGCCCGAGTCCCTCGACGAGCACGCGCCAAGCGAGCGCGAACGCGGCGATCTTCGGAGCCGATCCGACGTAGAGCGCGATCGGCGTCGGCGCGCCCTGGTAGACGTCCGGGATCCACATGTGGAACGGCACCGCGCCGAACTTGAACGCGACGCCGACGATGACGAACGCGAGCCCGACGATCGCCGGCACCGTCAGCCCGCCGGGCTCGGTCAACGCGGCCGCGAGCGGGGCGAGCTCGATCGTGCCGGTGATGCCGTAGAGGATCGAGATGCCGTAGAGCAGCATGCCCGACGCGATGGAGCCCAGCACGAAGTACTTCATCGCGGACTCCGCCGCCGTGGCCGAATCGCGATTGAACGCGACCAGCGCGTAGAGCGACAGCGCCTGGAGCTCGAGCCCGAGATAGAGCACGAGCAAATTGTTGCCCGAGACCAGGATCATCAGCCCGAGCAGGCCGAAGAGCCCGAGCACGAAGAACTCGCCCTTGTAGAGCCCGTTCCGCTCGAGATAGTCACGCGAGTACAGGAACACGAGCGCGACGATGACGTACGCGAAGAGCTTCAGCGCGTTGCCGGCCGGATCCGCCACGTAGCTCCCCGAGAAGGTCGTCGCGACGCTATCCGTGCCGAACAGCAACGACACGACTGCGGCGCCGACCAGCGCGAACATCGACAGCGTATACGTGATCCAGCGCTTCTCCTGGCGCAGGAAGACGTCCACGATCAGCACGACGCAGATCGCGGCGGTCATGAAGATCTCCGGGGCGGCAAGCGCGTAGTCGATCATTGCGTCTCAGTCCAGAAAACCGGCTTCGGAAGCAGGACCATCCCCTCTTCCACTTTACAACTTCGAACGCGTGACCTGCTCGAGCAGGTTCGTGAGCGTCGCGTCCATCACGTCGACGAGCGGCGCGGGCCACACGCCGAGCAGCAGCACGGAAACCGCGAGCACGCCGAGAATGAAGAACTCGCGGCGGTCGACGTCCGGCATCGCGGCGACGTGCTCGTTCCCGACCTCTCCGTAGACGACGCGGCGCACCATCCAGAGCGTGTAGGCGGCGCCGAGCACGAGGATCGTCGCCGCGCCGAATGCGAGCCAGAAGTTCGCCTGGTAGCTGCCGAGGATCACGAAAAACTCGCCCACGAAGCCCGACGTTCCGGGCAGCCCGACGTTTGCCATCGCGAAGAGCACCATGAACGCGGCGAACTTCGGCATCGAGTTCGCGACGCCGCCGTAGGCGCTGATCTCGCGCGTGTGCATACGGTCGTACAGCACGCCGACGCACAGGAACAGCGCCCCCGAGACCAGCCCGTGCGAGATCATCTGCACCATGCCGCCCTGCAGCGCGAACAGCGCGCCGTCGCCCGTGTTACCGCTCGTCACGATCTCGTAGATCACGAAGAAGCCGAGCGTCACGAAGCCCATGTGGGCGATCGACGAGTACGCGATCAGCTTCTTCATGTCCTGCTGCACGAGCGCCACGACGGCGATATAGACGATCGCGATAAGCGAGAGCGCGATCATCAGCCATGCGAGCGCCTGGCTCGCGTCGGGCGCGATCGGCATGCTGAAGCGGACGAAGCCGTAGCCGCCCATCTTCAGCAGGATCGCGGCCAGGATCACGGAGCCTCCGGTCGGCGCCTCGACGTGCGCGTCCGGCAGCCACGTGTGCACCGGCCACATCGGTACCTTCACCGCGAACGCGATCAGGAATGCGAGGAAGATCAGCGTTTGCTCCTGCATGGAGAGCGGCAGCGCGTGCAGGTCCGGGATCGAGTAGCTGCCGCCCTTCAGGTACATGTAGATCAACGCGACGAGCATGAACACCGATCCGAAGAAGGTGTACAGGAAGAACTTCATCGTCGCGTAGATGCGCCGCTCGCCGCCCCAGACGCCGATGATGATGAACATCGGAACGAGCATCGCTTCCCAGAAGATGTAGAAGAGCAGCCCGTCGACCGCGGCGAACACGCCGATCATCATGCCTTCGAGCAGCAGAAACGACGCGAAGTACTGCGACGGGCGCAGCTTGATGACTTCCCAGCCGGCGATCACTACGAGCGGGGTCAGGAACGTCGTCAGCAGGATCAGCGGCATCGAGATGCCGTCGACGCCGAGGTGATAGTAGACGTTGAACCGCTCGATCCACGGCACCTGCTCGACGAACTGCAGGCTCGCCGTCGAGGTGTCGAAGCCGGTGAACAGCGGAATGCTGAGCACGAAGGTCAGCACCGACGCGCCGAGCGCGACTTGCTTGCCGAGCAGCGCACGCTCGGAGCCGATCGCGAGCACGACGGCGCCCGCGACGATCGGCAGCCAGATCAGAATGCTCAGAATAGGCCAATCCATCGCCTCAGCCCCTCAGCGCGAACCAGCCGATCAGCGCGGCCAGCGCAATGACCATCGCAAATGCGTAGTGATAGAGATAACCGGACTGGACCCGCCGCGCGACGCTCGCAACGGCCCCGATCGCCCGAGCGCTGCCGTTCACGAGCAGACCGTCGATCAGGATCTGATCGCCCAGGCGCCACAGCCCCGTCCCGACCGCGCGGGTTCCGCGGGCGATGACGTTCTCGTTGATCCAGTCGAAGTAGTACTTGTTCGCGAGCAGGCGATAGAGACCGCCGGCTCGCTCGAGCACCTGCCCGGGGATCTCCGGCCGCTTGAGGTACAGGAACCACGCTACGAGCGCGCCCGCCGCGGCAAGGTAGACCGTGACGGAGTGCGTCAGCGCATGAACGATGAATGCCCCCGCGCCGTGGAATTCCGCCCCGACCTCCGCGAGCACGTCGTGCTCCGGCAGCACGAAGATCGCGCCGTCGAAGAACCGGCCGAACAGCATCGGCTCGATCGTAAGCCAGCCGATGATCACCGACGGGACCGCGAGCGCGATCAGCGGCCCGGTAACGACGGCCGGCGTCTCGTGCAGATGCTCCTTCGTGTGCGGATCGATCCGCTCCTCGCCGTGGAACACGACGAACAGGAGCCGGAAGCTGTAGAGCGCCGTGACGAAGACCCCGAGCAGCACGCACCAGTACGCGTAGCCCGCACCCGGCAGCGTCGACGCATGCACGGCCTCGATCAGCGCGTCCTTCGAGAAGAAGCCCGAGAACCCGGGGAAGCCGATCAGCGCGAGCGTGCCGAGCAGGAACGTCCAGTACGTGATCGGCAGGTACTTGCGCAGCCCTCCCATCTTGCGGATGTCCTGCTCGTGATGCATCGCGATGATCACCGAGCCTGCGGCGAGGAACAGCAGCGCCTTGAAGAACGCGTGCGTCATCAGGTGGAACAGGCTCGCGGCATACGCCGACGCGCCGAGCGCGACGGTCATATAGCCGAGCTGCGACAGCGTCGAATACGCGACCACCCGCTTGATGTCCTGCTGCACGATGCCGAGCAGTCCCATGAAGAACGCCGTCGTCGCGCCGATCACGATCACGAACGCGAGCGCTGGCTCGGAAAGCTCGAAGAGCGGCGACATTCGGGCGACCATGAAGATGCCCGCGGTGACCATCGTCGCGGCGTGGATCAGCGCTGAGATCGGCGTCGGGCCTTCCATCGAGTCCGGTAGCCAGACGTGTAGCGGGACCTGCGCGGACTTGCCCATCGCGCCGATGAAGAGGCAAATGCACGCGACCGTCAGAGCGCTGAACGCCGTCTCGCCGAACAGGCTGATCGTCTCGCCCTGGAAGCGCTCCGCCTGCGCGAAGACCTCGGCGTAGTCGAGCGAGCCGGTGTAGAGGAGCACCGCACCGATGCCGAGCAGGAAGCCGAAATCGCCGACCCGGTTCACGAGGAAGGCCTTCAGGTTCGCGAACACCGCGGACGGGCGATTGAACCAAAAGCCGATCAGCAGATACGAGACGAGACCGACCGCCTCCCAGCCGAAGAACAGCTGCATGAAGTTGTTCGACATCACGAGCA
>CAYMAF010000254.1:0-4081 GCA_964388365.1 uncultured Gammaproteobacteria bacterium | reverse complement strand
AGCGCGTCCTCGCCCTTGTCGCGGAAGTACTCGCCCATCGCGCAGCCGGCATAGGGCGCGATGTACTGCATCGCCGCCGACTCCGACGCGTTCGCCGCGACGACGATCGTGTGCTCCATCGCGCCGTGCTCCTCGAGCTTGCGGACGATGCTCGCGACCGTCGACGCCTTCTGGCCGATCGCGACGTAGATGCACTTGATGCCGGTGCCGCGCTGATTGATGACCGCGTCGACCGCGACCGCGGTCTTACCGGTCTGGCGGTCGCCGATGATCAGCTCGCGCTGGCCGCGGCCGATCGGCACCATCGAGTCGATGGCCTTCAGGCCGGTCTGCACCGGCTGGTTGACCGACTGGCGGTCGATGACGCCGGGCGCGACCTTCTCGATCGGCGACGTGCCCTGCGCCTCGATCGGGCCCTTGCCGTCGATCGGGTTGCCGAGCGCGTCGACGACGCGGCCGAGCAGCGCCTCGCCGACCGGCACCTCGAGAATGCGGCCGGTCGTCTTGACCTGGTCGCCTTCCGACAGGTGCGTGTAGTCGCCGAGCACGACCGCGCCGACCGAGTCTTGCTCGAGGTTCAGCGCGAGGCCGACCGCGCCGCCCGGGAATTCGATCATCTCACCGTACTGCACGTCGGCGAGACCGTGGATGCGGACGATACCGTCGGTCAGCGCGACGATCGTGCCGACGTCGCGAGCCTCGGCAGTGACCTCGAAGCCCTGAATCCGCTGGCGGATCAGGTCGCTGATCTCGGAAGCTTTGAGTGCCATTGGTGGAATCCTCTTATCGGACCAGGGTCTCGGTCAGACGCTCGAGGCGCGCACGGACCGAGCCGTCGATGACCATGTCTTCCGCCCGGATGACCGCGCCGCCGATCAGGTTCTCGTCGATCTCGATACTGAGATCGACCTTCCGACCGAGCCGTCGTTCCAGGGCTTCGGTGATTTTCTGAGCGATGTCCGGCTCGACGGCCGTCGCCGAGACGAGCGTCACGTCGACCTTGTTCTCCGCCTGCGCCTTGAGCTCGTCGAACCGAGCGGAGATCTCGGGGAGCGCGGCGAGGCGATCGTTCTCGGCGAGCAGCTTCAACAGCGCGTTGAACTCGCGGTTCTCGAAGAGCTCGGCGCCCGGCATCGACGACGCGATGCTCGCGATCAGCTCGAGCCGCTTGTCGTCCGTGAGCTGCGGGCTCGCGAGCACACGCTCGGCGTCCTCGTGCGAGACGACGCTCGCGGCCGCGGCGAGCGCGTTCGACCACGCCTCGAGCGAGCCGGTCTCCTGCGCGACGCGAAACGCCGCGCGAGCGTACGGGCGGGCAATCGTGCCTAGATCCGCCATCTCCGCGCGCCTCGATCAGAGCTCGGCCGCGAGACGATCGAGCAGATCGCGGTGCGCGGTCGCGTCGATCTCGCGCTTCAGGATCCGCTCCGCGCCGGCGACGGCGATCGCCGCGACCTGGCCGCGAAGCTCCTCGCGAGCACGATTGATCTCGACCTCGATCTCGGCATGTGCCGCCTCGAGCCGGCGCTGCTTCTCGGCCTCGGCCTCGGCCCTCGCGGCCTCGACGATGCCGTTCGCGCGCGAGCTCGCCTGCTCGATGATCTCCCGTGCCTGGCTCCTCGCCCCTTCGATGATCTTCGCCGCCTCCGCCTTCGCGTTCTCGAGGTCGGTCTGGCCGCGCTGCGCGGCTGCGATGCCGTCGGCGATCGCGATTTGCCTCGCCTCGATCGCGTTCATGATCGGCGGCCAGATGAACTTCATCGTGAACCACACGAAGAAGATCATCGCGATCGTCTGGCCGATCAGAGTGAGATTGAAATCCACGAACGTTCTCCTGGCTGATCGCTCCGTGTCGTGCGCCGGCGGCAGCCGGCGGGCTCAGCTCGGCCTCAGCCTCCCGTCGCCGCCTGAAGCTGACCGATGAACGGGTTCGCGAACGCGAACAGCAGCGCGACACCGACGCCGATCATCGCGACCGCGTCGAGCAGCGCGACGACGAGGAACATCTGCGTACGGAGCATCGGAGCGAGCTCCGGCTGGCGTGCCGCACCCTCGAGGAACCGGCCGCCCAGGAGACCCATGCCGAGCGCGACGCCGATCGCACCGAAGCCGATCATGATCGCCACCGCGATAGCCGTCATACCAATCACAAAGTCCATCAGTCTCTCCAGTGAGATTAGTAGTGCCTCAAGAAAACCTCGTCCGGACCGCCGCGGTCTCTCAATGCGCCTCCGATCCAGCCTCGTGAGCCTGGCTCAGATAGACGATCGTGAGCATCATGAAGATAAACGCCTGAAGCGTGACGATCAGGATGTGGAAAACCGCCCATCCGAAATGCAGCGGAAGCTGGTACAAGCCGAGCAGCGCGATCAGGATGAAGATCAGCTCGCCGGCATACATGTTGCCGAAGAGTCGCAGCGACAGCGACAGAGGCTTCGCGAGCAGCGAAGCGCCTTCGAGAATGAGGTTGAACGCGATGACGAACGGCGCGCCGATGATGCCGATGCCCTTCGTCGGCGGCGCGAGCGGATGCATCGTCAGCTCGGCGACGAAGCCGCCCGTGCCCTTCGTCTTGATCGAGTAGTAGATGATCAGGAAGAACACCGACAGCGACATCGCGAACGTGATGTTGACGTCGGTCGTCGGCACGATCTTGAAGTACTCGACGCCGGCGAGGCTCGCGAGCCACGGAATCCAGTCGACCGGGATCAGATCCATGAGGTTCATGAAGAAGACCCAGACGAAGACCGTGAGCGCGAGCGGCGCGATCATCTTGTTGTGGCCGTGGAACGCGTCCTTCACGGCGGTATCGACGAAGCCGACGATCGCTTCGATCGCGGTTTGAAGCTTGCCCGGGGGGCCGGAGGTCGCGTTCTTCGCGACGCGGCCGAAGATCCAGATGAAGACGGCGCCGAGGATGATCGAGAAGAGCATCGAGTCGACGTTGATCGTCCAGAAGTTGCCGGCGCAGTCGTTCCAGACCCACTCGCCGTCGGCCCGGCACACCTGCAGATTGCGGAGGTGGTGGGCGATGTAGTCTTGCGCGGTCAGCCCGCCGTGCGTGTCAGCCATTCTTCAGCTTTTCCTTCGTCGCAGTCCCTGCCCCGCCGCGGAAAAGTAGCGCCCCGAACAGCGCCGCCTGCGTGCACACGAAACCGGCGAATACCGCCGGCACCGATGAAGGTCTTACCACCGTGAATATCACGCCGAACGCCGCCGCCGTCAGCAACAGCTTGCCGAACACGCCGACCCATGCGGCACGCAGCAACTTGCGTGCGCTGTCCGCTCGGGGCGTGAGCAACCTCGCGGCGAGAAACCCGTTGGGAATGACCGCAGCCATCCCGCCGAGCAGCGCGGATATGCCGGCCACTCGGCTCCATAGCGCAATCGTGCCTGCCAAACCCAGGCAGACACCGGCCTGCACGAGCAAGGTTAGCAGTACGACGCGCGTGTCGTCGTTAAGCACCGAGCCTCTTGGTTGCGCCCGAAGGTGTGTGGCTTGTCGGCAAAAAAACCGCGGTGGCGGCCCCGTTCGGCCGCGGCATTGTAGAGAGTCCCAGGCGGCGATTCAACCGACATAGATCCCAGTTTCAACGAATATGCTCGACGATCCCGTCGAGCTCGTCGAGGCTATGGTACCGGATCACGATCCGCCCGCCTTTATCCCCGTGCTCGATGCTGACCGCGGCGCCGAGCCGCTCGGAAAGCTCGGACTCGAGCCGCCGGACGTTCGGGTCCTTCGAGCCCACCGCCCGCCCGCCGCGCCCGGCCTTGCCGGGCCCCGCGAGTCGGCGGATCGCCTTCTCGGTCTCCCGGACGCTCAGGCCCTCGCGGACGATCCGGTGCGCGAGCTCGAGCTGAACCGCGGACGACTCGACGCCGAGCAGCGCGCGGGCGTGGCCCATGTCGAGCTCGCGTCGCTCGACGAGCGTCCGGACCGCCTCCGGCAGGTCGAGCAGCCGCAGCAGGTTCGACACGGTCGCGCGCGAGCGGCCGACGGCTTCGGCGGCTTCGGCGTGGGTCATCTCGAACTCGTCGATCAGGCGCTTCAGCGAGCGGGCCTCCTCGAGCGGGTTCAGGT
>CAYMAF010000253.1:860-4082 GCA_964388365.1 uncultured Gammaproteobacteria bacterium | reverse complement strand
GTGCATCCGAACGACCACGTCAACATGGGGCAGAGCAGCAACGACGTCGTGCCGACGGCGATACACGTCTCGGCGGCGCTCGGCTTGACGGAGCAGCTCTTGCCGGCGCTAAACCACCTGGCCGACGTGATCGAGGCGAAGGCGGCGAGCCTCGCCGCGGTCGTCAAGACGGGCCGCACGCACCTGATGGATGCGATGCCGGTTCGCTTCGATCAGGAGCTCGGCGGCTGGGCCGCGCAGATCCGCGCCGACTACCAGCGCGTCGCCGGCGTGATGCCGCGGCTGTCGGGCCTCGCGCAGGGCGGCACGGCCGTCGGCACCGGCATCAACGCGCATCCGGAGTTCGGCGTGCGGATCGCGGCCGCGCTCGCGTCGAAGACCGGCATCGCGTTTCGGCCGGCGGACAGCTACTTCGAGGCGCTGAGCTCGCAGGATACGGCGGTCGAGCTCTCGGGGCAGCTGAAGACGACGGCGGTCAGCCTGATGAAGATCGCGAACGATCTGCGCTGGATGAACAGCGGGCCGCTCGCGGGTCTCGCCGAGATCGCGCTGCCGGCGCTGCAGCCCGGGAGCAGCATCATGCCCGGCAAGGTCAATCCGGTGATCCCGGAAGCGGTCGCGATGGTCGCCGCCCAGGTCATCGGCAACGACGCGGCGATCACCGTCGCGGGGCAGTCCGGCAACTTTCAGCTGAACGTGATGCTGCCGGTGATCGCGCACAACCTGATCCAGGGCATCGAGCTCACCGCGAACGCGGCCCGCGTGCTCGCCGATTCGGCGATCGAAGGCTTTACGGTCAATACGGACCGGCTCGGCGCCGCGCTCGAGCGGAACCCGATTCTCGTGACGGCACTGAACCCGGTCATCGGCTACGAGAAGGGGGCCGCGGTCGCGAAGCGTGCCTACCAGGAGGGCCGTCCGATCCGCGACGTCGCCGCGGAGGAGACCGATCTCCCGGCCGACCGGCTCGCAGCGCTGCTCGACCCCGCGGAGCTGACGAAGGGCGGCATCAAGGGTTGATGGCGCGCGAGCGCGAGACGGTCCCGTGGCTCGCCGCGGGCTCGGCGGAGGCGCAGTGCGGGAGCTGATCGAGCGGCGGCTCGCGCGTCTGGCCGGTCTCGCGCCCTCCGGCGATCCCGCCGACCGGCTCCTCGCCGATGCCGAAGGCCCGATCACGCCGGAATTCCGCGCGCTCCTCGAGCGGCCGGTCCGCGACGCGGCCGTGCTGATTCCGCTCGTCGAGAGCGGCTCCGGATGGACCGTGCTGTTCACGCAGCGGTCGCGACACCTCGTTCACCATCCGGGGCAGATCAGCTTTCCCGGCGGCCGCGTCGATCCGCACGACGCCGACGCCGTCGCCGCGGCGCTGCGCGAGGCGTGGGAAGAGATCGGTCTTGCGCCCGAGAGCGTTAGCGTCGCGGGCAGGCTGCCGGAGCACGTGACCGGCACGGGATTTGCGGTGACGCCGGTCGTCGGCTTCGTGCCGTCGACGTTCCGCGCGCGGCCCGATCCCGCGGAGGTCGAGACGGTCTTCGACGTGCCGCTCGACGTGATTCTCGCGCCCGGCGCGCTCCGCACGACGACGCGCGAGCGCCTCGGCACGCGTTTTCGCGTCTGGGAGCTCGAGCATCGCGGCTATCGGATCTGGGGCGCGACGGCCGCGATGCTCAAGACCTTCAAGGACATCGTCTGCGATGACACCGACTGACAAGACCCCCGACGAGGGCGAGATCCGCCGTCTCCTCGAGATCATGGCAACGCTGCGCGACCGCGAGCAGGGCTGCCCGTGGGATCTCGAGCAGACGTTCGAGTCGATCGCGCCTTATACGATCGAGGAAGCGTACGAGGTTGCCGATGCGATCGAGCGGGGCGCTCTGCGCGAGCTCGAGGACGAGCTCGGCGACCTGCTGTTCCAGGTCGTGTTCCATTCGCGCATCGCGGAGGAGTCGGGCGCATTCGCGTTCGCCGACGTGACGCGGCGGATCTGCGAGAAGATGGTCCGCCGCCACCCGCACGTTTTCGCCGGTGAGCGCATCGAGCGCGGCCGCCACGCCGACGCGTGGGAGGCGTCGAAACGCCGTGAGCGCTGCGGCCAGGGCGGCAGCCTGCTCGACGGCGTGACGGCCGGCCTGCCGGCGCTGACGCGCGCCGTGAAGCTCGGCAAGCGCGCGGCGCGCGTCGGCTTCGACTGGCCCGACGCGCGCGGGCCGCGCGAGAAGATCGACGAGGAGCTGCGCGAGCTCGACGAGGCGATCGCGTCCGGCGACCGGGAGCGGATCGGCTCGGAGCTCGGCGACGTGCTGTTCGCGGTCGCGAACCTCGCGCGGCATCTCGGCGTCGATCCGGAGCAATGCGCGCGGGGCGCGAACCGTCGTTTCGAGACGCGCTTCCGCACGGTCGAGTCGCGCGTCGAGCGGTCCGGACGCCCGTTCGAGGCGCACTCGCCGGACGAGCTCGAGGCGCACTGGGAGGCCGCGAAGGCGGAGGAAAGCGGGGGGTAGCGCCTGATTCAGCTATGATTCATCGCCGCCGCACTACCTTGGCATCGACGCCGGGAGAACCGTTCCGGCTTTCGAAGGAGGTAGGCGATGTTGCGCAAAGGGAAGACGCTTGTCGTCGTGCTCGGGATGCTCGCGGCAGCGACCGCGTCGGCGCACGGACGAAAAGGCACCGTCGACTATGTCTACGCGAAGGTCGTCGACGTCGACCCGATCGTGCGCCGTGTCACCGTGACCCGTCCGAGGCACGAGTGCTGGGACGAGGTCGTCTATAGCCCGGAGCGCCGCGGCGTGGCCGGACCCGCGATTGCCGGCGGCATCATCGGTGGCGCGATCGGCCGTCAGTTCGGCGGCGGCAGCGGCCGCGACGCATTGACGATCGCCGGGGCGCTTGCCGGCAGCGCGATCGCAGCCGAGCGGGCCGCGCGCAATCGTGCGGGGACCGAGACCGTGCGAGCGACGACCGTCGAGCGTTGCCGCGTCGTCGACGAGCGCTTCACCGAGGAGCGCATCGACGGCTACCGCGTAACGTACCAGTATCGCGGCCGCCGGCACACGATCGTCACGCACGAGCCGCCTGGATCGCGGATCCGCCTCGCGGTGAGCGCGATCCCGGTCGATTACCGGTAAAACGAGGTCGGGCCGCGGGGGCCGCGGTCCCCGAGCCGGCCCCGCCCCCCCACCACCATAGCAAAAAACACCCCGCGCGAGGGGCCCAAGGGTG
>CAYMAF010000253.1:0-850 GCA_964388365.1 uncultured Gammaproteobacteria bacterium | reverse complement strand
GCGCCGCCGGGCCCGCGGACCCGCCGCGGGGTGCGCGCGATCCCGGTCGATTCCCGTAAAACCGGGGGCGGGCCGCGCGGCCGGCGCCCTTTCCCCCTGCCGCGCCCGCCTCCAAGCTTCGATCACTTCCGCCGGCTCGAGGAGCCATCGAGTGAAGCCGACACGCGTTCTCGCACTTGCACGCCGCCGCGGCGCTCCGCCGCGATCCGCTCGCGGCGCGGCCGCATGCGCGGTCGCGCCGCTGCTCGTGCTCGGCTCGCTCGCGCTCGCACGAAGCCTGCCGGCGCCTGCGACCGCGCCGCCGGCGTTCGACGAGCCGGCGCCGACGGCCGTCGTCGCGCAGCGCGCCGGCGTGACGCTCGATCAGGCGATCCGTATCGCTTCGGAACGCTATCCGGGGCGCGTCGTGCGCGCGGAGACGACGACGCGAGGCGGCCGCCGGGTTCACGAGGTCCGCATCCTCATGGAGGGCGAAGGCAACGCCCGGATGCGCATCGTTCGTATCGACGCCGAGAGCGGGCGCTTCCTCTGAGCGCAGGTGCGACCATGCGCGTGCTGCTCGTCGAGGACGATCAAGCCCTGAGCCGCTCGCTGAAGGCTCAGCTCGAGCGTGCCGGGTTCTCCGTCCAGCACGCGGCCGACGGCCGCGAAGGGCTCTACTACGCGACCGAGTATCCGGTCGACGTCGCGATCGTCGACCTGGGATTGCCGAGCCTGTCCGGTATCGAGCTGATCCGCGGCGTGCGCGCGAACGGCAAGGATTATCCGATCCTCGTGCTGACCGCGCGCGACCGCTGGCAGGACAAGGTCGAGGCGCTGAAGCTCGGCGCGGACGACTATGTCGTGAAGC
>CAYMAF010000252.1:0-4123 GCA_964388365.1 uncultured Gammaproteobacteria bacterium | reverse complement strand
TCGACCGCTACTACCAGATCGTCAAGTGCTTCCGCGACGAGGATCTGCGCGCGGACCGCCAGCCGGAGTTCACGCAGATCGATATCGAGACGAGCTTCATGGACGAGGAAGCGATCATGGCCGTCAACGAGGCGATGATCCGCGACTGCTTCAAGCGCGTGCTCGACGTCGAGCTGCCCGATCCGTTCCCGCGCCTGACCTATGCGGAAGCGATGTCGCGCTTCGGCACCGACAAGCCGGACCTGCGCAATCCGCTCGAGCTCGTCGAGATCGCCGATCTCGTCGCCGGCGTCGATTTCAAGGTCTTCGCCGGCCCGGCGGCGGATCCCGAGAGCCGCGTCGCGGCGCTGCGGGTGCCTGGCGGCGGCGAGCTGACGCGCAAGGAGATCGACGACTATACGGCGCTCGTCGCGCGCCACGGCGCGAAGGGTCTCGCGTATATCAAGGTCAACGATCGCGCGGCCGGCCGCGACGGCCTGCAGTCGCCGATCCTGAAGTTCCTGCCGGACGACGCGATCGAATGCATCCTCGAACGCACCGGCGCGGCGAACGGCGATCTCGTCTTCTTCGGCGCCGACAAGGCGAAGATCGTCAACGCGTCGCTATCCGTGCTGCGCGACGCGATCGGGCGCGATCGAGGACTCACGGCCTCCGGGTTCGCGCCGCTCTGGATCGTCGAGTTCCCGATGTTCGAGCGCGACGACAAGGGCCACCTCACGCCGCTGCACCATCCGTTCACCGCGCCGAGGGCGCCGGCTTCGGAAGGCGGCGCGAACGGCGCGCCGCTCACGCCGGAGGAGCTGAAGCGCGCGCCGGAGCGCGCGATGTCCCGCGCGTACGATATGGTCATGAACGGCTACGAGCTCGGCGGCGGCTCGATTCGTATCCACACGCCGGAGATGCAATCGGCCGTCTTCGACGTGCTCGGGATCTCGGCCGACGAGGCGGAGGCGAAGTTCGGCTTCCTGCTGACGGCGCTGAAGTACGGCTGCCCGCCGCTCGGCGGCATCGCGTTCGGTCTCGACCGGCTCGTGATGCTGATCGCCGGCGCCGACAACATCCGCGAGGTCATCGCGTTCCCGAAAACGCAGAACGCGAGCTGCCTGCTGACCGGCGCGCCGAGCGAGGCGGATCCGGAGCAGCTGCGCGAGCTCGGCATTCGGCTGCGCGCGAAGGCGTAGCGTGCCCGGCGCACCGGCTTCGCCGGCCCGCGCGGCGAGCGAACGCCGCGCGCGGATTCCGGTCGAAGCCCTGCGATGACCGAGCGTGTCGAAAGAGCGGAAGCCGCGGCTTCGAGCGCGCCGGCGCCTGCGAGCTCGGTGACCGCGGCCCCGGGCGTGCCCGAGAACGTCGTCATCGTGCACGGCCTCTGGATGCCGGGCTGGGAGACACGGCTCCTGAGGCGGCGCCTCGAAGCGGCGGGCTTCCAGACCCATTCGTTCGTCTACCCGACGGTCGGCTGCGGGCTCGACGAGAACGCGGACCGCCTCGCCGAGTTCGCCGCGAAGGTCCCGGGCCGCGTGCATTTCGTCGGCCACAGCCTCGGCGGCGTGCTGATCGTTCGATGCTTCGAGCGGCATCGCTTCCCGCGCGCCGGACGGATCGTCTGCCTCGGCTCGCCGCTGGCCGGCACGCACGCCGGCCGCGTGCTCGCGTCGTTCGCGCTCGGCCGCCGCATCGTCGGGCGCTGCATCGGCGATCTGCTCGCGTGCGGCGGCTGCCGGCCGTGGAACGGCGCGTGCGAGCTCGGCATCATCGCCGGCGACGTCCCGATCGGCCTCGGCCGCGTGCTCGGCGGCCTGCCGAAGCCGAACGACGGCACGATCTCGGTCGCGGAGACGCGGCTCGCCGGCGCGACCGACCACACCGTGCTGCACTGCACGCATCTGTCGATGCTCTGGTCCGCGGAGGTCGCCGAGCAGGTGCGGCGATTCCTGCGCGACGGCCGATTCGCCGCGTGATGCCCTAGCCGGACTTCGCGTCGGCTTTCAGCTCGTACAGCAGATCGAGCGCGGCGCGCGGCGAGAGCGCGTCGACATCGAGCTCGCGCAGCCGCTCGACGACGGCGTGCGCACGCGCATCGCGGCCGCCGTCGGGCGGCCGGCTCGCCGGAGGCGGCGGCGCGAGATCGAGTGTGCGCTGCGGCGTCGGCGGCGCGAGCGCCTGCTGATGCTGCTCGAGCCGCGCGAGATAGTCGCGCGCCTCGTCGATCACGTCGCGCGGCACGCCGGCGAGCTCGGCGACCGAGAGCCCGTAGCTCTGATTAGCCGGGCCATCCTTGACGCGATGCAGGAAGATCAGCTCGCGCCCGTGCTCGGTCGCGTCGAGGTGCACATTCGCGCACGACGGCAGCTCGTCCGGCAGGCTCGTCAGCTCGAAGTAGTGTGTCGCGAACAGCGTGAACGCGCCGATCCGCCGCGCGATGTGCCGCGCCGCGGCCCACGCGAGCGATAGCCCGTCGAACGTGCTCGTGCCGCGCCCGACCTCGTCCATCAGCACGAGGCTTTGCGCGGTCGCGTTGTTCAGGATATTCGCGGTCTCGGTCATCTCGACCATGAACGTCGAGCGGCCGCCGGTCAGGTCGTCGGCCGCGCCGATGCGCGTGAAGATCCGATCGATCGGCCCGATCTCGGCCTCGTCGGCCGGCACGAAGCTGCCGACGTGCGCGAGGATCGCGATCAGCGCCGTCTGACGCATGAACGTCGACTTGCCGCCCATGTTCGGTCCGGTGACGATCAGCATGCGCCGCGCGTCGTCGAGATCGAGATCGTTCGGCACGAACGGCGCGTCGCTCGACGCCTCGACGCCGATGTGGCGACCCGCGACGTAGCGCAGCCGCGGCGTCTCGACGAGACGCGGGCGCACGAGGCCGAGCGTGCGGGCGCGCTCGGCGAGATTCGCGAGCACGTCGAGCTCGGCGACGGCGGCGGCCGTCGCCTGCAGCGCGTCGAGATCCTCGGAAAGCTTCGCGAGCAGCTCCTCGTAGAGCTGCTTCTCGCGCGCGAGCGCACGCTCCCGCGAGCTGAGCACCTTGTCCTCGAAGGACTTGAGCTCCGGCGTGATGTAGCGCTCGGCCCCTTTGAGCGTCTGGCGCCGCACGTAGTCGGCCGGGACGCGCTCCGCGTGGGTCTTGCCGAGCTCGATATAGAAGCCGTGCACGCGGTTGTAGCCGACCTTCAGCGTCGCGATGCCGGTGCGCTCGCGCTCCTTCGTCTCGAGCTCGTCGAGAAAGCGGCTCGCGTTCTCGCTGATCGCGCGGAGCTCGTCGAGCTCGGCGTCGTAGCCTTCGGCGATCACGCCGCCGTCGCGGATCAGCACCGGCGGCGTCTCGACGATCGCGCGGGTCAGGAGCGCACGCTCCGCGTCGTGCGTGCCGCAGCGCTCGGCGAGCGCCGCGAGGCGAGGCGGCGCGGCCGGCAGCTCGAGCACGCGGCGCTTGAGCTCGGGCAGGATCGCGAGCGTGTCGCGCAGCTGCGAGAGATCGCGCGGGCGCGCGGAGCCGAGCGCGACGCGGGTCAGCACGCGCTCGAGGTCGCAGACGTCGGCGAGGAGCCCTCGGAGCTCGTCGCCGACGCGCGAGTCCTGCAGCGCGGCGACGGCCTCTTGCCTTGCGACGAGCTCGACGAGGTCGCGCACCGGCCGATTCAGCCAGCGGCGCAGCAGTCGGCTGCCCATCGCCGTCGAGCATCGATCCATGATCCCGGCGAGGGTGAACTCGGGGCGTCCGCCCAAGCTCGTCTCGATCTCGAGATTGCGGCGCGTCGCGACGTCCATGATCAGCGCGTCGTCGCGGCGCTCGCGCGAGAGCCCGCGAAGGTGCGGGACCTGCGCGCGCTGCGTGTCCTTGACGTACTGCATCAGACAGCCGGCCGCGCCGATCGCGTTCGGCACGTCCTCGGCGTCGTAGCCCGAGAGGTCGCGCACGCGGAACTGCTCGCACAGGAGCCGCCGGCCGGTCTCCGTGTCGAAGTGCCACGGCGGCCGCGGCTTCGCGCCGCGCATCTCGACGAGCCATGCGGGCTCCGTCACGTCCTCGGGAACCAGAAGCTCCGCGGGCTTCAGCCGCTCGAGCTCGGCCGCGAGCGCGTCGAGATCCGCGACCTCGTCGACCGCGAAGCGCCCG
>CAYMAF010000251.1:0-4123 GCA_964388365.1 uncultured Gammaproteobacteria bacterium | reverse complement strand
TTCTGCAAATGCTCGGGCTCGAGCTCGTTGTGCTGCATCCAGTCGCGCACGTACGCGACGATGTGCTTGGGAAGCACGCGCTTCTCCTGCAGCGTCCACAATCTTTCGAGGATGATGGCCGCGGCGATGACGGAGCAAGCGATGATCGGCACCATCAGCCAGCCGCCGGCTTGCACGATCTCGAGCATGTGCGGATGAATCGCTCCGAAAAGTTGGGCCGCACTATAACGCGCCCGGATCGGCTGCACCAGGAACCGGCGGGCATTTTCGGTCCGACCCGCTCAGCGCGCACGCCAGTAGCGCCGCTGCCGCTCCCGCTCGGTCGAAAGATCGGCGCCGCGACTGCCGAGCCGCACGTGGAGCGCGCCGGCCTCGCCGGTCGTATGCACCGTCGCGCCCGCCGCTTCCCACCGCGCGACGACCTCGGGCTTCGGGAAGCCCCAGCGATTGCGGTAGCCTGCCGAGACGAGCGCGAGCCGCGCGCGCGCCGCACGAACGAGCGGCAGCGTCGACGACGTCGCGCTGCCGTGGTGCGCGACGACGACGACGTCGGCCGCCGCGCGAGGATGCTCCGCGACCTCCCGCTCGCCGAGCCGCTCGACGTCGCCGAGCAACAGCATCGACGCGCCGGCCGCCGCGACCCTCAGCACGCACGAGCTGTCGTTGCCGCGCCGTAAAAATCCCTCGCGCGGATGCAGCACCTCGAAATCGACGCCGTCCCACTGCCAGCGCAGACCCGCGGCGCACGGCCGTCCCGGCAGATCGGCGACGTCGGGCCCCTTCAGCACGTCGGCGCCGGGATACGCCGCGAGCACCGCCCGCGCGCCGCCCGAGTGATCGTTGTCCGCATGGCTCACGATCAGCAGGTCGAGGCCGCGGCCGCGCGCTCGGAGCGCCGGCACGGCGACCTCGGCGCCGGTATCGTATCCGGACGGGAAGCTCGGCCCCGCGTCGTATAGAAGCCGCCGGCTCGCGGTCTCGACGACCACGGCGAGCCCGTGGCCGACATCGAGCACCGTGACATCGGCCGTGCCTGGCGGGGGCCGCGGCACGGCCGGCACGACGACCGGGAGCAGCGCGCACCACGCGACGAGCCGCCCGGGCAGCGGATGCGCCGGGATCCCGAGCACGACGCCGACCGCCGCGAGCGCAGACGCGGCGAGCGGCGCCTCGGCGAGCGGCCACGCGGCCGCCGGCATCCGCGCCGCCGCGGCGATACCGGCCCAGGCGAGATCGGCCAGATGCCCGGCGAAAGCGGCGAGCGCCTCCGCGCCAGGGAGACCGCACGAGACCGCGGCGAGCGCCGCGAGCGCAAGCGGCACGAGCACGAGGCTGAAGCACGGGATCGCGACGACGTTCGCGATCGGCGAGATCAGCGAGATCTCGCCGAAATACGCCGCGGCGACCGGCACGAGCCCGAAGCTCATCGTGAGCTGCAGCGCCGCGAGCGCGAGCGCCGTGCGCCGCGACCTTGCGAGCACGCTCGTCGGGCCGAGCGACACGTCGCGGCGCGACGCGAGCGCGACGAGCAGCGCGACCGCGCCGAACGAGAGCCAGAACGACGCCGCGAGCACCGCGAACGGGTCGGCCGCGATCACCGCGAGCAACGCGGCCGCGAGCCCATTCCCCCAGCCGACCGCGCGGCGGCCGACGGCGACGCCGAGCGCGACGAGAATCATCACCGCGGCGCGCTGCGTCGGCACGCCGAAGCCGGCGAGCGCCGCGTAGCCGACGCCCGCAAGCGCCGCGGCGGCCGCGGCCGCCTCGAGATCGCGGCACGCGACGGCCGCCGGCAAACGCACCCAGAGACGCCGCACGGCGGCGAACGCGAGCGTCGCGACGAGCCCGACGTGCAGCCCCGAGATCGCGACGAGGTGGCTCGTGCCGGTACGCCGAAGATCCTCCCAGTGCGCGTCGTCGAAGCCGAAGCGCTCGCCGATCGAAAGCGCGATCAGGAGCGCGGCCGCATCGGGGCTCGGCGCTGCGGCGGCGAGGCGCTCCGCGGCCGCGCCACGCATGCCGAGCCACCACCGGGCGACGCTCGGGGGCCCGTGCTCGAGCCGCTCGCCGGACCGCACGTAGCCGGTCGCGCCGTACCCCTCGACGAGCAGCCACCGCTCGTAATCGAAGCCGCCGGGATTCATCTGCCCGCGCGGCGCGCGCAGGCGCACCGTGAGCGCGAACGCCTCACCGGCCGCGAGCGAATCGGGCGCATCGTACCAGCCGAGGCGGAGCCGGCGCGGCACGGCCGGATCGTCCGCCCGCTCGACGACGAACGAGAACGTCCGCCGCGCCGGCGAGCCGGCCGGAAACCCGTCGACCCAGCCGACGACCTCGAAGTCGCGGCCGGTCAGCGCGTCGGGCAGGCGGCCGTCGAGACGGCGCTCCGCGGACCAGACCGTCCAGATCACGGCCGCGACGACGACGATCCACCAACGCGTGCACGGCCGCCCGAGCGCGAGCAGACACAGGATCGCGGCCGGCACGAGCCCGGCCGGGCTCGGCAACGCCGGTAGCCGATGCACCGCGACGACCGCGGCGCAGACCGCGGCGGCGACGACGGGCAACCCGGGGCCGTGCGAGCGCGCGGTCGGATTCCCGGCCATTCGCGGCCCCGGCGGATCGAACGGCTATGCGCAGCCGGACCGCATGCCGCTACGCCGGCACGAGCATGCCGTCCTTGAGCTCGAGCACGCGCGCCATGCGGGCCGCGAGATCGGTATCGTGCGTCACGACGACGAGGCTCGTGCCGAGCGACGCGTTCAGCTCGAGCAGCAGATCGAAGATGCGCTGCCCGGTCGGACGGTCGAGATTGCCGGTCGGCTCGTCGGCGAGCACCGCGGCCGGCTGCGTGACGAGCGCGCGGGCGACCGCGGTGCGCTGCCGCTCGCCGCCCGAAAGCTGGCCCGGGCGGTGATCGAGCCGCTCGCCGAGCCCGACCCGCTCGAGCAGGCGCCGCGCCTCGTGCGCCGCGTCGGCCGCCTTCGCGCCGCGCACGAGCAGCGGCATCGCGACGTTCTCGAGCGCCGAGAATTCCGGCAGCAAATGATGAAACTGATAGACGAAGCCGAGCGCGCGATTGCGCAAGCGCCCACGCCCGACCGGGCCGAGCTTCGTCATCGATTCTCCGGCGACGATGACCTCGCCCGCCGTCGGCTCGTCGAGCCCGCCGAGAAGCTGCAGCAGCGTGGTTTTCCCCGACCCGGATGCGCCGACGATCGCGATCCGGTCGCCCGGCGCGACCGAAAGATCGATACCCTTCAGCACCTCGAGCGTGCGCCCCGCCTCATGGAACGTTTTCACGAGCCCACGCGCGACGAGCACGGGCTGCTCGGCCTTCGCCGACGGCGCTTCGGAACGATGCACGGCTTCACTCATGACGCAGCGCCTCGGCCGGCGCCTGACGCGCGGCGGTCAGTGCGGGATAGATCGTCGCGGCGATCGCGAGCGCGAGCGCGAGCCCGCAGATCTTCGCGAGCTCGTCGATGCGCAGACGGCTCGGCAGCTCGCCGAGCCAATAGACCTCGGCGGACAAGAGGTCGACGTCGAGCAGCCGCTCGAGCAGGTGCACGACATTTTGCAGCTGCGTCGACACGAGCACGCCGAGCAGCAGCCCGACGAGCGTGCCAACGAGGCCGATCAGCGTTCCCTGGCTCGCGAAGATCGTCATGATGCTGCGCGGCGCCGAGCCGAACGTGCGCAGGATCGCGATATCGCCGCGCTTGTCGCGCACGACCATCACGAGCGTCGACACGATGTTGAAGGCGGCGACGGCCACGACCATCGACAGAATGACGAACATGATCGTTTTGCTGAGCTGAATCGAAGCGAAGAACGTGACGTGCTCGCGTGTCCAGTCCGTGTAGTACGCGCGCTCGCGGAGCGATTGCGCGAGCTCGATGCCGATCGACGGCGCGGCGTAGACGTCGTGCACCGCAATGCGCAGGCCCGACGGCACGCCGCCGGTGCCGAAGAGACGCGCCGCATCCTCGATGTGGACGAGCGCGAGCCCCTGATCGTATTCGTACATCCCGGCATCGAAGATGCCCGCGACGGTGAACGCGCGCATCCGCGGACGGATGCCGACCGGCGTGATCGTGCCCTGCGCGAGCAGCAGCACGAT
>CAYMAF010000250.1:0-4127 GCA_964388365.1 uncultured Gammaproteobacteria bacterium | reverse complement strand
GTACCTGACCGTCGCGATCGGCTGCACGGGCGGTCAGCACCGTTCCGTCTACGTCGCCGAGGCGGTCGCGAGCCGTCTGCGAGCGTCCCACGAATCCATACAAACCCGGCACCACGAGCTTCCCTGAAGGCTCGTACATAGCCCCCACGAGCCGAAGCGAGCATCGACGTGCAAGAGCCGACGACAGCCAGCGACAGCCCGCGCGCGACGCCGCTCGAGACGCTGCACGAGGCGATCGGCACCGGCGCGCTGCGCGAAGTGCGCTCGATGCTCGCGACGCTCGCCCCCGGCGAGATCGCGGAGCTGCTCGAGTCGCTTCCGCTGCCGCAACGCTTGATCGCGTGGCAGCTCGTCGCCCCCGACGACGAGGGCGACGTGCTTGTCGAGGTCAACGAGGAGGTCCGCGGCACGCTGATTCGGGAGATGAACATCGATCAGCTCGTCGCGGCCGCCGCGAGCCTCGACGTCGACGACCTCGCCGACCTCGTCGCGGAGCTGCCGGAGGCGCTGAAGCAGCAAATCGTCCGCTCGCTCGATTCGAGCGACCGGCTGCGCCTGCAATCCGTGCTGAGCTACCACGAGGACAGCGCGGGCGGGCTCATGAACACCGACACGGTGACCGTCCGCCGCGACGTGACCGTCGAGGTCGTGCTGCGATATCTGCGGATGCGCGGCGAGCTGCCTCCGGGCACGGACGCGCTGTTCGTCGTGAACCGCGCCGGCAAGCATCTCGGCTCGCTGTATCTGTCGAGGCTGCTGACGGCCGAGCCCGATCAGCGGGTCGCGGAGCTGATGGACACCGAGGTGCCGAAGATCAACGCCGACATGCCGGCGGCCGAGGTCGCCCGGCTATTCCAGAACTTCGACCTCGTCTCGGCCGCGGTCACGGACGAGAACGGCAAGCTGATCGGCCGCATCACCGTCGACGACGTCCTCGACGTGATTCGCGAGCAAGCGGGCCGCTCCGTGCTGAGCATGGCGGGTCTCGACGAGGACGACGACACGTTCGCGCCGGTCGCGCGAAGCGCGTCGAGACGTGCGCTGTGGCTCGGCGTCAACGTCGGCACCGCGTTTCTCGCGGCGTGGGTCGCCGGGCTCTTCGAGGCGACGCTCGAGGAGGTCGTGATGCTCGCGGTGCTGATGCCGATCGTTCCGAGCATGGGCGGCGTCGCCGGGACGCAGACGATGGTGCTGGTCATTCGCGCGCTCGCGCTCGGCCAGATCGATCGATCGAACGCGCGCTGGCTGCTGCGCCGCGAGCTCGGCGTCGCGCTGCTGAACGGGCTCGGATGGGCCGTGTTCGTCGGGCTGCTCGCGAGCATATGGTTCGGGACATGGATGATCGGGATCGTGATCGCCGGGGCGCTCGTGATCAATCTCGTGTGCGGAGCCGCGACGGGGTTCGGAATTCCGCTGCTGCTGCGGTCGCTCGGCATCGACCCGGCGATCGCGGGCGGGGTCGTGCTCGTGATGATGACGGATGTGATCGGCCTCATCGCGTTTCTCGGGCTCGGAACCTGGTTGCTGCTCTGATCGCCGCGGCGCAATAAGCCGCGCGAACGTGAGTCCCGGACGGTGCATCCGTGAGTGCCGTCGCGGGGCCGTGAGCGGCCAGGGATGGCCGCGACGAGCGGGCAGGGACGCTTTTCCGCGTGTCCCGCGACGGCACTCACGGATGCGCCGTCCGGGACGGGCTATCGGCCCGGCCTCTCTATCGCCGCCCCGCGACGCCGCCAGCCCGGCTCCGTTTGGCGCTTACGGCTGCCGGTCAGTGCTCGAGCCGCTCCTTGAGGTATGCGGGGGCGTCGAGGCGCGTGATCGGCTCGTCCTCGAGGAACGCGAGCAGCTCGTGCTCGCGCGCCATCGCGTCGCGGTAGCCCATCGCGATCAGCTCGCGGGTGAAGCCGGATTCGAACAGCAAGTAGCTCACGAGCTGCATGCCGCCGCGGCTGAATGCGCCGACGCCGTTCAGCAGCGCGCGCACGGCGCGCGGCAGCTCGTGGACGTACTCCGCGGCGAGCTCCCGCAGATCCGTTTTCGGCACGATCACGAGCGAGTCGATCGGACGCAAGTCGTGCACCTCCGAGCGGATGCGCTCGGTGCCGACCTCGCTCAAGATCAGATTGATGCGCGTCAGCCGCTCGAGATCGGCGTAGAGGCCGTCGAGGAACAGCGTGTCGAGCATATAGCCCGCGAGATGCCCGAACGTCGGGAGCTCGGGCTCGGCGTCGAGGCCGGGCGCGGGCTCCGGGCGCTCGTCGCGCACGCCGATCACGAGGAGCCGGTCGGCGCCGAGATGGATCGCGGCGCTGAGCGGCGCCGGATGGCGCATCGAGCCGTCGCCGTAATATTCGCCGCCGAGCCGAACCGGCGGAAACACGAACGGCACGGCCGCGCTCGCGAGCAGGTGATCGACGGAGATTCGCGCCGGCAGCCCGACGCGCCGGACCCGCTCCCACGGCTCGATGCCGAGCCGGGTCTGATAGAACGTCACGGACCGCGCCGACGTGTAGGCCGACGCCGTCACCGCGAGCGCATCGAGATGCCCGCGATTGATCGCGCGGGTGATCGCGCCGCGCGGGAGACGCTCCGTGAGGAGCTGCCTGAGCGGTGTGTTGTCGAGCAGCGACTTCGGATTGTGGACGCCGAGCCCGCCGACGACGATCGCCGCGAACCAGTGCAGGCTCGACTTCAGCATCGTCCAGTTGTCGGTGCGGAACACCTGGCTCGCGTCGAGGCCGCCCCAGACCCGCTCCATCTCGGCGACCGCGTTCGCGAAATGATCGGCCCGGCTCGCGAGCACCGCGCCGTTGATCGCGCCGGCCGACGTGCCCGCGATGATCTGGAAGGGGCTCTCGTGTGGGCGAGGCAGCAGCTTCGCGAGCGCCTTCAGCACGCCGACCTGATAAGCGCCGCGCGCGCCGGCGCCCGGAAGCACGAGCGCCTTGCGTTTGATCGCCGGAACGGCCGCGGGCGCGAGGCCGGTATCGACGTTCGCCCGCGTCACGGCACCGTGAGAATCTGCATCGTGTTCGTTCCGCCGGATACTCCCTGCAGCTCGCCGCGCGTCAGGATCACGAGATCGCCCGGCTCGAGCGCCCCGTTCTGCCGCAGGCTTTCGAAAAGGTGCTCGTGGATATTCGACGGATCGGTCTGCGTGACGTCGAACGAGACCGGATAGACGCCGCGATAGAGCGTGACGCGCCGGCGCGTCGTCTCGTGCCGCGTGAACGCGTAGATCGGGATATCGGAGCGGACGCGCGACATCCACAGGGTCGTCGATCCCGACTCGGTCAACGCGACGATCGCCTTCACCTTCAGGTGATTCGCGACGTACATCACGGCCATCGCGATCGCTTCGTCAACGTACTCGAAGACGTCCTCGAGCCGATAGTTCGCGGCGCGCCTGAACGTCTCGTGCTTCTCCGCGCCGATGCAAAGCTCGGCCATCGTCGCGACCGCCTGCACCGGATAACGGCCGACCGCGGTCTCGGCCGACAGCATCACCGCGTCCGTGCCATCCATGACCGCGTTCGCGACGTCCGAGACCTCGGCGCGGGTCGGCGACGCGTGATGGATCATCGACTCGAGCATCTGCGTCGCCGTGATCGAAACCTTGTTCTGCGAACGCGCAAGCCGGATCAATCCCTTCTGCAAGCCGGTCATCGACGCGTAGCCGACCTCGACCGCGAGATCGCCGCGCGCGACCATGATCGCGTCGCTCGCGCCGATGATCGACTTGATGTTCTGCACCGCCTCGGCCCGCTCGATCTTCGCGACGAGATACCCGTGGCCGCCGGCCGCGCGCAGCAGCTGCCGCGCCTCGTCGACGTCCGCGGCGTCCCGCGCGAACGACACGGCGACGAAGTCGAGGCCCTTCTCGGCCGCGGTGACGATATCTTCGCGGTCCTTCTCCGTGAGCGCCGGCGCGGAAAGCCCTCCGCCGCGTTTGTTCAGCCCCTTCTTGCTCGAGAGCTCGCCGCCCTGGACCACGCGGCACTCGATCCGGCTCTTACCGACCGACTCGGCCTGCAGCACGATCTGCCCGTCGTCGAGCAGCAGCACGTCTCCGGGCTCGACGTCCTGCACGAGCTGGGGATAGGCGACGTTCACGGCCGTCTCGTCGC
>CAYMAF010000249.1:0-4168 GCA_964388365.1 uncultured Gammaproteobacteria bacterium | reverse complement strand
TGCTCGATCTCGTCGAGCTTGAAGCGGTGCGTGACGAGCGGCGTGAAGTCGATGTCGCCGCTCGCGACGACGTTCAAGAGCCGCCGCATCCGCTCTTTGCCGCCCGGGCATAGCGACGTGACGATCTTGTGGTCGCCGAGGCCGGCCGCAAACGCGCCGAGCGGTATCGTCAGGTCCTCGGAGTAGACGCCGAGGCTCGATAGCACGCCGCCCGGCCGGAGGATGCGCAGACACGCTTCGAAGGTCCGCTGAGTGCCGAGCGCCTCGATCGCGACGTCGACGCCGCGGCCGTCGGTGATGCGCATGATCTCGTCGACGGGGTCGGTCGTCTTGAAGTCGATCACGACGTCCGCGCCCATCCGCCGCGCCATCTCGACCCTCTCGGGAACGGTCTCGACGGCGATCACAGTCGTCGCGCCGCGCAGCTTCGCGCCGGCGGTCGCGCAAAGCCCGATCGGTCCCTGCGCGAAGACCGCGACGACGTCGCCGATCCGCACCTCGCCCCGCTCCGCGGCGACGAAGCCGGTCGACATGATGTCCGGGCACATCAGCACCTGCTCGTCGCTGAGCGCGTCGGGGACGGGCGCGAGATTCGCCATCGCGTCGGGCACGCGGACGAACTCGGCCTGGCAGCCGTCGATCGTGTTGCCGAACTGCCAGCCGCCCATGGGCTTGTACCCATGTCCGGTATCGCACGACTGCGAGTGAAAGCCGTCGAGCGATGCGTAGCTTTGTCCGCTCGGCGTGATCGCGCCGGCGATCACGCGTTGCCCTTCCCGATAGCCGCGCACCGCCGAGCCGAGCTTCTCGATGACGCCGACGGGCTCGTGACCGACGATCAGGCCCCGCTCGACCGGGTACTCGCCCTTCAAGATGTGCACGTCGGTGCCGCAGATCGTCGTCGTCGTGATCCTGAGCAGCGCATCCGTGGGTCCGATATCGGGAATCGGTTTCTCGTCGAGCACGATTCGATTCGGCTCGACGAACACGGCGGCCTTCATCTTGCTTGCCATGGTCGTTCTCCTGCTCGTCGACGAATCCCAGTCTGGGTGCCGGGTCTGGGTCCGGGAACTCGTATTGTCCGCTACTCGGGCGCTCGTCGCGAAGCGGGATCGGTCCGGCCGCCGCCTTCGCTGGGCCGCATTCGGAGAGTATTTCGACTGCGCCCGGAAGCTCGTGGGTAAACGAGACGTTCGACGCCGCGCGAGAAAGCTGGCACGCTCTTCGAATGCTCGACGAGCAGGACTGGGCGTATTTTCTGAGCAGCCGCCGGATCGGCTACTTCTCGATGGAGATCGCGCTCGAGCCGGCGATTCCGACCTACAGCGGCGGGCTCGGCGTGCTTGCCGGGGATACGCTGCGTTCCGCCGCCGATCTCGAGATTCCGATGGTCGCCGTGACGCTCGTCAGCCGGCAGGGCTATTTCCGACAAGAGATCGATGCGGACGGCCGGCAGATCGAGCATCCGGATCTGTGGAACCCGGCGGCGCATACGCAGGCGCTGCCGGCGAAGATCTCGGTCGGTATCGAGCGGCGCGTCGTCTGGGTCGGCGGCTGGCTGTACGTGCTGACCGGGCTCGGCGGCGGCCGCGAGCCGGTGATCCTGCTCGATACCGACTTGCCCGAGAACGCACCGGAAGACCGGCGCATCACCGATCATCTCTACGGGGGCGACGCGGCGTACCGGCTGAAGCAGGAGATCGTGCTCGGGATCGGCGGCGTGCGGATGCTCGACGCGCTCGGGTTCCGCGTGATCGGCTATCACCTCAACGAGGGCCATTCGTCGCTGCTGACGCTTCAGCTTCTGCGCCGGCACGCGTACTCGCCCGAGGACGTCCGCCCTGGCGAATCCCTCTACGACGTCCCGCGCGTGCGCGATCTTTGTCATTTCACGACGCATACTCCCGTCGAGGCGGGGCACGACCGCTTCCCGTACGATCTCGTCGAGCGAGTCCTCGGCGACATCGTCGACCGCGAGACGCTGCGGCGTTATGCGGGCGCGAGCGATCTCAACACGACTCGGCTCGCGTTGAATCTCAGCGAGTACGTGAACGGCGTTGCGAAGCGTCACGCGGAGACGTCCCGCAAGCTGTTCCCCGGCTACGACGTCAACGCGATCACGAACGGCATCCATCCCGGCACATGGGCCCATCCCGAGATCGCGGCGCTCTACGATCGTCATATTCCGGGCTGGCGAATCGAGCCCGAGCTCATGATGCGCGCGGACTGCTGTATTCCGCAGGAGGCGCTGTGGGAGGCCCATCGACGGGCGAAGCGGGCGCTGCTCGACGTGATCAGGGCGCGTTGCGGCGTCGAGCTCGATCCAGAGCTCCCGCTGATCGGCTACGCCCGCAGAATGACCGAGTACAAACGGCCGGAGCTGCTGTTCGCCGATCTCGATCGGCTCCGCGGCATCGCCGCGCACAAGCCGTTCCAGGTCGTGCTCGCCGGGAAGGCGCACCCGCGCGACGAAGGCGGCAAGCGCGCGGTCGAGCGGCTGCATGCCGTGATCCGGCAGCTCGACGGCGCTATTCCGATCGCGTTCGTGCCGAACTACGGCATGGACGTCGCGCTCGCGATGGTGGCCGGCGTCGACGTCTGGCTCAACACGCCGCAGCCGCCGCTCGAAGCATCCGGCACGAGCGGGATGAAAGCGGCGCTGAATGGTGTGCCGAACCTCTCGGTGCTCGACGGATGGTGGGTCGAAGGGCATATCGAGGGCGTGACCGGCTGGGCGATCGGCGACGAAAGCTCGGATTCCGCGTCCGCGGCGCGCTCGCTGTACGAGAAGCTCGAGCGCGCGGTGCTGCCGCTCTATGCGCGCCGTCCCGACTGGACGCGGCTGATGCAGAGCGTCGTCTCGCGCAACGCGTCGATCTTCCATAGCCACAGGATGATGCGCCGTTACGCGGCCGAGGCGTACGCGCGCTGATGCCGCCGCGTGTCTCGCCGGCTTGCATTGCCGCGACGTGCGATCCAGTATCGCACTTCGTTTGCAGGAGGGCCGAGGCATGGCTGTATACCCTCATACCTATACCGTCTCGAGCGCCGGCGGGCCGGACGGCGTGTTGCCCGTCGAGAGCCCGGGGCTTCCGACGCTCGAGACGACGGCACCTCCCGAATTCGGCGGTCCCGAAGGCTATTGGTCGCCCGAGACGATGCTGACCGGCGCCGTCGCGAATTGCTTCATCCTGACGTTCCGTGCGGTGGCGAGAGCGCGAAAGCTCGGCTGGTCGTCATTGAAGGCCGACTGCGTCGGCGAGCTCGACAAGACCCGCGACGGATTGAAATTCACGAAGTTCACGATCGACGCCGTGCTGACGATCGGTCCCGATACCGACGAGGCTGCGGCTCGCCAGTTGCTCGAGAGCGCGAAGCAGCACTGCCTCGTGACCGCGTCGCTGGCGGCCGAGACCGAGCTGCGCGCGGCGATCGAGAAAGCCTAGCCGACGCGGCATCGCGGCTGCGCTCGAGACTCGACCGGAATCTCCGCAATGACCCCGTGGGCACGTCGGCTGCTCATCGCCAACGTCGCAATGTTCGTCGCGGTGCTCGTCGCCGGTAGCGCCCCTGGATGGGCCGCGCTGATCGATCGCCTCGTGCTCGTGCCGGCATTGATACCGCGGCGGCCGTGGACGATCGTCACGTACGCGTTTTTGCACGCCGACCTGTTCCATTTGCTGTTCAACATGATCGGCCTGTATTTCTTCGGGCCGCGGCTCGAGCTCATGCTCGGCTCGCGCCGGTTTCTCGGGCTGTATTTCACTAGCGCCGTCGTTGCCGCGCTCGCGTCGCTGCTGACGCCTTTCGCGGCGATCGTCGGCGCGTCCGGCGCGATATTCGGGATCCTCATGGGCTTTGCGAAGTACTGGCCTCAGGACCGAATCTACGTTTGGGGCGTGATCCCGATCCAGGCACGCTGGTTCATCGTGCTGCTCGCGGTCTATTCGGTCTTCGGCGGGCTGGCGAGCGGCGGCGGCATCGCGCATTTCGCGCACCTCGGCGGTCTCGTCGGCGGCTGGGCCTATCTGAAGCTGATCGAGCGGAGATCGCCGGCGAGGCGTTTCCGAAAGCGGGCCGCGCCGTCGGCCGGCCGGGTCACCGAGGCCGACCTCGAGCGCTGGCGCGCGATCCCGCGCGAGTCGCTGCACCCGGTCAATCGCGAGGA
>CAYMAF010000248.1:0-4229 GCA_964388365.1 uncultured Gammaproteobacteria bacterium | reverse complement strand
GCTCGAACGTCAATGACGCGAGCTGCCTGATTACCGTCGAGAATGAGCTCGCCTGCATCCTCTTCGATCCCGAGAACGGCGCCCTCGCAGGTGCCGTACACGGCAGCGTGCAAGTATCCAACGGCAATCAGTTGAGCGGATCGGGAACCGGTTACGCTGCTCCGGGCTACGTGCTGATTGACGGCAGCTCGGTCACGGCGAATTTCACGATTACAGGCGGCACCGTCGCGGAGCGAAGCGCTCTCCAGCTGAGCTTCAGTGCCCTGGGACAAACGGGCACGTTCTCGGGGACGTTCGATCCCATCTATGACCGGGACAGCTCCCTCGCAACCGTGGCTGGCGTGTACACGGTATTCGATGTGTTCGGCGATCCGGCGGCGTTCACGATCGACGGCAACGGGACGTTGCTCTCCCAAACGCAATCCGGATGCATCGGCAACGGGCAGGTGAGCGTCATCGATCCGCGGTTCAACGGCTATGCCGTCCAGGCGACCGTCAGCAACTGCCCTAGCCTGAATGGCGAGTATCAGGGGCTTGGGGTGACTTTGGATTTCGCAGGAACCAACGATGTCTTCCTGTTCGGGGTTTTCAATAGCGGTAGCGTGATTCTCGGTGCGCCGCTCAAGTGATGAATTTTCCTTAGGAGTGCACAATGCGTTACCGGCTCTTGCTGCTAGCTTTCGGTGCTATTGGATGCGCTAACGTATCGGCTCAAACGGTGACGATACCGGCCGGAACGAAGCTCATGGGTGAGCTCGATCAGCAGGTCACGTCCAACACGAGAAAGTTCGAGGTCGGCGATATCGTGAGAGGACACGTGTGGCGTAACGTCGTCGTCGACGGCTATACGGTCATCGAAGCGGGTGCGCCGATGATGCTCCGGGTATCCGACATCACCAAACGGAAGATCGCCGGGCGCGGAGGCGACGTCGAGGTCCAGGCGGTATCAGTGACGGCGATCGACGGTACCGAGATCTTCTTGGACGGCGGTTACGACAAGAAGGCGTCTCATAGAACGGCGCTTAGCGCGTCGCTCTCGGCGCTTGTGTTCTGGCCAGCGATCTTCATCCGCGGTAAGGAAGCCGTGCTGGAGCCCGGCACGATCTTCGATGCGACGGTCCCCGCGAACACGAGGGTCACTGTCGGAGACCGGCCGAGGCCGATTCGACTTGCCGCGGCGTCCGACTTGAGCGCCGAGGTGCTCTACGAGCGAATCGAGGAGAAGGCTCGGGTACTTCCCGTTCGGGTCACGCTGTGCGCTCAGCCGTGGAATGACGTGACTGTCGCTGCAGTCAATAACGTGCCCGTGCCGCCCATTGCGTTCGAGGCGGACGCCATCGACCAGCAAGGCACGTGTCACGTGGCGACCGGGGGAATCGACCTCAAGGCGTTGACTCAGCATTTCAGGCGCGGCATCAATACCTTCATGTTGGCGAGCGGAACCGAGACGAGCGAGGTCATTCTCGACATCGAGATGTAGTTTTTGGACGTCGAGCGCGAAGACGAGCACGAGTAAATGTCCCGCCATTGCGTCCCGCTACCGAGACACTGCGTTCGCTTTCGGGATGGGTTCACCCAAGGCAATGGGTAGCGTGGCCGGTCGGAGGGCATTGCAAAACAACGAGTCGGCCGCCTTGTTGACTTCTTGGCACGGTCGTTGCGTGGGGAACGGTGAGCGAGTGGAAGATCTCGCGTCACGGGTCCCGTCATGAACGATCTGAAGCACGCGTTCCGGCAGCTAGTTCGGCGTCCAGGGCTCTCGCTCGTTGCGATCGCGACCCTCGCGATCGGCATCGGCGCGACGACGGCGATGTTCTCGCTGTTCGATCGGGTGCTCGTGCAGCCGTTGCCGGTGCCCGAGCCCGAGCGTCTCGTGAACCTGAGCGCGCCGGGACCGATCCGGCCGGGCGGGGTGCGATCCGGCGAAGCGGTTCGAGATCACCGCGCGACCTTCAGCTACCCGATGTTCCGCGACCTCGAGGCGCGCCAGACCGTCCTGACCGGGCTCGCCGCGCACCGCGACTTCGAGGCGAACCTGTCGGACGGCACGCGCACCGAGCGCCGCCGCGGCATGCTGGTCTCCGGCAGCTACTTCAGCGTGCTCGGCGTCGAGCCGGCCGTCGGACGCCTGCTGGCGCCGCGCGACGAGCCAGCCGTCGGCGAGTCCGCCGTCGCCGTGCTGAGCTACGACTACTGGCAGAGCCGGTTCGGCGGCGACGCGAACGTGATCGGCCGGACGCTGACCGTGAACGGGCACGAGCTTTCGATCATCGGCGTCGCGCCGAAGGCCTTCACGGGCACGATGCCCGGCTGGCGGCCGGACGTGTTCGTGCCGATCACGCTGCGTTGGCTGATGCAGCCGACCGCGCCGCGGGATGCCGAGGTTCGCAACTCGTATTGGCTGTTTCTGCTCGGGCGTCTGCGGCCCGGGATCGATATCGAGCAGGCGTCGGCGGCGCTCGACGGCTTGTATCGCGGGCTCGTCGCGGAGCTCGAGGCGCCGCTGTTGACGCGATTCGACGATGACATGCGCGCGCAGTTCGTCGATCAGCCGCTCGTGCTCGAGCCGGGCGCGCGCGGTCAGAGTTATCTGCCGGGCGTTGCGGCCGATCCGCTGAAGCTTCTGCTCGGGCTCACGGCGCTCGTGTTGCTGATCGTTTGCGTGAATGTCGCGAACCTGCTGCTCGCGCGCGGGGTTTCGCGCGCGGGCGAGATGGCCGTGCGCGTGTCGATGGGCGCGAGCCGCGTGCGCCTCATCCGTCAGCTCGTTCTCGAATCGGGCGTGTTGGCTGCGGTCGGCGGGCTCGTGAGCCTGCCGGTCGCGGCGGTCACGCTGAGATGGGTCACCGGAATGCTGCCGGACGGGCTCGCGGCGGGGCTCGCCGTGCAGCTGGACGGACGAGCGCTGCTGTTCGCGGCCGGCATCTCCCTCGGGGCGGTTCTGCTGTTCGGTGTCACGCCGGCATGGCGGACGAGCGACGCGAATCTTACGCGTATCGCCGGTATGCAGGCGCGATCGTCGGATGGCCGCGATGCGGCCCGCTTTCGCCGCGTGCTTGGCACTGCCGAGATCGCGTTCTCGATGGTGCTTCTCGTGCTGGCGGGACTTTTCGTGCAGAGCCTCGTCAACGTCGCGCGCGTCGATCTCGGCATCGAGGTCGAATCGGTCGCGACCTTCAGCGTCTCGCCGCGCCTCAACGGCTACGATCGAGAGCAAGCGCTCGCGCTCTACGACCGCATCGAGGAGGCGCTCGCGAATCAGCCGGGAGTGGACGCCGTCGCGACGGCGGGGATGCCGTTGATCGCATCGAGCGGTATGCGGTTCGGCTTGTCGGTGCGCTCGTCCGAGGGTGCGCCCGATGAGGACGGCTCTGCTCAAAGCAATGTCGTCAGCCCGGGCTTCTTCGAGACGCTGTCGATTCCGCTGCTCGCGGGCCGCGGCTTCACGAAGTCCGACGTTCAGAGCTTCGCGAACGCTTCCGTATTCGCCGCGAACGTCGCCGTCGTGAATGAAAGCTTTGTCGAGCGATTTGGCTTGGAGGAGCCGATCGGCGCGCGCTTCCGAGCTCCGTTCGTCGTCGACGGCGACATCGAGATCGTCGGCGTCGTCGCCGACGCGAAGCACTACGGCGTCAAGCGCGATCTAGAGCCGCAGTTCTACGTTCCGGGGCGCCACTTCGTCGACGATACGTCGCTGTCGTTCTACGTGCGCGCTGCGTTCGATCCGGATATGTTGATGACGATGATTCCGCGCGTGATTGCCGATCTCGACCCGGCGCTGCCCGTGAGCGATCTCGCGACGATGACGATGCAGGTCGAGAAAGACGTCTATCTCGATCGGATGATCACGATGCTGTCGTCGGCCTTTGCCGGGCTCGCGACGCTGCTCGCCGCGATCGGCCTGTACGGCGTGCTCGCTTTCACCGTAGCACAGCGCACGCGCGAGCTCGGGCTGCGGATGGCGCTCGGCGCGGCGCCGGCGCATTTGAGAGCGATGGTGCTGAAGCAGGTGGCAGGCATGAGCGTGCTCGGCATCGTCGCCGGCGCGGCGGTCAGCATCCCGCTCGCGCGGGCCGCGAGCGCGCTGCTCTTTGGGGTATCCGGGGTCGAGCCGTTCGTGCTGGTCGCGGCCGCGTCGGTGCTCTTGGTCGTCTTCCTCGTCGCCGCCTACGTGCCGGCGCTTCGCGCGTCGAGTGTCGCGCCGATGGCGGCGTTGCGGTACGAGTAGG
>CAYMAF010000247.1:0-4253 GCA_964388365.1 uncultured Gammaproteobacteria bacterium | reverse complement strand
TGCGGGTCTGATACTCCTTCGACGTCAGCTCCTCGAAGCGCGCGAGACGCGCCTTGGCCTTCGCCTGCCGCGCCTTCGGGTTCGAGCGCACCCACTCGAGCTCCTGCTTGATCGCCCGCTGGCGCGCCTGCTCCTGCTTCTCCTCGAGCGCGAGGCGCTGCTCCTTCTGCTCGAGCCACGAGCTGTAGTTGCCTTTCCACGGAATGCCGTGCCCGCGGTCGAGCTCGAGGATCCAGCCCGCCGCGTTGTCGAGGAAGTAGCGGTCGTGCGTGACCGCGACGACCGTGCCGGGATACTCGGTCAGGAAGCGCTCGAGCCACGCGACCGACTCGGCGTCGAGATGGTTCGTCGGCTCGTCGAGCAGCAGCATGTCGGGCCGCGACAGGAGCAGCCGGCAGAGGGCGACGCGGCGCTTCTCGCCGCCCGACAAGTGCTTCACGACCGCATCCCAAGGCGGCAGCCGCAGCGCGTCCGCGGCGATCTCGAGCTGACGCTCGATCTCCCAGCCGCCGACCGCGTCGATCTTGTCCTGGAGCTTGCCTTGCTCCTCGAGCAGCGCGTTCATCTCGTCGTCGCTCATTGGCTCGGCGAACTTGTCGCTGATCTCGTTGAAACGGTTGATCAGGCCGAGCGTGTCCGCGACGCCTTCCTCGACCGCCTGCCGAACCGTCATCTCCGGATCGAGCTCGGGCTCCTGAGCGAGATAACCGATCTTGATGCCCGGCTGCGGGCGAGCCTCGCCGTCGAACTCCTTGTCGACGCCGGCCATGATGCGCAGCAGCGTCGACTTGCCGGCCCCGTTCAAGCCGAGCACGCCGATCTTCGCGCCGGGGAAGAAGCTCAGGCTGATGTCGCGCAGGATGTGCCGTTTCGGCGGCACGACCTTCGATAGACGGTTCGTGGTATAGATGTACTGTGCCATGCGAAGTCTTCGAAAATTCTTTGGAGAAGCGGGGCGGGGGCTGCGATTATCGGCAAACCCCGATTAAACGCAAACCGCGCCCGCCGCGGCCGCCCGAGCGTCTCGCGCACGGCGACGAGCGCGCCGAGGCGCGCGCAGACGGCGGCCCGTGATCAGCATCAGAGCCGCATACGGCGTTTTGGTTCACTTTCGCGGCGCTTCGGCCGACCGATCTCGCCGTCGCGCCGCGCGGCGAACGCCGCATTCGGAAACGGTATAGCGCGATGATCCTCATCACCGGGCCCGAGATCGCCGCGTACGGATTCCCCGGGGGGCATCCGTTCGGCGACGATCGGCACGACGCGTTCGTCGCCGAGCTCGAGCGCTCGCCCGTGGCAAGCCGGGTCGAGCGCCGGAGCGCGCCGGCCGCGAGCCGCGAAGAGATCGAATGGTTTCACGCGCCCGAATACGTCGATCGCGTGATCGAGCTTTCCGAGCGCGGCAGCGGCTACCTCGACATGGGGGATACGCCGGCCTTCCCCGGCGTCTACGAGGCCGCGGCCCACGTCGTCGGCGGCACGCTCGCGGCGCTCGCCGCCGTCGTCGCCGAGGGGCGGCGGGCGTTCATCCCGATCGGCGGCCTGCATCACGCGGCCCGCGACGGCGCCGCGGGCTTTTGCGTGTTCAACGATTGCGCGATCGCGATCGAGGCCGCGCGGCGCGTGCACGGCTTGAAGCGCGTCGCCTACATCGACATCGACGCGCATCACGGCGACGGCGTGTTCTACGGCTTCGAGGACGATCCGGACGTGCTGTTCGCCGATCTGCACGAGGACGGCCGCTATCTGTACCCCGGGACCGGCAGCCGGTCCGAGACTGGACGAGGGCCCGCCGAGGGCACGAAGCTCAACATTCCGCTGTCTCCGGGCGCCGACGACGACCAGTTCCTCGAGGCGTGGGAGGAGGTCGAGGCGTATCTCGATCGCGGCCGCCCCGAGCTCGTGCTGTTTCAGTGCGGCGCCGACTCGCTCGCCGGCGATCCGATCACTCATCTCGCCCTGTCGGAGGAGGCGCACGCGCATGCCGCGCGGCGGATGCGGGAGATCGCGGAGCGCCATGCCGGCGGCCGTCTGCTCGCGATGGGCGGCGGCGGGTACAATCGCCGCAACCTGGCGCGTGCGTGGACGCGCGTCGTCGAGGCGTTGGTGTAGCGGGGGAGTCGGCGCAGGCCGCTTTTCGCGAAGCGAAGAGGTCGCCCCGCTTTTCCCGCAGCTCGGTGAGCCCGTTTCGTTCCGATGCACTGCCCGTTCTGTAATCACGCCGATACGAAGGTCATCGACTCGCGGCTCGCCGGCGAGGGGCGGCAGGTGCGGCGCCGGCGCGAGTGCTTGAAATGCGAGGAGCGGTTCACGACGTTCGAGACCCCCGAGCTCGTGATGCCGCACGTGACGAAGCGGGACGGCCGCCGCGAGCCGTTCGACGAGGAGAAACTGAGGTCCGGCATGCTCGCGGCGTTGCAGAAGCGTCCGGTCAAGACCGAGGACGTCGAGGCCAGTATCGAGCGCATCCGGCATCGGCTGCAGACGATCGGCGAGCGCGACGTGCCGAGCCGCCGCATCGGCGACATGGTCATGGAGGAGCTGCGGCGTCTGGACGAGGTCGCATACGTGCGTTTCGCATCCATTTACCGAAGCTTCCAGGACGTCACGGAGTTCCAGGAAGAGATCCAGCGGCTGCGCGCGCTGACTCATGCGAACCGCGAGCAGATGTCGCTGCTGCCGGAAGACGACGAGCCGTGAGCCGCGGCGCCGACCACGCGTTCATGGCGCGCGCGCTGCGGCTCGCGCAGCGTGCCGCCGGCACGAGCGCGCCGAATCCCGCCGTCGGCTGCGTGCTCGTGCGCGACGGGCGCGTCGTCGGCGAGGGATTCACGCAGCCGCCGGGCGGTCCCCATGCGGAGATCGTCGCGCTGCGCGCCGCGGGCGCCGACGCGCGCGGCGCGACCGCGTATGTCACGCTCGAGCCCTGCGACCATACGGGCCGCACCGGCCCGTGCAGCGCGGCGCTGATCGAGGCCGGCATCGCGCGCGTCGTCTGCGCCGTGCTCGACCCGAACCCAGTCGCCGGCCGGGGGGTCGACCGGCTGCGCGCCGCGGGCGTCGACGTCGATGTCGGCGTGCTCGAGGCCGAGGCGCGGGCGGTGAACCGCGGCTTTTTCGCGCGGCTGACGCGCGGCCGGCCCTGGATCACGAGCAAGCTCGCCGCGAGCCTCGACGGCCGCACGGCGCTAGCGAACGGCGAGAGCCGCTGGATCACCGGGCCCGACGCGCGGCGCGACGTGCATCGCTTTCGCGCGCGTGCCGCGGCGATCCTGAGCGGCGTCGGCACGGTGCTCGCGGACGACCCCGAGCTCACGGCTCGGCCGGGCGACGGCGCGGCGAGGAGCCCGCTGCGGGCGATCGTCGACAGCCGTCTGCGCACGCCTCCGTCGGCTCGTGTGCTCGCGCCGCCCGGCGACGTCGTGCTGTTCACGACCGCGAGCGAGACGGCCGTGCGCGCGTACGAGCCCGCGGGCTCGGGCGGCGGACGGATTCGGATCGAGCGCGTCGGCGGCGGCGAGCGGTGCGATCTCGTCGAGGTCGCCGAGCGCCTCGCGGCACTCGAGGTCAACGACGTCTGGGTCGAGGCCGGGCCCGTGCTGAACGGCGCGCTGCTCGAGCGCGGGCTGATCGACGAGCTCGTGCTCTATCTCGCGCCGCAGCTCCTCGGCGACGGCGCGCGCGGTCTGTTCGCGTTCGGCCCGCTCGAATCACTGGCGGAGCGCGTCGAGCTCGCGATCGACGATGTGCGCCGCGTCGGCGCGGACTTGCGTATCATCGCGCGTCCGCGCGCGCGGTCCGCGCGCTGAGGAGGAGCGCACGATGTTCTCGGGTATCGTCAGGACCGTCGGCCGCTTGCTCGACAGCGTCGAGCAGGGCGGCGACCGCCGCGTCGCGATCGGCTTCCCGGCCGGATCGATCGGGCATCCCGAGCTCGGCGCGAGCATCGCCGTGAACGGCGTGTGCCTGACGGTCGTCGCCGCGAGCGGCGACCGCTTCGAGGCCGACGTCTCGCGCGAGACGCTCGCGCGCACGACGCTCGGCGCGCTCGCCGCGGGCGCGCCGCTGAACCTCGAGCCGGCGCTGCGCGTCGGCGACCCGCTCGACGGCCATCTCGTCAGCGGGCACGTCGACGGCGTCGGCCGGGTCGTCGCGATCGAGCCCGCGGCGCGGTCGCTCGCGGTCGCGATCGAGCTGCCGCGGGAGCTGTCGCGCTACGTCGCGACGAAAGGATCGATCGCGGTCGACGGCGT
>CAYMAF010000246.1:0-4255 GCA_964388365.1 uncultured Gammaproteobacteria bacterium | reverse complement strand
AATGCTCCTCGGCGGCATTGACCGATTTGAACTTCAAGCGCTTCGCGATCTCCGCCCGCGTCGGCGGCATGCCGGTCGTATGGATCGCTTTTTGAATGAGGTGAAGGATCTGCCGTTGGCGAGGTGTGAGCTCACGCATGACGAGTTACCTGTATGAGCGACTAGGCTGATGTTATATACAGCTCACGAGCTCGGTCAAGCGCGCGCGCGAAAGCAGAAAAAGTGTTGCTGCGTCAATTGTCTGCTAATACAGACGCCTATATAACCGCAATTGCAGTAAGGTTGGCTTTAGTCAATAATCACGCCTGTTTTTGTCCATCATCCACTCTAGGGGAATCTAATGACGAGGAACCTTACCGGCGTATTGCGTGCGACGGCGCTGGTCATCGGTGCTGCGGTCGCCACCGGCTGCGCTTCCGTGACCACCGAGCAACTCGAAGAGGTGCGAAGCATTGCCGAGGCCGCTCGGAATACCGCCGATGCCGCCCAGCGCACGGCGAATGAAGCCCGTCAGGCGGCTTCGGGTGCTCAGAGCACGGCCAATCAGGCGTTGCAGGCCGCTCAGGCCGCGCAGGCATGCTGCGACGCGACGAACCAGCGCGTCGACCGCATGTTCGAGGATCTGCAGCGCAAGTAAGCTTTCGTCACGACGAACGAGAACAAGATCAATATTGCGACGCTTCGAGCGTTGCCCCCTTGATCGAAGAGCCGCCGGCGAGCGCGTCGGCGGCTCTTTTTTTTGCGCCGACGTAAGAACCTTTTCGAGCTCGGAGTCGCTGCGCAGCGCGGAGAGGATCAGGTGGCCGTATCGTCGGCGCCGGCGGTTTCCTCTGCCGGCGACGCTGCCGGCTCCTCATCGGCGAGCTCGACACGGACGCCGCGCGACACCGGGACCGGAACGCCGAGCGATTCGCGGCCGCCGATCAGCGTCTCGGCGAGATCCCAATCGATGAGGTGAGTGAAGCCTTCGTCGGTGACCGCGACGACCTCGCGCGTGAGGTCCGTCAGCGTCCACATGCCCGCGTCGACCTCTTCCTCGAGCGGCGGATGCACCTCGAGCAGGAGCTCGCCGGTCTCGCCCCAGCCGAGCTTGAACGGCTGATTGACTATATGGACCTTCGTGCCCGCCGGCACGCGCTCGTACAGCGCCTCGATATCCTCGGGGAACATGCGGACGCAGCCGTGCGTGACGCGCATGCCGACGCCCGACGGCCGGTTCGTGCCGTGGATCAGGTATCCGGGCAATCCGAGCCGCAGCGCGTGAGCGCCGAGCGGATTGTCCGGCCCCGGCGGCACGACGGCCGGCAGGAAGTCGCCGCGCGCCGCGTGCTCCTCGCGAATCGACTGCGGCGGGTACCAGGACGGATTCTTCGCCTTCGCCGTGATCGTCGTCGTGCCGACCGGCGTGCTCCAGTCCATGCGGCCGATGCTGATCGGATACGTATAGACCTTGTCCGGCTCGTCCTTCGGATAGTAGTAGAGCCGAAGCTCCGCGATATTGACGACGACCCCTTCGCGCGGCGCGCGCGGCAGCACGTACCGGGTCGGCAGCGTGATCCTCGTGCCCTCGCCCGGCAGCCACATGTCGACGCCGGGATTCGCGAGCTTCAGCTCCTCGAGACCGACGCCGTGGCGCCGCGCCAGCGAGACGAACGTATCCTCGTGCCGGGCGACGACCTCGCGGACCTCGCCGATCACGTCGTGATCGCGCGGGAGCGGGTACTCGGCCGCTTCGCCGAACGGGGCCGCCGCGACGAGCAGCGCGGCAGAGACGAGGATCGATGCCGGACTTCGCATGCCGGCCATTATACGGAACGCCCTTCGGTTAAGAAGCGCGCGGCTCGGCGATCAATAACGAACGAGCGCCGCGCCCCACGTGAATCCGCCGCCGAAGGCCTCGAGCAGCAGCAGGTCTCCGCGCTTCACGCGGCCGTCGCGCACCGCGGTGTCGAGCGCGAGCGGCACGCTCGCCGCGGACGTATTGCCGTGCTCGGCGACCGTCAGCACGACCCGCTCCATCGGCAGCTGCAGCCGCTTCGCGGTCGCTTTGATGATGCGGATATTCGCCTGATGAGGGATCAGCCAATCGATCTCGCCCTTCTCGAGATGGTTCGACTCGAGCACGTCGTCGACCATCGTCTCGAGCGTCTTGACCGCGACCTTGAAAACTTCATTGCCCTTCATGCGCAGCAGGCCGCTGTCGTCGTCGTCCTTCGGCTTCGACACGCCGCTCGACGCGTAGAGCAGATCGCGATAGCGCCCGTCGGCGCCGAGCTTCGTATAGACGATGCCCGGCTCGTCCGAGGCTTCGAGGACCACGGCGCCGGCGCCGTCTCCGAACAGCACACACGTCTCGCGCTCGGTCCAATCGACGATCCGCGACATCGTTTCCGCGCCGACGACGAGCGCCCGGCGCGCCTGCCCAGTCTTCACCATCGAATCCGCGACGGTCAGGGCGTAGAGGAAACCGGAGCACGCGGCCTCGAGACTGAACGCCGGTCCTCCGCGGATGCCGAGCCGCTCCTGGAGCAGACAGCCGACGTTCGGGAAGACGAGATCCGGCGTCGTCGTGCCGACGACGACGAGATCGATATCGGCGCCGCCGACGCCCGCGCTGTCCATCGCCGCGACCGCGGCGCGATACGCGAGATCGCTCGTCGTCTCGTGCTCGCCTGCGATATGCCGCCGCTCGATCCCCGTCCGAGTGCGAATCCACTCGTCGGACGTGTCCACCATCTTCTCGAGATCGAAGTTGGTCAGGACCTTTTCCGGAAGGTACGAGCCGGTGCCCGCTATGCGCGAATACATTCTGCTGGCTGATCTCTGATGATATTGCCGATCTGCACGGGCACGCCCTTGCGAGCCTCGACGATCGCCGTGCGCACGGCGTTCTCGAACGCGACCTCGTCCGCGCCTCCGTGACTCTTCAGGACGATGCCGTTCAGCCCGACGAGGCTCGCGCCGTTGTAGCGGCGCGGATCGACGCGCTCGGCGATCGCGTCGAGCGCGGACTTCGCGACGAGGCCCTGGAGCACGCGGGCTTTGCTCTTGCGGAACTCCTGCCGCATGAAGGTTGCGATCAGCCGAGCCACACCTTCCATCGTCTTCAACGCGACGTTGCCGACGAAGCCGTCGGTCACGACGACGTCGACCTCGGCGTGGAAGATGCCGTCTCCTTCGACGAAACCGATGTAGTTGAGACCGCTTTGCGCGAGCAGCTCGCCCGCTTCGCGCACGATCTCGTTACCTTTGATGTCCTCTTGCCCGATGTTCAGCAGCCCGACGCGCGGCCGCTCGACGTCGAGCATGTCCGACGCGATCACCGAGCCCATTAGCGCGAATTGCAGCAGGTGCTCCGCCGTGCAGCCGACGTTCGCGCCGAGATCGAGCATATAGGTGGGCCCGGTCAGCGCGGGCAGCGCGGAGATGATCGCCGGGCGGTCGATGCCGGGCAGCGTCTTCAGCACGTAGCGCGCGGTCGCCATCAGCGCGCCGGTATTGCCGGCGCTGACGCAAGCATCCGCCTCGTTGGCTTTGACGAGCTCGAGCGCGACACGCATCGAGGAGTCCTTCTTGCGGCGCAGCGCTTCCGCGGGCGGCTCGTCCATCGCGACGACCTCGGTCGCGACCTGATAGCGAAGCCTGTCGCCGTAACGCTCGCCGCCTTCGCGCCGTGCCCTTTCGAGCACCTCGGGAAGGCCGACGAGCACGAGCGTGACGGAGTCGTCCTTCTCGAGCAAGGAGAGCGCCGCGGGCACGACGGTATCGGGCCCCCGATCGCCGCCCATCGCGTCGAGCGCAATCGTTACCTTGCGGATCATCGATAGTTCGAGTCGACGGACCGGCTCGACGGAACCGGCGGCCGCAGCGCGCGGACCGCGCTACTCCTCGTCGACCTCTTGCGGCACTTCGACGATTTTCCGGCCGCGATAGTAGCCGTCCGCGGTCACGTGGTGCCGCATATGGGTCTCGCCCGTCGTCCGGTCGACCGACAACGTCGGGCCGCGAAGGGCATCATGGGAACGACGCATGCCACGCCTCGACGGCGTCTTGCGCGATTTCTGCACAGCCATGTTCAGGTTCTCCAGGTAAACAATCGAAGCGTAGCGATGACGGCGATCCGTTCGGCTTCAGCCGCGGTCGGTCTGAACGACCCCGACGAAGGCCGGATCGCACTCCTCGGGCCGCTCGTGGCGAGGAACGATGGGCAACGAGATTATAAGTTCATCCTCGATCAGCATCGCGGGCATCAGCC
>CAYMAF010000245.1:0-4257 GCA_964388365.1 uncultured Gammaproteobacteria bacterium | reverse complement strand
AGCTCGATCTCGTCGTCGCCGGCACCGAGAAGGCCGT
Organism: uncultured Gammaproteobacteria bacterium; assembly: GCA_964388365.1. GTDB lineage: Bacteria > Pseudomonadota > Gammaproteobacteria > Steroidobacterales > Rariloculaceae > ZC4RG20. Next base: position 4,220 of record CAYMAF010000245.1, on the reverse strand, counting down.
GCTGATGGTCGAATCGGCGGCGAAGATCCTGCCCGAGGATGTGATGCTCGGCGCCGTCGTGTACGGCCACGAGCAGATGCAGGTCGCGATCGAGGCGATCAAGTCCCTCGCGGAGGAAGCGGGGCGGCCGCCGATCGAGTGGGCGAAAGCCGAGCAGGACGAGGCGCTTACGCGCTCGGTCGAGCAGGCCGTCGCGGAGCGGCTCACCGAGGCGTATGCGATCGTCGAGAAGCAGGCGCGTCGGGATCGTATCGCAGCGTTGAAGCAAGAGTGCATCGCGGCGCTCGCCGATGCCGAGTCCTCGAGCTGGAGCGCAGCGCAGGTCGAGGTGGAGTTCCAGCGGCTCGAGAAGAAGATCGTGCGCGGGCGCATCCTCGCCGGTCAGCCGCGCATCGACGGCCGCGACACGCGCACCGTGCGTCCGATCTCGATCGAGGTCGGCCTCTTGCCGCGCACGCACGGCTCGGCGCTCTTCACCCGCGGCGAGACTCAGGCGCTCGTCGTCACGACGCTCGGCACGGGCCGGGATGCTCAGATCATCGACGCGCTCGAGGGCGAACGCCGCGAGCCGTTCATGCTTCACTACAATTTCCCGCCGTACAGCGTCGGCGAGACCGGCTTCATTGGCTCTCCAAAGCGGCGCGAGATCGGTCACGGACGGCTCGCCCGGCGCGGCGTCGAAGCGGTGATGCCGAACATGGACGGGTTCCCGTACGTGATCCGGGTCGTCTCCGAGATTACCGAATCGAACGGCTCGAGCTCGATGGCGACCGTGTGCGGCGCAAGCCTGTCGTTGATGGACGCGGGAGTGCCGGTCAAAGCGCCGGTCGCCGGCGTTGCGATGGGGCTGATCAAGGAAGGCGACGATTACGTCGTGCTCACGGACATTCTCGGCGACGAGGATCACCTCGGCGATATGGATTTCAAGGTCGCGGGCACGGCTGAAGGCGTGACCGCCCTGCAGATGGACATCAAGATCGAGGGGATCACCCGCGAGATCATGGAGAAGGCGCTCGAACAGGCGCGCGAAGGCCGGCTGCACATTCTCGAGGAGATGAACAAGGTCCTGAGCAAGCCGCGCGAGCAGATGTCCGACTGGGCGCCGAGCATCATCACGATCAAGATCGATCCCGAGAAGATCCGTGACGTCATCGGCAAGGGCGGCGCCGTCATTCGGGCGATCACCGAGGAGACCGGCGCTCAGATCGATATCGAGAACGACGGTACCGTCAAGATCGCGTCGGTCGATGCCGCTTCCGGACGTGCGGCTCGCGAGCGCATCGAGCTGATCACGGCGGAGGTCGAGGTCGGCCGAGTCTACGAGGGCAAGGTAGTCCGTCTGATGGATTTCGGCGCGTTCGTCGCGATCCTGCCCGGGAAGGACGGCCTCGTGCACATCTCGCAAATTTCGAACGAGCGCGTAGAGCGCGTCAGCGACAAGCTCCAGGAAGGCGATATCGTCAAGGTGAAGGTGCTCGAGGTCGATCGCCAAGGGCGCATTCGCCTCAGCATGCGCGATATCAGCTGATTCCCGCCGCAGCACATCCCGGAAGCAGGGCCCCACGAGAGGGGGGCCCGCTCTTTCCGTCTCCGCGCCGGCCGGCCTGATTCGGCGCGCCACTCCCTTCGCGGCGCGGTCACGCAGCGATCGGGATCGCTGCGATTCCGCGAAGCCGCTCGATACGCCAGTGGGCGATCGCCCAGCTCCAAAGTTCCGTCGGCGGCGCGCCCTCGAGCTCCGCGGGGGGCGCCGCGCGGAGCCGCTCGAGCGCGGCAAAGGCCTCCCGCGACGGATGGCGGGTATCCACCGCGCGGGCGCCGGTTTGCTTCGACAGTTTCTGTCCGGTCGGTCCGGCCAGAACCGGCACATGGTAATAGGTGGGGCGGGGTAAGCCGAGCGCTGCCTGCAGATGCAGCTGCGCGGGTACGCACTCGAGCAGATCGTACCCGCGAACGATCGTCGTGACGCCCTGGAACGCATCGTCGATGACGACCGCGAGGTGATACGCCGGCAGTCCGTCGCGGCGGCGAATCACATAGTCCTGAAACCCCTTCGACCTGGGGGCATCGTATCGGCCCTGCAACGCGTCTTCGAAGCCGCTCCACGGCCGGTCCACACGCATTCGGACGGCGGCGTCCTCGATGGGGAGGCGCAGGGTCCGGCATGTGCCCGGATAGCCGGCCGTGCCGCCGAGATCGGCCGCATACGCACGCAGCGTGCTGCGGCTGCAGCGGCAGGCGAACGCTAGCCCCCGGCCGAGGAGCTGCCCGACGGCTTCGGCATAGATATCGAGCCGGCGGCTTTGGTAGAGGACGGGGCGGTCCCACTCGAGACCGAAGGCTTCGAGCGCACGCAGGATCTCGTCGGCGGCGCCGGGCACTTCCCGAGGCGGATCGATATTCTCGATGCGGACGAGCCACTCGCCGCCGGCTTGCCGGGCGTGCAAGTAGCTCGCGACTGCGGTCAGCAGCGAGCCGGCATGAAGCGGCCCGGTCGGCGACGGTGCAAACCGGCCGACGTATGCCATGGCTCAGGCGGGATCAAAGAGCCCGAACCGGCACGGGCGGCCGGCGCTGGGCGTAGCCCCGGGGACGTTGCAGCGCCCCCGGGAACGGCCGGCTTTAACGATAATAGTCCTCGCGGTCGCGGAACTGCCGCTCCGCGAGCTCGCGCCGCTCCTGCGCCTCGACGCACAGCGTCGCGACCGGCCGTGCCTCGAGCCGCCGTAGGCCGATCTCGTCGCCGGTTTCCTCGCAGTAGCCATACGTGCCGTCTTCGATGCGCTGCAGCGCTGCGTCGATCTTCTTCAACAGCTTGCGCTCGCGGTCGCGGGTGCGAAGCTCGAGCCCGAACTCCGACTCCTGGGTTGCCCGGTCGTTCGGATCGGGGAAGTTTGCGGCTTCGTCCTGCATATGAAGCACGGTCCGGTCGACCTCTTCCATCAGCTCGCGCTTCCATGCGAGCAGGATGTTACGGAAGTGCTCGAGCTGACCTTCGCTCATATACGGCTCGCCGCGCTTCGGCTGGTAGGGCTGAAAGCCGTGGATCGGCCCGAACAGCGCGCTGGTCTTCGGCTTGGCCGGCGCGGCTTCCGGCTTCGCAGCCTTGGCCGGCGCGGGCTTGGCCTCGGCCGCGGCCTTGGTTTCCTTGGCCTTGGTCTTGGCCGCCGCCGCGGCCGACTTCGATGAGACCTTCTTCTTCGAGCTTGCTGGTTTAGCCACTACTTTCTTTGTCGAAACTGGTTTCGTCTTCTTCGCCGCAGACTTCCCGACCGTGGCCTTTTTCTTCGAGGCCCCGACCTTCTTCGTGGAAGTCTTCTTCGAAGTCCCTTTCTTCGCGGAAGTGCTCGTCGTCTTGCGAGCGCTACTCGACTGCCGGCTGGCCTTCTTGCGGCTGGCCGGAGCCGAACGGCTCGACCGCGCCTTCTTCCGCGCGACCTTGCCTGCAGCCTTGCTGCCAGTCTTCTTGGTCTTCTTCTTGGTGGCTGCCTTTTTGCTCGGCATACAACTCGCCTCCAAGACCAACTACACGAAACCGGCGATTATACATATGACGGGCCTAAGCGGAAGCCCGCTGAGCGCGGCTTTTTGGAGGCGGAAAGAGGGCCTACGAGAGGCCTTGGGAGAGGCCCTGCGACGGGCCCTTCCAGCCCGGGCGGCGGTGCTCGACGACCACCGTCGTATAGAGCCCGCCACGGACGTTGAACTCGGCCGTGAGCCGCAGGTACCGCGGGTCGAGGGCGGCCACGAGGTCGTCGGTTATCGTGTTCGTGACGGCCTCATGGAACGCGCCTTCATTACGGTAGCCCCAGATATAGAGCTTCAGCGATTTCAACTCCACGCAGAGCCTGTCCGGAACGTACTCGAGATGCAGCGTCGCGAAGTCGGGCTGCCCCGTTTTCGGGCACAGACACGTGAACTCGGGTATCCGGATCCGGATCGCGTAATCGCGTTCGGGCTCGGGATTCGGAAACGTCTCGAGCGTCTCCTTCGACGGAGCAGGTGTAGGGTGCGTTGACACGTAAATCCTCGCTGCCACGATGCGGCGATCGCAGCGTGAAGATGCGTCGTTTTGGAGGTCCTTTTACTTTACACTACCGGGCCCGAGGGGGCTATTGCGGCCTGATCCGAACAACCGCCATTTGGAGTGAGCCCGAGCGATGATGATGCGCTGCGGCAATCGGGAACTTTATGCGCCTGAGTAAGATCAAGCTCGCCGG
>CAYMAF010000244.1:0-4262 GCA_964388365.1 uncultured Gammaproteobacteria bacterium | reverse complement strand
GACATCTCGACGAGATAGCCGCGGTAGTCGATCAGCACGTAGCCGCGCTCCTCGATCAGCAAGTGCGCGGCGAACGCGCCGATCAGCAGCGCGACGACGAGCCCGAGACCCAAGCGCATCACTGCGCTCCCGCGGCGCGCAGCAGCGCGAGCGAGCGGCCGATATCCGGACGGGACGGAGCGACGTCGATCTCGGCGAGCTCGGCGACGAGCGCGGCCGCGGACCGCACGCCCGGATCGGCCGTATCGAAGTCGCGCTCGAGCAGCTTCGACGCCGCCGCGAGGCTCGCCGTATAGGCCTTCTGCCGCGCTTCGAGCGCCGCGACGCGGGCGAGCGCGAGCTCGGCCGCGAGCTCGCGGCGCGCGACGGTGCGGCGCCCCGCCGAAAGCATGCGCGCTTCCGCGTCCTCGCGGCGCTCGACGCTCACTAGGGTGCCGAGCGCGCGCTTCGCGCTCGCGGCGAGCCGGCCGAGCCCGGGCGCCGTATCTTCCGGCGCCGGTGCGCTGCGCTCCCGCGACGCCCCCGCGGCCCGCAACGGCAGCTCGTCGACGCGCGCCTCGATACTCGCGAGGTCGAACACGATCCGTTCGATGTCCGGGCGCTCGACGCTCTCGAGCGCTAGGAGATCCGCGGCGATCTGCCGGCGGACCGGTGCAAGCGACGGATCGGCGAGCCCGCGAAGCCGGTCGTCCGCGAGCTCGAGCGCGGTTTTCGCGTTGTCCCACCGGCCCGCGAGCTCGAGCTCCGCGGCTGCGAGCGCGAGGTAATACTCGGCTTCGGCGCGACGCCAAACGGCGTGCGCGTCCGGCGCGCCGCCCTGCGCCGAGGCGAGCCGCCGCTCGAGCGCCGCGATCGCCGCCGGCAATCCTTCGACGCGCCGCTCGAGATCGTCGAGCCGCCGGGGCAGCGCCTCGAGATCGGCCGTCAGCCGGTCGTCACGCGCGCCGCTCGCGTCGACGGCCGCGCGCAGCGCGTCGAGACGGTCGGACAGCGCACGCTGGCTCGCGCGGACCCGCTGGAGCGCCTCGTCGAGCTCGAGCTGGGCCGTATGCAGCGCGACATCGACCGCGCGGTGCTGCCGCCATTGAAACGCGACGCCGGCGACGGCGAGGACCGCGAGCATCAGCGCGAGCGCCGCAGCCAACGAGGGGCGCGCACGCGTCGGCCGCGGCTCGAGCCGAGCCGGGGACGGCGGCGTGCTGTCGGGCCCGGGGTGGTATTCGGTCATGATGCGCTGGATCGGTCGCGGCTATTGTCTCCGCGGCCGCGGCCGCATGCCAGCGAACGGACGCGGGCTTCGGCCGCGACGGACGTCACGCGATACCGAGCTTGCGCTTCAGCTCCGCGAGCTGGCGGCGGCTGACCGGTAGCGTCTCGCCGCTGCCGCGCAGCCGCAGCGAGTAGCGGCCGTCGTCGTCCCGCTCGAGCGCGTCGATCGAATCGAGCGCGACGAGCAGGCTGCGATGCGCGCGGACGAACGTCTCGGCGAATTCCTCCTCGAGGCGCTTCAGCGGCTCGTCGATCAGGTCGACGCCGCCGGCATGACGGACCGTGACGTATTTCTGCTCCGCGCGGAAGTACAGGATCGAGCCGATCGGGATCAGCTTGAGCTCGTCGCGCACGCGCACCGCGATATGTCGGCGCACGCCGAGCGGCCGCACGCCGGCGAAGCGCTCGATCAGCGCGGGGCTGAGGCGCGCGGCATGCTTCAGCGCGGCCTCGAGCCGCTCGCGGCGCACCGGCTTCAGCAGGTATCCGACCGCGCGCGACTCGAACGCTTCGAGCGCGTACTCGTCGTATGCCGTCGTGAAGATCACCGCGGGCGGCGTCTCGAGCCGGGCGAGATGCCGCGCGGCTTCGATGCCGGTCATCCCCGGCATGCGAATGTCGAGCAGCACGATGCCCGGCCGAAGCGCCGTCACGCGCTCGAGCGCTTCGACGCCGGACGCGCACAGGTCCGCGACTCGCCAGCCGTCGAGCTCGCCGACGAGGCGAGCGAGCCGCTCGCGCGCCGGCGGCTCGTCGTCGACGATCAGCACGTCGATCGGATGCTCGGTCATCGGGCTCATGTCGTCATCAGCGGCAGCACGACCTCGACCGTGTAGCGGCCCGGCTCGCGCCTCGTCTCGAGCGAGCCGCGCTCGCCGTACGCGAGTTTCAGCCTTTCACGCAGATTGTCGAGGGCCAGGCGGTTACCGGGCCGCTGCGCGCGCTCCGGCGAGACCGGATTCGACAGCGTCAGCACGAGCCGTCCGCGGTCGACGCGCGCCGCGACGCGGACCGTGCCGCCGCCGGCGAGGGGCTCGATGCCGTGATAGATCGCGTTCTCGAGCAGCGGCTGGAGCGTCAGGCCCGGCAGCCGCGCGGCCGGCGGCACGTCCGCGACATCCCACTCGACGTCGAGCCGCTCGCCGAGCCGCAGCGACTCGATCCGCTCGTAGCCGCGCGCGATCTCGAGCTCCTCGGCGAACGTCAGCTCCTCGGAGCCCTTCAGCGTCGCGCGCAGCAGATCCGAAAGATCCTCGACGGCCCGCTCCGCGGCCGCCGCATCGCTGCGCGTCAGCGCCGCGATCGTGTTCATGCTGTTGAACAGAAAGTGCGGACGCATCCGCGCCTGGAGCGCGTCGATCCGCGAGCGAGTTTCCGCGCGCACCTGTCGGCGCCACGCGTCCGCGACATAGAAGTAGCGCAGCAGCAGCGCGGTGACGATCACGCAAATGCCTTCGTTACGCAGCAAGAACGATCCGAGCTCGGTCGGGAGAAGCGGCGGGCCGTCGGCGGGCATGTAGCGTAGGCCGAGCCAGACCGCGAGCGACGAGAGCACCGCGGTGTTCGCGATCGTCAGCGCGAAGACCGCGGCCGATACCGCCGCGGTCGGCAGCCCCGCGAGTCGCGGCCGCACCGCGCAGAGCAACGCCGCGGACGTCAGGCCGAGCCACTGCACGAACATCGAGATTCGGCCGAGATCGATGAGAAAAGGCCAATCGCGGCCCGTGCGCACGAGCGCGAGCACGACCGCGAGCAGCTCGGCGATCAGCACGACCGCGAACACCATTCGCGGCTGACAGAAATCGGGCAGGAAGATCTCGTCTCGAGACGACGAGTCGGGCGAGGCCGGCGCAGCGCTCAGCCGGTCAGCCGCACCAGGTTTCGACATCGGCCGCGGCCCGGGCTCGGACCTCGTCGATCTCCTCGTCGCTCAGATACTCGCGCTCGCCGTCCGGCCGCTCCCTGAAGAGCCGACGCGCATTCGCGTAGCGTGCGACGCGCTCGCGAGCGACTTCGCAGTTCTGCGCACGCTGCTCGGCGGTCAGCTCGGACTCGGTCTCGGTGCCGTAATCGGCGTCGGGCTCGGCTCGGGGCTCGCCGTCTCGGACCGGGCCGGCGGACGCGCGCGGCGACGCCGGGGTGACGTCGACGCCGACCGGCTTCGCATCCGGCGCGGTCGGGCGATCGCTGTAGATCACGGTGCCGTCCGGCGCGACGGCCATGTAGACCTCGGCCGCCCAGCCGGCACCGACGGCAAGCGCCAGCGACAAACAGAGAATGAGGCGCACGTTCACCTCCGTTGAGCGTCGGGCGAGTCTAGCACGCGGTCTTCGCGCGGAAGCGTGAACTTCGTCGCTATTCCGGGGCCAAGAAGAGCGCACGGCCGACGCGGCTCTAAGGTTGGATCGGCCGATCGAGGCAACGCAGCTGAAGCGCCTCGCCGATATCGGCCGCGGTCACCGTCTCGCGGCCGCCGAGATCGGCGATCGTGCGCGCGACCTTCATCGCGCGGACGCTGCTGCGCATGCTGAGCTGCCAGCGGCCGACCGTCAGGCGAAGGAGCCGCAGCGCTTCGGCTTCGGCCCGAACGTGTCGCCACAGCTGCGCATCCGACAGCCGCGCGTTCAGCGTGCCGGTGCGCTCGAGCTGCCGCGCGCGGGCCGCGGCGACCAGCGCGCGCAGAGGCGCCGACTCGCCGCGCGCCGGCATCTCCGACGGTGTCTCGAACGGCACGCGCGGCACCTCGACGTGCAAGTCGAACCGGTCGAGCAACGGGCCCGAGATCCGGCCGCGGTAATGCTCGAGGCGCGTCGGCGAGCACCGGCAACGGTCGGTGCCGTCGCCGCGGTGGCCGCACGGGCACGGATTCATCGCCGCGAGCAGCTGGAACTCGGCCGGGAACTCGACCTGCTCGTTGACGCGCGAGATGCGCGCGACCCCGGCCTCGAGCGGCTCGCGCAACGCCTCGAGCGCGCCGCGCGAGAATTCCGGCA
>CAYMAF010000243.1:0-4277 GCA_964388365.1 uncultured Gammaproteobacteria bacterium | reverse complement strand
CTCGTCGAATGGGCTTGCCGCACGTTGCTCTACCGGACCCAGGAGCAGCTGCACGCCCTGCTGCGCAACTTCCCGAGCCGCGGGGTCGCGCTGTTGCTGCGGATCGCCGTGTTCCCGCGGGGACGCACGTACTTCGCGCCTTCGGACGAGCTCTGCCAGCGCATCGCGGAGCTCGTGATCAATCCGACGGACGCAAGACAGCGGCTCGCCGATTGCGCGTATGTCACGCCGGAGCCGACGAACCCGCTCGGCCTGATGCAGCAGGCGCTCGAGCGCGCCGAGCAAGTCAAGCCGATCGAGCGCAAGCTCCACGAAGCGCGCCGCGCGGGCCGGATCAAGCGTGAGGACGTGCCGGGCCAGATCGACGAGGCCGAGCGGCTCGGCGTCATCGACGCGGCCGAAGCGGAGCAGCTTCGCGCGTTCGACCGCACGGTCATGGAGCTGACGGCCGTCGACGACTTCGACGCGTCGGAGCTCGGGCGCAGCCGCGCCGACGGCTTCTTCGCCGGCGAGCGCTCGCGCGGGACGTCCGGTGCATCGCAGACGCCTGCGGAGGCGAGCGCGTCGGATCCCTCCGGCACGCCGGAAAGCCCGAGCACGCCCGACTCGCCGGACGAGGCCACCGAGACGGCGAACGCGTCGACTTAGCGTTCAGGGCAAGGCAAGCGGCTTGGCCGCCGGTGTCGCCGGGCCGCGCCCGGTTGCACGGCGGTCCGCGGCTGCGGATACTGCGAAGCCGTCGGCGCGTTCGGCCGGCTTTCCCCCGGTGGCAACGGAGCAGAACGCCATGGTGCAAGCCGCTCATCGTTATCTTCCACTCGCTGTCCTCGGCATGCTCGTCGGCTGCAGTGACCCGAACGGCGGCGCGGCCCCTCCGCCCGGCGGCGGTCCCGACGCGGCGGCGAACGTGTCGCCGGAGGCGTCGGCCGGTACCGCATCCGCGGCCGCGGCTCCGGCGTTCCAGCCGAAGCCCGCGCCGGAGGGCGCGCGCGTCTACTTCATCTCGCCCGAGGACGGCGCGACCGTGACGAATCCCGTCCGGATCGTGTTCGGGCTATCGGGCATGGGCGTCGCACCGGCCGGCATCGCGATGGAAGGCACCGGGCATCATCACTTGCTCGTCGACACCGATCCGCCGCCCGCGGGCGCGCCGATCCCGGCCGACGAGCGCCATATTCATTTCGGCGCGGGACAGACCGAGACGGAGCTGATGCTGTCGCCCGGCGAGCATACGCTGCGCCTGCTCGTCGGCGACGAGCTGCACGTTCCGCACGATCCGCCGGTGATGTCCGAGCCGATCACGATTCGCGTGCAATGAGCGGCGCGCCGGCAGCCGGCGCGCCTCGGAACCGACACCGTGTACACGGAATTCTTCGGGCTCAACGAGAAGCCGTTCTCGATCACGCCTGATCCGCGGTACCTGTACCTGAGCCGGCGGCATGCCGACGCGCTCGCCCATTTGATCTACGGCATCTCCGAAAGCGGCGGCTTCATTCAGCTCACCGGCGAGGTCGGAACCGGCAAAACGACGCTGATCCGCTGCCTGCTCGAGCAGCTCCCGGAGAAGGCCGAGATCGCGCTGATCCTGAACCCGCAGCTCTCGTCGCGGGATTTCCTCGCGAACATCTGCGAGGAGCTGCGCGTCCCCTATCCGGCCGAAGGCTCGGCGAGGGAGCTGATCGCCGCGCTGAACGCCTACCTGCTCACGGCGCACGCCGACGGGCGCCGGGTCGTGCTGATCGTCGACGAGGCGCAGACGCTCGGGCCCGAGCTGCTCGAGCAGGTGCGCCTGCTGACGAATCTCGAGACGCCGACGCAGAAGCTGCTGCAGATCATCCTGATCGGGCAGCCGGAGCTGCGCGATCTGTTGAAGCGGCCGGAGATGCGTCAGATCGCCCAGCGTGTCACCGGACGGTATCACTTGGAGCCGCTGAGCCGCGCGGAGACGGCGCAGTACGTGCAGCACCGGCTGCGCGTCGCCGGCTGCCAGGCGGCGATCTTCACGGAGCGCGCGATCGGCGAGCTCTATCGCCGCTCGAAGGGCATTCCGCGGCTGATCAACGTCGTGGCCGATCGTGCGCTCCTCGCGGGATATACGCGGGATCGCACGCGCATCGACGCGGGGCTCGTGCGCAGCGCCGCCGCCGAGGTCTTCGGCAAGCGCTTCCTGCCGTTCTCGTGGCCGTGGGCCGCGGCCGCGATGAGCGCCGCGTGCGCCGCGATCGCGCTCGGGGCGATGGCCCTGTGGGGCGGCGAGGCGCCGGGCCGCACCGCGACGGAGACGCGCGCCGCAACCGTGATCGAGCGCACCGCGGTCGGCACGCCGGCCGCGCCCGTGCCGCGGAGCGGCTCGCCCGCGATCGGGAACGCCGAGCCGGCACGCGCGTCGGCCTCGGCCGAGCACGCGGCGACGCGTTCGCCCGCCGGGCCGGAATCGCCTCGCGGCGCGCTCGCCGAGCTGCTCGCGAATCCGGCCGCGGAGACCGACGCGGATAGCGCGTTCTCCGTGCTGTTCGAGCTGTGGAACGCTCGCTACGACGCCGCCCGCGGCGAGCCGTGCGCACAGGCCGCGGAAGCCGGGCTCAAATGCCTGTTTCGCTCGACGGGCTCGATCGGCGCGCTGCGTCAGCTGAACCGGCCGGCGATCGTCACGCTCGTCGACGCCGCCGGCGGCAGCCACGAGGCCGTCGTGACCCGGCTCGGCTACGACGACGTCGAGATCGCGATCGGCGGCCGCCGGGTCGAGCTGCCGCTTTCCGAGCTCACGCACCACTGGTACGGCGATCACCTGATTCTGTGGCGGCCGCCGAGCCCGTCGAGCACGCTGCTGCCTGGCTCGCAGGGCGAGGCGGTCGTGTGGCTGCGTCGAAGCCTCGCGCGGATTCGCGGCGAAGAGCCGCCGGCGGTGCCTTCGGCGTATTACGACCCGCGGCTCGAGGCGGACGTGCGCCGCTACCAGCGCGAGAAGATGCTCACGGTCGACGGAATCGTCGGCGAGATGACGCAGCTCGCGCTGATGTCGGATCTCGGCGAGCCCGCTCGCCCCACGCTGCGCGGAGACGAGTAGCCGTGTCGTTCATCCTCGATGCGCTGCGCAAGTCGGAGCGCGAGCGGCGCCAGGACGCGGCGCCCGGCATCGCGCGGATCCCCGACGCGGTGCCGCCCCGGACGACGCCGGGCTGGGCGATCGCGACGATCGCCGTGCTCGGCGTCGGCGTCGTCGCGCTCGGGGGCGCGTGGATCCACGCGCTCGTCACCGCGCCGGCGGGCACCGCGGCATCGGGCCGCCCGGCCGCGCTCGGCGACGGCACCCGTGTCCAGCAGGTGGCCTTGCCGCCGCCCCCGGCCGCGCCGCCGGACGATGCGGGGCCTCGAGCCGATGGCCGCGCCCGTCCCGACGCGCCGGCCGCGGAACCCGCTCGGACCGCGGAGCGCCCGTCGCTCGCGGCCCTCGCGCAGACGGAAGCCGACGCGGGTCCGGGCCCGGCCGGCGGCTCGCCGCGCAGCCTGCGCGACGCGGTCGGAACGTCCGCGGCGCGGCCGGCCGCGTCATCGGCCGCGTCAAGCGAGACGAGCCCGAGCCGTTCGGCGCTGCCGCCGCTCGATCCGGCGCCCGCGAGCTACGCGTCGCTCGCCCCGTCGCTCGGCCTGCCGAAGCTCGACCTCGAGATCCTCGCGTATGCCGACGAGCCGGCGCAGCGTTTCGTATTCATCAACGGACGGCGCTACCGCGAAGGCGACTCGTTACCGGGCGGCGCACGCGTGATCTCGATCAACCCGCGCGGCGCGGTGCTGCTCGCGAACGGCAGACAGCTACAGCTCGATCAGCATTGAGCCCGGCGCCGCGCGTCGGGCCGGGCGGTCAGTGCCGGATGCCGGTCCCGCGGTGCAGCAGAACCGTCGCGAGCACGAACAGCACGACGAACGCTCCGAAGATGATCGCGTAAGCCGCGCCGATCGGCACATCGGTCGTGCCGAGCATGCCGTACCGGAACGCGTTGACCATGTAGAGGATCGGATTCGCGTGCGCGACGTTCTGCCAGAACGGCGAGAGCAGCGAAGTCGAGAAGAAGACCCCGCCGAGATACGTTAACGGCGTCAGCACGAAAGTCGGCACGATCGAGATATCGTCGAAGGTCTTCGCGAAGATCGCGTTGATCAGGCCGGCGATCGAGAAGGTCGCCGCCGTCAGCACGACCGTCGTGATCGTCACGAGCGGATGCACGACGTAGAGGTCCGTGAACAGCATCGCGACGAGCGTCACGAGGCCGCCGACG
>CAYMAF010000242.1:0-4341 GCA_964388365.1 uncultured Gammaproteobacteria bacterium | reverse complement strand
TGAGCTATCGGCTCATGGTCGAATCCATCCGCGATTACGCGATCTTCATGCTCGACGCGGAAGGCTTCGTCACGACGTGGAATAGCGGCGCGCGGCAGATCACAGGCTACGAGCCCAACGAGATCCTCGGCTCGCATCTATCGCGGTTGTATCCGCCCGACGCGATCCAGCGCTCGTGGCCCGAGCACGAGCTGAAGATCGCGCGCATGGAGGGCCGCTTCGAGGACGAAGGATGGCGCATCCGCAAGGACGGCTCGCGGTTCTGGGCGAACGTCGTCATTACTGCGTTACGCGCCCCGAACGGCACGTTGCTCGGCTTCTCGAAGATCACGCGCGATCTGACGGAGAAGCGCCGCGCGGAGCAAGCGCTCGAGCAGAGCGAGGAACGATTTCGGCTGCTCGTCGAGGGCGTCAGCGATTACGCGATCTTCATGCTCGACCGCAACGGCTTCGTCACGAGCTGGAATGCCGGCGCCCAGAGCATCAGCGGCTACGCGTCGAAAGAGATTCTCGGCAAGCACTTCTCGCACTTCTACTCGCCCGAGGACATCGCCGCGCACAAGCCGTGGAGACACATTGCCGAGGCACGCGAGTCCGGACGAGTGATCGACGAGGGCTGGCGCGCACGTAAGGACGGCACGCTCTTCTGGGCGAGCAGCGTGATGACCGCCCTTCACGACGACGAAGGCCGGCCGTACGGATTCGCGAACGTGATGCAGGACCTGACGAGCCGGCGTCACGCCGAGGCGCTTGCGGATCGCGCGCAACGCACCCACGAGTTCATCGCGATGCTCGCGCACGAGCTTCGCAATCCGCTCGCGCCGATCCGCAATGCGGTCGAGCTGATGAGCCGCAAAGGGCTCGGGGATCCGGCGCTCGACGCAATGCGTCAGACGATCGACCGCCAGAGCGCGCTCCTGACACGTATCATCGACGAGTTTCTCGACGTGAACCGCATCGCGCGCGGCAAGTTCACGCTCACGAAGGAACCGATCGAGCTCTCCGAGATCGTCTCACGCGCCGTGGAGACGGCGCGGCCGGTGATCGACTCGAAGGGACAGCGTTTCACGGTCGACATGCCGGCGGCTCCGCTGCGGCTCGTCGGCGACGCGCTGCGATTGACGCAGGTCGTAGTGAATCTGCTGAACAACGCAGCGAAATATGCGCCGCGCGGCGGATCGATTGGCCTCAAAGTCGAGCGGCACGGCAGCGACGTCGAGATCGCCGTCAAAGACGACGGACGCGGCCTCGCGCCGGAGCACCTCGAGACGATCTTCGATCTGTTCGCACAGATCGATCCGGAGACGATCGGCGGGCACGGAGGGCTCGGCGTCGGCCTCGCGCTGGTCCGGCGCGTCGTCGAGCTGCACGGCGGCACCGTGCAGGCGCGCAGCGCAGGGCTCGGCCAGGGCAGCGAATTCGTCGTTCGGCTGCCGATCACGTTCGGCAAGCCGCAGAGCGTCCCCGACGCGAAGCGCGCCGAGTTGCAGGGGGCGCGCTCGAGCAACGGCAAGCTACGCGTGCTCGTCGTCGACGACAACAAGGACGCCGCCGACAGCCTGCACCTGCTGCTCGAATCGATCGGGCAAGACGTCATTACCGTCTACGACGGGCCGGCGGCGCTCGATGCCGTCGAGAAGTTGCATCCCGATATCGTCATGCTCGATCTCGGCATGCCGAAGATGAGCGGCTACGACGTCGCCGAGAGAATCAGGTCGCTTTCCGGGATCCGGCAGCCGATCCTTGCGGCCGTGACGGGCTGGGGCCAGGAGACGGACCGCGACAAGACGCTCAAGGCCGGCTTCGCGCATCACCTCGTGAAGCCGGTCGAGCTCGAGACGCTGCGCCGGCTCCTCGACGAGGCCGCCGGCGCGCGCGAGATGAAGCGCGGCTGACCGCGATGTGCCGCCGCCCTGGCGGGCGCGCGGCGTCAACGCGACCGATAGCCGATCCCGAGGAGCCTGCCGATCGTCGCGAACAGCTCGTCCGGCCGGGCGGGCTTTGCGACATGGGCCTGGAACCCCGCGACGAGGGCGTGCACCCGATCCTCGGATCGGGCGTAGCCGGTGAGCGCGATCGCGGGCATCCGGCGTGCGAGCGTCAGCTGCTGCTCTCGCTCGAGCGCACGGACGCGGCGCAGCAGCGTATAGCCGTCCTCCTCCGGCAGGCCGATATCGCAGATCATCAGATCCGGCCACTCGTCGCGCGAGCGCGAGCGAAGATGATCGAGCGCTTCACGGCCGCGCTCGAACGCGATCACGCTCGCCCCGCGCGCCTCGAGCAGCGCGGCAAGCGTCTCACGCGCATCCTCGTCGTCGTCGACGACGAGAAGCATGCGGCCCGCCAGCGTCACCGCATCGGTCGCGACGTCCGATGCGGCTCGCGTCACGCCGTCGCGGGGCTCCGCGACCGCGCGAACGGGCAGCGACGCGACATAGGTGGTGCCGGCGTCTCCGCCGGAAACCGTGAGCCGGCCGGAATGCTCCTCGAGGGCCGTGACGATCGCGGCCATATCGATCGCGCCGGCCTCGCGCGGGGCGGCCGCGGCGCGCGCAGCGCCCTCGCCGCCCGGCTCCGTCGTGACCGGCGCCGCTCGCGCCGCCGGCGCCTCGATGGCGAGACTTCGCGACGTCGTCTCCGTGACCCGCAGCGCGATCTCGTTGCCGATGCGCTCGAGCCCGACCTCGACTCGCGCACCGGGATCGCTGACGTCGATCGCATGCGCGAGCAGCCCCCAAACGACGTCCTGCAGCACGCCGGGATCGCCGGTCACGAGACCGACGTCGAGCCCGACGTTCGCGTAGAGATGAATCCCCTTCGCGTCGAGCTCGCCGCGCGCGGCATCGATCGCGCCGGCGATCAACGTCGCGAGATTCACCGTCCGGAGGCTTGCGCGGTGCTCGGATCGGCGTAGTGCGCGCTCCTGCTCCTGCAACGCCCACATCTGCGCGTAAAGCCCGTCGAGCCCTAGCAGCTCCGAGTGACGGCCGCGCTCGACGATCCGGCCTGCCTCGAGAACGAGGATCTCGTCGGCATGGACGACCGTCGACAGGCGGTGCGCGATCGTCAGCGTCGTGCGCTGCCTCGACAGACGGTCGAGCGCGGCCTGGATCGCACGTTCCGAGCGCATATCGAGCGCCGACGTCGCCTCGTCGAGCACGAGGATCGGCGGGTTCTTCAGAATCGCGCGCGCGATCGCGATGCGCTGCTTCTCACCGCCGGAAAGCTTCAGGCCCCGCTCGCCGACGACGGTATCGTACTGCTCCGGCAGCGCGGCGATGAAATCGTGCACGTTGGCCGCCTTCGCCGCGGCGATCACCTCCTCGTGCGTTGCGCCGATTCGGCCGTACGCGATGTTGTAGGCGATCGTGTCGTTGAACAGGCTCGTCTCTTGCGGCACGACCCCGATCGCCGCGCGAACGCTCTCGGGCGAGACCGTGCCGACATCCTGGCCGTCGATCAGCACGCGCCCGCTCCAAGGCCGATAGAAGCACAGCAGCAAGCGCGACAGCGTCGATTTTCCCGAGCCGCTGCCGCCGACGACGGCGAGCGTCTTGCCCGGCGGAATACGGAAATCGACGTCCCAGAGCACCTGTCGGTTCGGCTCGTAGCCGAAGCTCACACCGTCGAAGCGCACCTCGCCCCCGGCGACCTCGAGCGCCGGCAGCCGCGCGTCCGGTGCGACCTCCGGCGGCTCGCGCAGCAGCTCGAAGAGCCGCTCGGCCTTGACCATCGCGTCGGTCGCCTCGCGGAACACGAAGCCGAGCGAGTTGAGCGGCAGGCAGACCTGGATCACGTACGCATTCACGAGCACGAGATCCCCGACCGTCATCGTGCCGGCGAACACCTCGCGGCCCGCAAGCAACATCACGGAGCCGACGCCGAGCGCGATGATCCCGCTCTGGCCGATGTGCAGCAGCGTGAGCGCGCGCTGATTGCTGACGCCCGCTTCGATCCAGTCGCTCATAATCGAGCGGAAGCGCTCCGCCTCGGCCGCCTCGTTCGTGTAGTACTTCACGGTCTCGTAGTTCAGCACGCTGTCGACGAGCCGGCTATGCGCCCGGGAATCGAGCTCGTTGACCCGCCGTTGGCGAATCGCGCGCCGGCGCGTGAACACGACGCTCCAGACCGCGTAGAGCACAAACGTCGCCGCGATGATCGACGCGAAGCCGATCGCGTAGTTCGCCGTGAGAATGGCGACGACGATCGAGATCTCGACGATCGTCGGCACGATCGTGAACAGCGTGACATTCAGCAGAAAGCCGATCGACGAGGTGCCCCGCTCGACGTCGCGCGTCAGCGCGCCGGTCGACCGGTTCGCGTGAAAGCGCGCGCCGAGCG
>CAYMAF010000241.1:0-4359 GCA_964388365.1 uncultured Gammaproteobacteria bacterium | reverse complement strand
CTCGATACGCCGCGGCGCACGCCGCGACCGACGTATCGGCCTCGATCGGCTGCTGCGAGAAGCGCGCGCGCCGGCCGCCGCGCGCGAACCAGCCGTCATTGCCGATCGGGACGAAGCGGCCGTCGAGCGTCTGCACCCGCATCAGCCACCGCAGCGCGCCGATGCCGGCATCGATCATCTCGCTTCGGCCGAGCGCTTCGCCGGCGGCGATCAGGCCGTGCGGCAGCACCGCATTCGCGTACGTCAGCTTCTCTTCGGGCCACGGCCAGTCGTCGGCCGATCGCGCCGCGGCGAACCTCGAGAGCAGACGCTCGCCGAGGCGCCGCAGCGAGCCCTTCAGCGTCAAGTCGCCGTCGAGCTCTCGATACGCGGCCCCGATGCCGAGCAGCGCCATCGCGAGCGAGCGCAAGTCCGGCACGGTCTCGATCCGCGGCAGCGCCGCGTGCAACAGCCTCATGCACGACGCCTTGATCCGGGCGTCGCTCCATTCGGCGGCCGCGATGCCGAGCGCCCAGATGCCGCGGCCATGACTGTCCGGCGAGCCGACGTCCTCGAGCCAGCGCCGGTCGTAACCGAGGAAGTTGCGGAATGCGCCGCGCTCGGCGTCGAACGCATGCTCGAGGAACGCGAGATACCGCACGGCGAGCGTATCGAGCACCGAGGCCTCCTCGACGTGCCGGCGAAGCTTCAGCGCGACGACGAGCGCTCGCGCGTTGTCGTCCGTGCAATAGCCGTGCTCGCGGAGCGGCACGAAGCTTCGCGCGTGCTGCAGGATACCGACGTCGTCGGTCAGGCGCTCGAGATGCGTCAGCGACACGCTCGGCAACGGATGGCTGCGGTCGCGCTCGGTCCTCGCCGCGAACGCGGCGCGCGGCCGTTTGCCGCGCTCGGCGCGCACCTCGGCGAACAGCTCGAGATAGCGCGAGCCGACGTTCCGCCAGATGTGCGAGCGCGTGTACGCATACGCACGCTTCCGGATCGCGTCGCGCTCGCGCTCGTCGTCGAGGAGGCGCACGATCGCGCGGGCCGTCTCGTCGGCGTCGCCGAAGCCGACGAGGACGCCGCGCCCGTCGGCGAGCATCTCCGCGGCGTGCCAATACGGCGTCGAGACGACGGCCTTGCCGGCTCCCATCGCGTACGAGAGCGTGCCGGAGACGATCTGATCCTTGTTGGGGTACGGCGTCACGTAGAGGTCGGCGGCGCCGAGCCACTCGCAAAGCTCGACGAGATCGACGTAGCGCTCGTGGAAGATCAGGTGGCGGTCGACGTCGAGCTCCGCGGCGAGCTTCTGCAGATGCCGCCGATACGTCTCGCCGTGCAGCTTGCGAATGTGCGGGTGCGTCGCGCCGACGACGACATAGACGACGTCCGGATGCGCTGCCGTCACCGCCGGCAGCGCCTCGATCATCGTCTCGATGCCCTTGCTCGGGCCGAGCAGCCCGAACGTCAGGATGACCTTCTTGCCTTCGACGCCGAACTGGTCCTTGTAGAAGCTCGGATCGACGAACGGCAGATCGGGGATGCCGTGCGGAATCACTCGGACCCGCGCCGGATCGACCGCATACACCTCCTCGAGAAACCGACGGCCCGTCTCGGTCATCACGACCACGCGATCGCTGAGATCCGAGATTTCCCGG
This sequence comes from uncultured Gammaproteobacteria bacterium, assembly GCA_964388365.1. Lineage (GTDB taxonomy): Bacteria > Pseudomonadota > Gammaproteobacteria > Steroidobacterales > Rariloculaceae > ZC4RG20. The sequence goes on along the minus strand of CAYMAF010000241.1, from coordinate 2,722 downwards.
ATCACGTCGCGCTGGCGCTCCGACGGCTTCTCGAGCACGGTATGCAGAGTCGTGACGATCGGCATCCGAAGCTGCCGCAACAGCTTCAACAGGTGCGCGCCGTCCGCGCCGCCGTAGATGCCGAACTCGTGCTGGACGCTGACGACGTCCACGAGGTTCATGTTCAAGAAGTCGGCCGCCTTCCCGTAGCCGTCGAGAACGTTCTGCGGGATCTCGAACTTGACCTCGTCCGGATACGCGTATTCGTCGACCCGGTCGTTCATCGCGACGACGTCGACGTCGGCCTTACCGGTCGCGACGATCGCGTGAGCGAGATCCGCACCGAACGTCGCCAGACCGCAGCGGCGCGGCGCGTAACTGCCGAGCAACGCGACGCGGACCGATCCTTCGTTTCGATAGGGGCGTAAAGGGCGCGCGGCGGCGCCGACACGAGCAGCGCTCATTCGTGCATCCTCCCGTCGTAACGAGTGACGCGCGGGAGCGGCGGCCCCTCGGGCACTCGCGGGCCGGCCGCAAGGCCCGCGCTACCGGCCGCGATTCGCCGACCGGCTCGTTTGCAACCCGGTATTCGGCCTTGCCCAAAGGCCGAGCCCGTCGCGCTCCGGCTTGCGCGCGCCGGCCGCGTCGAGCCTCTCGATCGACCTCAGAAAACTCTCCACATCGAAGTCGTCGTAGAGCAATGACTCGTCGATGACGCTCATCGGTTCACGGTGTCGACCTCGCATGACTTCTCCCGAAGATCGCTCGTTGCTCGATCGGATGCGCTCGATCTCCTGCATCCGACGCCGGGTGTGCTCAGTTCCTCCTCATTCGTTCGTTGCAATGCCGGCCGCATCGTGCCGGCCCATCGGCACCGCCGCCGGGGAACGCCCCGGCGGCGGCACCTTCGTCACAGCGCCGCGCGGCTTCGCCCGCGCGGCAACGGAGCGGACCGTCAGAAGTCCATCTCGTCCGGCATGCCGCCGGCCGGCGCGGACTTCTTCTTCTCCTCCGGCACCTCGGTGATCGCGCACTCGGCGGTCAGCAGCAGACCCGACACCGAGACCGCGTTCTGAAGCGCCATCCGCGTGACCTTCGTCGGATCGATGATGCCCATCTCGAGCATATCGCCGTAGGTCTCATTCGCGGCGTTGTAGCCGAACGTGCCCTGGCCTTCCTTGACCTTCGCGAGCACAACCGCGGGCTCGCCGCCACCGTTACGCACGATCTGGCGCAGCGGCTCCTCCATCGCTCGGAGCAGGATCCGAGCGCCGGCCTGCTGGTCGTCGTTGTCGAGCTTCAGCGCCTCGACGGCCTTCTGCGCGCGCAGCAGCGCAACGCCGCCGCCGGGCACGACGCCTTCCTCGACGGCCGCACGCGTCGCGTGCAGCGCGTCCTCGACGCGCGCCTTCTTCTCCTTCATCTCGACCTCGGTCGCCGCGCCGACCTTGATCACCGCGACGCCGCCGGCGAGCTTCGCGACCCGCTCCTCGAGCTTCTCGCGATCGTAGTCCGACGTGGTCTCCTCGATCTGCTGCTTCAGCTCCTTGATGCGGCCCTCGATCGCGGACTTCTCGCCGCCGCCGTCGACGATCGTCGTGTCCTCCTTCGTGACGCGGACGCGCTTCGCCGTGCCGAGATCCTCGAGCTGCACCTTCTCGAGCGACAGGCCGACCTCCTCCGAGATGACCTTGCCGCCGGTAAGGATCGCGATGTCCTGCAGCATTGCCTTGCGGCGATCGCCGAAGCCCGGCGCCTTCGCCGCCGCGACCTTGAGGATGCCGCGGAGGTTGTTCACGACCAGCGTCGCGAGCGCCTCGCCCTCGATGTCCTCGGCGATGATCATCAGCGGCTTACCGGCCTTCGCGACGGCCTCGAGGACCGGGAGCAGATCGCGGATGCTCGAGATCTTCTTGTCGTGGAGCAGCACGTACGGGTTCTCGAGCTCGGCCGCCATCGACTCCTTGTCGTTGATGAAATACGGCGAGAGATAGCCGCGGTCGAACTGCATACCCTCGACGACCTCGAGCTCGTTCTCGATGCCCGAGCCCTCCTCGACCGTGATCACGCCCTCGCGGCCGACCTTGTCCATCGCCTCGGCGATGATGTTGCCGATCGCCTCGTCGGAGTTCGCCGAGATCGTGCCGACCTGCGCGATCGACTTACGGTCCGTGCACGGCGTCGACAGCTTCTTCAGCTCCGCGACCGCGGCGGCAGCCGCCTTGTCGATGCCGCGCTTCAGGTCCATCGGATCCATGCCCGCGGACGCGGCCTTCAGGCCCTCGCGGAAGATCGCCTGCGCCAGAACGGTCGCGGTCGTCGTGCCGTCGCCGGCCGTGTCCGACGTCTTCGACGCGACTTCCTTGACCATCTGCGCGCCGAGGTTCTGGAACTTCTCCTCGAGCTGGATCTCCTTCGCGACCGTCACACCGTCCTTGGTCACGGTCGGAGCACCCCAGCTCTTCTCGATCAGCACGTTGCGGCCCTTCGGGCCGAGCGTCTCCTTCACGGCGTTGGCCAGGATGTTGACGCCCTTCAACATCTCTTCGCGCGCTTGCTGCGCGAAAACGAGTTGCTTAGCGGCCATTGCTGCTTCCTCTGACTTGACGAAGGGAAACTACTTCTCGAAGACGGCGAGAATGTCGTCCTCGCGGAGAACGACGACCTCTTCGCCGTCGACCTTGACCTCGTTGCCCGAGTACTTGCCGAAGAGCACCTCGTCGCCGGCCTTCACATCGAGCGG
>CAYMAF010000240.1:0-4377 GCA_964388365.1 uncultured Gammaproteobacteria bacterium | reverse complement strand
GATATTGAACTGCTCGGTTCTCGGCAGGCTGTGCTGGTAGAGCCCGCCGGGCGCGGTGCGCTCGACCGGCTGCGCGGTCTCGCGCGTCAGCCAAAGCACCTGCGAGACCGGGTCGCAGATCCGGCGCAGCTTCGCGAGCCAGTCTCCGAGCTGCCGCTCCCGCTCGCCGTACGGCTGATGAAGCCAGTACGCGTAATCCGGTAAATCGAATGCGCACGTGCCGCCCGGGATCGCGCTCCGATGGCGGACCGTGTTCAGGAAATCGCACTCCTTGAACGGGTTCATCAGCTGCGGGCCGGCGTCGGCGAGCTCCGCGCGGAGCGATCCGAGCCGCCCGATCAGCTCGTCGAGGCGGGCCGCGTCGACGCCCGGCGTCAGCCGGTAACGCTCGAGCAGATCGGATTGGCGCTCGAGCTCCTTCATGACCTCGGCGCGGATATCGCCGCGATTCAGGATCGTCAGCACCTCGAGGAGGCTCGAGATCGCGGCGCGCGTCCCGTACTGCGTCGCTTCCTTCGCGTGATGCGATGCCTGCTCGAACAAGAATTCGATACGGAGGAAGGTGCGCATCCGCTCGGTCAGCGGCTGCTCGAAGACGATGACCCCGGGGGCGGGCGCGGGATCCGTCAAGTCGTGCGCGGCGTCTACCATAACGCGCTATTCTGCGCGCGCCGAATCGTCTCGGCAAACCGTCGCAAGTTCGACGTAGCGGGCGTGCAGCCGCTCGACTTGCGCGCGCGCGGCGGCGAGATCGCCGGCGTTGTCGATCACGTCGTCCGCGTGCGCGAGGCGGGTCTCGCGGCTCGTCTGAGCCGCGACCATTGCCTCGGCCGCGGAACGGTCGATCCCGTCCCGCGCGACGAGCCGTTCGAGCTGCGTATCGACTGGAACGTCGACGACGAGCACGCGATCGACGAGCTCGCCGAAATTCGTCTCGACGAGCAGCGGCACGACGACGATCGCGTACGGCGCGTCGCGGACCGCTTCGAGGCGGGCCAGCGTGCGCTGCCGAATCAGCGGGTGGAGGATCGATTCGAGCCGCCGGCGCTTCGCGGCGTCGGCGAAGACGATCTCGCGAAGCCGGCGCCGGTCGAGGCGGCCTTCCGAAGTCAGCACCTTGGGACCGAACGCGGCCCGAACCGCATCGAGCCCCGGCTCCCCGGGTTCGACGACCTCGCGCGCGATCACGTCGGTATCGATCACCGGCACGCCGAGCGCCGCGAAAAGCTCCGCGACGGTCGATTTGCCGCTTGCGATGCCGCCGGTGAGGCCGATCGTCAGCATATTGGGGTCCGGTGATCCGAGGAGGCTGCGCTCGCGGCATTGGATAACGGATCGAGCGCGCGCGCAACACACGGCGCTCTCGCGCGGGGACGGAGAATCGGAAAGCGCCGTCGTGCGAGCCCGCTGCGGCCCGCCCGGCGCTCACATCATGCGGCTGAGATACGCGTCGACGATCCGCTCGCCCCACAACATCGCGATCCAGCCGGCGGCGGCGAGATACGGCCCGAACGGGATCGGCGTCTGGCGGGATCGGCCCGCGGCGAGCAGCATCAGCGACCCGAGGACGGCGCCGACCGCGGCGGAGAGGAGAATCACGAGCGGCAGCATCTGCCAGCCGAGCCACGCGCCGATCGCGGCGAGCAGCTTGAAATCCCCGTAGCCCATCCCTTCCTTGCCGGTCGCGAGCTTGAAGAGCTGATAGACGGTCCAGAGGCTGAGGTACCCGGCGGCCGCGCCGATCACGGCGGAGCGAAGATCGGCGAAGAGCGGCGCGCCGTCGATCGAGAACAGCGCGACCAGCAGCCCGGCCCAGAGCAGGGGCAGCGTGATCGAGTCCGGCAGGAGCTGGTGATCGAGATCGATCAGCGTCAGCGCGAGCAGCGTCCACGTGAAGCCGAGCGCGGCGACGGTCTGCCACGTCGGCCCGAAGACGAGCGCGACGACCACGCCGAGGATCGCGGCCGCGGCCTCGACGATCGGATAGCGCACCGAAATCCGCTCGCCGCACGCCGCGCACCGGCCGCGCAGCCAGAGGTAGCTCACGACAGGGATGTTGTGCCACGGCGCGATACGCGTGCCGCAATGCGGGCACGTCGACGGCGGCCAGAGGAGGTTCAGCGGCGGCTCTGGCGGCGCAGCCGGCGCTTCGCTTTCGCGAGCCGTCGCCTCGGCGCATTGCTCGCGCCAGGCTCGCTCCATCATCAACGGAAGGCGGTACGCGACGACATTCAGGAAGCTGCCGACGAGCAGGCCGAGCAGTGCGACCACGACGGCGAGCGCGGCCGGGGAAGTTTGCAGAAGCTCCACGTCGACGAAGGCTGCTCGGCGCTGCCGCTACGCGGCGGCCGTAAGCGGCCGCCTGCGAATGCGGATCAGATCGCTTGGCCCATCTGGAAGATCGGCAGGTACATCGCGATGACGAGCCCGCCGACGAGGATGCCGAGCACGGCCATGATCAGCGGCTCGAGCAGGCTCGACATCGAGTCGACCGCGTTGTCGACCTCCGCCTCGTAGAAGTCGGCGACCTTCGCGGCCATCGAGTCGAGCGAGCCCGACTCCTCGCCGACCGCGATCATCTGGTTGACCATGTTCGGGAAGAGCTCGGTCGATTCCATCGCGCGCTGCAGCCGCTGGCCCGTCGCGACCTCGTCGCGGATCCGGCGCACGCCGGTCTCGTAGACGATGTTGCCGGTCGCGCCCGCGACCGAGTCGAGCGCCTCGACGAGCGGGACGCCTGCGGCGAAGGTCGTCGCGAGCGTGCGGGCATAGCGCGCGATCGCGGCCTTTTTCAGAATCGGACCGATGATCGGAAAATGCAGCACGGCGCGGTCGATGAAGTGCTGGAAGCTGCGATACCGCTTCTTCGCGTATAGAAAGCCGTATATCGCGCCGCCGCCGACGAGCAGGATCGTCCAGCCCTTCGTTTGGACGAACTGCGAAAGGTCGATGACCATCCGCGTGAACGCCGGCAGATCCGCGCCGAAGCCCTGAAACAGCGACTCGAACTGCGGAATGACGTAAATCAAGAGCACCGCGGTGACGACGATCGCGACGACGACGACCGCGGTCGGATAGAACAGCGCCTTCTTGATCTTCGCCTTGATCGCTTCGGTTTTTTCCTTGTACGTCGCGATCTTGTCGAGCAGCGTCTCGAGCGCGCCGGCCTGCTCGCCGGCCTCGACGAGATTCACGTAAAGGTCGTCGAAGTGGAGCGGATGCTTCGCGAGCGCCTGCGCGAGCGACGTGCCCCCTTCGATATCCGCCTTGATCGAGAGGACGAGCTTCTGCACGGCCGGGTTGTCGTGGCCGGCCCCGACGATATCGAACGCCTGCACCATCGGGATGCCGGACTCGAGCATCGTCGCGAGCTGGCGGGAGAAGATCGCGATATCGGCCGGCGTCACGCGCGCGCGCGGCTTGAAGAGCTGGCTCTGCTTACGCACCCGCGTCGGCACGACGCCCTGGCGGCGCAGCTCCGCGCGGAGCGCCGCCTCGCTCGCCGCGACGAGCTTGCCCTTGACCTTCTTCCCGGTCCGATCCGTGCCCTCCCACGTGAACGGGATATCCTGTTTAACCGCTGCGGCGCTTTGAGCCATTGCAGGTTCTCTCCCTCGGCGTTTACGGGATCCTCGCCCGGCTAGTCGACCGTGACCCGGTTGATCTCTTCGAGGCTCGTGATCCCGTCGATCACCTTCTTTAATCCGGACATGCGCAGATCCGGCACGTTCTCGCGCTCCGCCTGCTCGGCGATCTGCATCGAGTTGCCGCCTTCCATGATGATGCGCCCGATCGTCTCGGACACCGGCATCACCTGATAGATGCCAACCCGTCCCTTATAGCCGCCAGTGCACTGATTGCAGCCCTTGGCATGGTAGACTGTGATGCCCTGCTCGACCTGCTGCTTCGTGAAGCCTTCCTTCAGCAGCGCCTCGGCCGGCACGTCGACCGGCTCCTTGCAGTTGTCGCAGAGCCTTCGCGCGAGACGCTGCGCGATGATCAGGCTGACCGAGCTTGCGATCGCATACGGCTTCACGCCCATGTCGACGAGCCGGGTCAGCGTCTTCGGCGCGTCGTTCGTGTGCAGCGTCGACAGCACGAGGTGGCCCGTCTGCGCGGCCTTGATCGCGATCTCGGCGGTCTCGAGGTCCCGGATCTCGCCGACCATGATCACATCCGGGTCCTGACGCAGAAACGCGCGCAGCGCGGACGCGAACGTGAGCCCGACCTTCGGGTTGACGTTGACCTGGTTCACGCCCGGGAGGTTGATCTCGGCCGGGTCCTCGGCCGTCGAGATATTGCGATCCCCGGTGTTGAGAATGTTCAGGCCGGTATAGAGCGAGACCGTCTTACCGCTGCCGGTCGGGCCGGTCACGA
>CAYMAF010000239.1:0-4404 GCA_964388365.1 uncultured Gammaproteobacteria bacterium | reverse complement strand
GGGTCACGACCTCGACGACGATCGGCATATAGCCGTGATCCATGCCGCAAAGCTCCGCGCACTGGCCGCGGAAGGTGCCGGTCTGGGTCGCGACGAACCAGGACTCGTTGATATATCCGGGGATCGCATCCTTCTTCACGGCGAACTCCGGCACCCACCACGCGTGCAGGACGTCGGCCGCGGTGATGAGGAGCCGAACCTTCGTATCGACCGGCACGACGAGCGGATTGTCTACGTTCAGCAAGTAGTTATCGACCGAGCGCGGATCGATGCCCGAGCCTCGCCTGCGCGCCGCGTTGCTTTCCCGATCGAGCGAGCTGAAGAAGCGGACATCGTCGTCGATGTAATCGTAGTGCCACCGCCACTGGTAGCCGGTGACCTTGATCGTGAGCTCGGAGTCGCGCGTGTCCTCCATCTTCACGAGCGTCTCCGCGGCCGGGACCGCGAGCGCGATCAGGATCACCGCCGGGATCGACGTCCAGATCACCTCCGCCATCGTGTTGTGCGCGAACTTGGCCGGCTGGACGCCCTTGTCCTTGCGGAACGTCACGATCGCGTAAATCATCGCGGCGAAGACGCCGACGCCGATCACGACGCACACCCATAAGATCAGCATGTGCAGCCCGTAGACCTCCGTGCTGATCGTCGTCACGCCCCGCGGCATGTTGAGCTCCCAATCGGCCCACGCCCCGGAGGAGAAGGTGGCGGCCAGCACTGCGAGAGCGGCCGCAAAGGCGCCTACTTTTCTGTTCATACCCAAGATTTCAGCTGCAGCAACGAGTCGATGGCGGGCGCGCGGCATTCTAGCAAAAGCCCCCGCCGATCTGACCTACGGATTTCCCGTATCGCGAACGCGCGCACGACGCGCACGGCAAAGCGCGCGTCCGCCTCACTTCGCGAACCTGCGTCGAATCGGAATCTCGGAGACCGCGACCGACGCTTCCGACGGCCCCGAGCGGCGCGCGGACGGGCCGCCTCGGCCCCACGCGTGCCCGAGAATCAGCTCTATCGTCACGGGGATTCGGCCGTTTCGCTTCGACGCGGCGAGCGTCTCCGTGAACCGCGCCCACCGGTGCCTGCCGGTCAGCGAGCGCCGACGGCCGGCCGCGACGTTGACGGCGCCCGAGGCGCGCAAATCCCGGATCAACGAATCCACGTCCCTGTACGTCAGCTCCAATCGGTCCACATCGACGACCGGCTCCGCAAGGCCCGACGCGACCGCGAGATCGCCGAGATCGTGCATATCGAAGAAAGCGTGCACGTGCACGGCGTCATCGGCCGCATGCCATGCGCGGCGTACTTCGTGCAGCGTATCGGGACCGAGCGTCGAGAACAAAAAAAGCCCGCCGCCCGTCAAGCTCCTCGCCGCTTCGCGAAATACCGCATCGGGCCTGCTCCAAGGGAGCAGCATATTAGCCAAAATCAGATCGACTTGGCCAACTTGCAGCGGCAAATGCTCGGCATCGCCTCCAAGCGCGTGAATTCCCGTGCGATCCCGCACGGCGGCGAGCATGCGGAGGCTCGTATCGACGGCGAGCACCCGCGCCGCCGGATAGCGCTCGCGAAGCCGCGCGGCGCCGTCGCCGCGGCCGGCGCCGAGGTCGACGGCGACGCGCGGGGAAATCCTGACGAAATCGAGCCGCTCGAGCAGCCGGTTTCGCGCCTCGTCGTGGACGACGCTCGCGGCCGCGAACGTGGCCGCGGCACGATCGAAGGCGCGGCGCGCCGCGGCCGGATCCGGCAGCGCGGCCGCGGCGCCGATAAGGCTCATGTCGCCGCCGCGTCCTGCGGCTCGACGGCTGCGCCGTCCGGCGCCGGCCTCGGTTCCCGCATCAGCCCGAGACGGGCGAACAGCGCGTCGTCGTCGGCCGTGCTCGGATTGCCCGTGGTCAGCAGCTTCTCGCCGTAGAACAGCGAGTTCGCGCCTGCGAGCAGACAGAGCGCCTGCATCTCGTCGGTCAGCTCGGTCCGGCCGGCCGAAAGCCGCACGTGCGACGCGGGCATCAGCACGCGCGCCGCGGCGACGGTGCGCACGAACTCGAAGCTGTCGAGATCGTCACCGCACTCGAGCGGCGTGCCGGGAACGCGGACGAGCCGGTTGATCGGCACGCTCTCGGGATGCGGATCGAGAGTCGCGAGCGCATGCAGCATCGAGATCCTATCGCTGCGGCTCTCGCCGAGCCCGAGGATGCCGCCGCAGCAGACCTTCAGCCCCGCGCCGCGCACGCGGCGCAGCGTCTCGAGCCGGTCCGCGAACGTCCGGGTCGTGATGATCTCCGGGTAGAACGCCTCGGACGTGTCGAGGTTGTGGTTGTAATAGTCGAGCCCGGCCTCGGCGAGGCGCTCCGCCTGACCTTCGCGCAGCAGGCCGAGCGTCGCGCACGTCTCGAGCCCGAGCGCCTTGACCTCCCGGATCATCTCGAGGATCGGCTCGAGCTGCCGATCCTTCGGGCCGCGATACGACGCGCCCATGCAGAAGCGGGTCGCGCCCGCCGCTTTCGCCCGCTCCGCGGCCTTGCGGACGTCGTCGAGCGGCATCAGGTCGTGCGCATCGATTCCGGTGTCGTAGCGGATGCTCTGCGGACAGTACGCGCAATCCTCGGGGCATTTGCCGGTCTTGATCGACAGCAGCGTCGAGCATTGCACCGCATTCGGATCGAAATGCTGTCGATGCACCCACTGCGCGGCGTACAGCAGATCGAACAGCGGCAGCTCAAACAGCGCGGCCGCCTCGTCGAGCGTCCAGTCGGTTCGCGGCCGGGCGCCGATCGTAAGGCCTTGGATACGAATTTCGGTGTCGGCCGGGGACATTCGCTGCTGGCTCCATGCGCCGCCTTCGGAAAGGCTGGCAGTATCAGAACCGCTTCCCGGGGTGTCAACTTGCGAACGTTCACGCGCACGCTGCTCGACGTCGCACTGCCCGAGCGCTGTCCCGCTTGCGCCGGCCCGACGGCGCGCGGATTGTGCGCCGGCTGCGCGGCGGAGCTTCCGCGCATCGATCATCCGTGCGCCGTGTGCGGGCTGCCGAGCCCGGTGCGGCGCTGCCCGCGAGAGCGCGGCGGCTGGCAGGTGCTCGCGGTGCGGGCGCCGTTTCGGTACGCGCCGCCGCTCGACGCCTACTTGCATCGGCTGAAGTTCGGCCGCGGCCGCGCGCTCGGGCGGGCGCTCGCGCTCGCGGCGGCGCCGGCCCTCGCCGCCGATCCGCACGCCCTCGTCGCCGCGGCTCCGCTGCTCGTCCCGGTGCCGCTGTCGCGCGGCCGCCTCGCCGAGCGCGGCTACAACCAGGCGACGGAAATCGCGCGCACGCTCGCGGCCGAGCTCGGGCTCCGGCTCGACGCCGCGGCCGCGTCGCGGCGCGGGCCAGGTGCGCCGCAGTCCCGGCTCGGTGCGCGCGACCGGCGCGCAAACGTCGCGGGCAGCTTCGTCGTCGCGAAGCCTCGCGCGATGCGGGGCCGGTCGGTCGTGATCGTCGACGACGTGATCACGACGGGCGCGACGGTGAATGCGCTCGCCGGCGCGTTGATCGCGGCCGGCGCCGCCCGAGTCGAGGCTTGGGCGGTCGCGCGCACGATCGGCGCTTGAACGGTCCGGACGCGGCGGGCCGAGCCGGGTCACACCGCGGGATCGGCCGCGGCGAGCGCCGGCGTATCAGCCGGACGGCGCGGCGGCGCGAAACAGATAGTCGAGCACGAGCCCGATGAACACGAAGCCGCCGAGCCACGCGTTGTTCAGGAACGCGCGCAGGCACGCGTCCGGCTCGCGGTCGCGCATCAGGAACTGCTGGTACAGCGAGAGCGCGAGCGCGATCCCGAGCCCGCCGTAGTACCACGCGCCGAGCTCGGCGTTGCGGCCGACGAGCACGAGCGTGATCAGGAACAGAGCCTGAAGACCGGCGATCGCCGTCCGGTCCATGTCGCCGAGCAGCACCGCGGTCGAGTTCACGCCGATGCGCAGATCGTCTTCCCGGTCCGCCATCGCGTACTCGGTGTCGTAGATCAGGACCCAGACGATCGCGGCGACGAACAGGAGCCAGCCGATTCGCGGCACCGTGCCGAGCTCGGCCGCGTACGCCATCGGCACGCCCCACGCGAACGCGATGCCGAGCACGAATTGCGGCGCGGACAGCCAACGCTTCGTGAACGGATACACGACCGCGACGACCGCGCCCGCGGCCGCGAGCAGCACGGTCAACCGGTTCAGCGTCATCACGAGACCGAGCGCGACGAGCATCAGCCCGGCGAACAGAATCAGCGCCTCGCCGGGCGCGATGTCGCCGGTCGCGAGTGGGCGGTCCGCCGTCCGCCGCACGTGCGGGTCGATGTTGCGGTCCGCGAAGTCGTTGATGATGCAGCCGGCCGAGCGCATCACGATCGTGCCGAGCACGAACACGACGAAGATCTTCGG
>CAYMAF010000238.1:0-4406 GCA_964388365.1 uncultured Gammaproteobacteria bacterium | reverse complement strand
TCGCCGCCGAGCACGGTGTTGTCGGGGATCGTGCAGCGGCTGTCGACGACGACGCGCTCGAGGAGGCACTTGCGTCCCACCTTCACGCCGGGCAACAGCACGGAATCCTTGATACGCGAATGCGCGCCGACCTCGCAGCTCGTCGATACGATCGAGTGATAGACATCGCCCGCGACGGTCGCGCCCTGGCCGATGATCGATGCGCTGACGCAGACGGACCGGCTGATGCGGGTCGGCGCGCAACGCTCGACGTAAGTTCGGATCGGCCAGTCCGCGTCGAGCAGATCGAGCTTCGGATCGTCTTCGCCGAGCAGATCCATGTGCGCGGCCCAGTAGGCATCGATCGTGCCGACGTCCCGCCAGTAGCCGGGCGTCTTGCCGTCGGCCCCGCGAAACAGATAGGCGAAAACGTGCGCGTCGTGAATCGCGTTCGGCAGCAGATCGTAGCCGAAGTCGTGCGTCGAGCACGGGTCGGCGGCATCACGGTCGAGGCGCTCGAAAAGCGTGTCGCGGTCGAAGACATAGATGCCCATCGACGCGAGCGCGTCCCGGCCTCCGGGGCGTGCCTCCGGGCGGCTCGGCTTCTCGACGAAGGAACGCACGCGGCCGTTGCGATCCGTGCCGACGATGCCGAACGCGTGGGCCTCCGAGAGCGGCACCTCGACGCAGCCGACCGTGATGTCGGCTCCTTGCTCGATATGAGCGTCGAGCATACGCGAGTAGTCCATCGCGTAGATGTGATCGCCGGCGAGCACGATCACGTGAGCCGGGTCGAGGGCCTCGATTAGGTCGCGGTTCTGATGCACGGCGTCCACGGTGCCGGAGTACCACCGCTCGCCGCGGCGCTGCTGCGCGGGCCACAGCTCGATGAACTCGCCGAGCTCCCGTCTCAGGAATCCCCAGCCTTGCTCGACGTGCCGGATAAGAGACTGTGACTTGTATTGCGTCAGCAGCGCGATCCTGCGGATATCCGAGTTGATGCAGTTCGAGAGCGTGAAGTCGACGGTTCGATAATGGCCGCCGAAGGGGACGGCCGGCTTCGCGCGCCATTCGGTCAGCCCGGCGAGCCGCGTGCCGCTGCCGCCGGCGAGGATCAGCGCCAACACGTCGTTCCGTCTCCGGCGGTTTCCGCGGCGGTCAGCAGCGCCCATGGGTCGATTCCTCCTGGTCGGATGCATGCTTGTCGTGCATGTCGTGGTTTCAGAACCCGCAGCGATTTCAAGTTTTGATAACGGTCCGCCGCGTCCCGGATCATCGCGTTTCTCGCCGCCCGCCGCCGGCGATGCGTCGAAGCGCGGGTATTTCTCGTACGTTGAAGCTTCACCCCGGCGCGACATACCTGCTCGCTTGGCCGAGGCTCGCGTTCGGGGAGACGTGCTCATCGATGCGAAGCAAACACCGTGCCACCGGCCGGGCCGAGCAACGGGGAGCGGCGAGGTGGAAAGCGGCGCAGCGAGCGACGTCGGCCGCGCCGCCGATCGGATCCGTCGGAGCGGAGCGTTTCCGGCGTCAATCTTCGCCTAGCCGATAAACGTCGTCCCCGGCGAGCTCGTCGTGCTCGCCCAGCGGCGGTGCGCCCTTCAGCGCTTCGCGTGTGACGTCGGCGACGAGCGCTTCGTTCTCGGTATCCAGTCGGAACCGGGATGTCGGCACCGCATATCGTTCCTTGTGCGTGCCGAGCACGGATCGTGCGGCCGCGAGAACGAGAAAGCGCGCCCGCTCGAGCTTCGCATCGAGCATCACGTCATCGACGACGCCGAGGGTCTCGCCGTCCGGGTCGAGGACCCGATAGTCGTTGAGACTCTTCGTCGACACGAGCGAAAGCATCGGCTTGCTCCCCGAGCGAGAGGGTTCGAGGAAGCAAGTTGTGTGCCGCGGTTGCCGGCCGACGGTCCGCATGGCACGCTTTCCCCATCGCCTTTGAGATCACGAAGGAGAAGGCCGTGACGACGACAGCGTCTGAAGTCGGCAGCGAGGCCGAGCGGCCCGAGGCGCCGACGGTGGAGCGGCTCGAGGATAGCGCCCACCGGAAGGTGGAACAGGCGGCGGCGGGCGTTGCGGAGGCGGAGCGGGAGATCCGGCGTGCGGCGGCTGATGCAGCGAATCGTATCCGCCGCTCGGAGGAGGAGCTCGCCGAGATTCTCGAGCAGAACGTTCGCAAGGTTCGCGAATACATCGAGAAGAATCCGCTGCAAAGCGCAGGTATCGCTTTTGCGGCAGGGATCGTGCTGAGCAGCTTGCTGCGGCGGTGAGCGCCGAGCCGCGAGTCTCGGCCGCGGACGAGCGGCTGTCGAACGACGACGCGGGCGCGGCTGCAGACGCCGTGCCGTCCGCGGCGGTGCGGCTCCTCCGCGATATCGTCGAGCTCGCCGCCGCCGAGCTGCGGCTCGCGGCATTGAGCGGCGTGACGATGTTGATGCTCGTCATCGTCGCCGCGCTCATGCTCGTCATGGCATGGGCGTACGTCGCGGCGGTCGCGGCGTACGGGCTCGTCGCCGTCGGCTGGCCGTGGCCGGCAGCGGGGCTCGCGATCGCGGCCGCGCATCTGCTCGCCGCGTATCTGCTGCTGCGGGCCGTGGTGCGCATGAGCCGTTCCCTGACGCTGCCCGAGCTGCGTAAGGCCGTGCTCCGGTCCGAGGAGAGGACGTGATCGGCGGATTGCGTTCCGCGGCGCGCGAGGTCGAACGCCTCGGGCAAACGGTTCGGACCGACTTCGCGGTGCTCGACACCGTCGGGCGTCAGGCCGCGGATCGTCTCCGCAGCGAGCTCGCGCGGCCGAAAGTTCTGCTCGCGATCTTCGCCGCGGGACTCGGCTTCGGCTGGCTGCGGGGCGCGCCCCGGACGGGGCGCGGAGCGCGAGCGGAAGGAGAGGGCGGCGCGCCGCCTGCGCGCCTCGCGGAGCTCGCCGCGGTCGTCATCGCGGGCGCGCGCCTCGTCGAGCAGATCCGCCGAGCCGCCGAGGCCGTCGCACCGGCCGTTTCACGGTCGGCGGCCGCACCGGCCGACGCGGCATCGAGCGACGCCGAGAGCTTATAGACGGGGCTCGCGCGCGGCCGCTCACGAACGAGTTAGGAGGCCTTCTCCTGCTCGTACACGTGGAGCCGGTTATACAGCGTGTTCAGGCTGATGCCGAGGATCTCGGCCGCGGCGCGCTTGTCGCCGTCGAAATGCGCGAGCGTGCGCATGATCAGCTCGCGCTCGATCTCCCGGATCGAGCGCCCGACCTGCAGGCCCTCGAGCCGGTTCTGCTGGCCGAACGGGCTTTCGAAACGCTCCGGAAGATCGATCTCGCCGTCCTCTGAATCCGAGAGGATGAACGCGCGATGGATCACGTGCCGCAGCTCGCGGACGTTTCCAGGCCAGTGATAGGCTTCGAGCCGCTTCATCGATTTGTCGGACAGCCAGCGCTGCGGGCCGTAGCGTCGAGCGAGCTCGTTCAAGAAGTGGTTCGCGAGCAGCGGAATATCGTCGCGCCGCTGATGCAGCGGCGGGAGGCTGATCGGGAACACGCTGAGCCGGTAGTAAAGATCCTTCCGAAGCGCCTTGTTCTGGATCGCCTCGTTCGGCACCCGGTTCGTCGCCGCGATGACCCGCGTCTCGATCGGGATTTCCTTCTCGCTACCGACCGGCAGGACCTTGCGCGTCTCGAGCACGCGCAGGAAATGCGGCTGGAGCTCCGGCGGCATCTCCGTCAGCTCGTCAAGGAACAGCGTGCCGTTGTGGGCGCGCTGGAAGAAGCCCGAATGCTGCCGAGTCGCGCCCGTGAAGCTGCCTTTCTCGTGACCGAAGAGCTCGCTGCCGGCGAGCTCGCGTGACAGCGAGCCGCAATTCACGGCGACGAACTCGCCGCGGCGCCGGCTCTCGCGGTGAATGGCTTCCGCGACGAGCTCCTTCCCGGTGCCCGTCTCGCCGAGGATCAGCACGGGGCTGTCCGTGGCCGCGATCTTCCGGATCTGGTTGTAAACCTCATGCATCTGAGGCGTCTCGCCGACGAGCAGGCCGAAGTGCAGGTTCACGTCGTCGTCGTAGCTCGAGCTGTGCTCGAGATCGCGGAGCAGCCCCATCAGCTCGCGATTGTCGATCGGCTTCGTCAAGTAGGAGACGGTCGGACCGCTGAGATTCTTGATCTGCGATTTGATCCCCGGATGACCGGTGATCAGCACGACGCGCTCCACCTCGAGCTGGTTCTTCGCGAGCTCGTCGAGCAGCTCGAGCCCGTTGCCGTCGGGCAGCATGAGGTCGAGCAGGAGAACGTCGGCGGGTTGGGAATCGAGGATTCTTCTGGCGTTTGCCAGCGTATCGGCCGTTCTCACCTCATGCCCGTGCAATCGCAGCATTTCGGAGGCGCTGGCGACGAAATCCGGCTCGTCATCGACCAACAATACGCTTGCCATTCAGTTCACCGT
>CAYMAF010000237.1:0-4497 GCA_964388365.1 uncultured Gammaproteobacteria bacterium | reverse complement strand
CTGCTCGAGCGCACCGGCTGCGCGCTCGCGAGCCTCGACCGCGACGAGCTGCTCGATGCGCTCGCGGGCAGGCATGTCCATATCTGGCGCGACGACGACGGCTACAAGGTGCTGATTCCCGGGCACGACGCGAGGCTCGAGGCCGCGCTCGGCGCGATCGCGCGCGTCGAGGCCGACTGCCACGCCCATCGGACGCCGCACCTCGAGCGCACGGACGAGGGATTTCTGTTCTCGGCCGAAGGCGACAAGGCGTTTCTGTTCGCGCAATTCTTCCTCGAGCTCGAGGCCGCGGGCGGACAGGCCACGGAGCCGGCCCGGGAGCCCGGGGCGCACGCGACGCCGTAGCGCGGCGCGGCGCGGCGGCCGCTCGCATGCCGGAAAGCACCGCCAGTCCCCGCTTTCGGACCACCCGGCTTGACCTTCAACCCGGGTTGAAGGTCTACCCTTCGGGTCGCGACTACCCCGACGACCGAAGATGTCCGCAGCACCCGAGAACACCGAGACCCGCATCGACAGCCGCCCGTTCCGCTTCAAGGTCGGCGGCATGGATTGCGCGAGCTGCGCGAAGACGATCGAGCGCGGTCTCGAGGAGCTCGACGGCGTCGACGACGTGACCGTCAGCTTCACGACCGAGACGATCGAGGGACGTGGCCGCGTCGAGCCCGACGCGGTTCGGGCGCGGGTCGAGGCGCTGGGCTATCGGATCGTCGAGGACGCGCCGCCGGCCGCGACGCCCGACGGGCACGGCGGCATCCGCGGCTTCCTCGCGTTTCTATGGCGCGATCGAGCGCTGCGGCTCGCGCTAGCGCTCGGCATCGCGGTGATCGCGACGTCGCCGCTGTCGTTCGCGGGCCCGGCGCCGCTGCGATTCGCGGCCGAGCTGCTGCAGCTCGCGGTGATCGCGATCGTCGGCTACCCGATCGCGCGCCGCGGCGTCTCGTCGCTGGTTCTCGCGCGCCGGATCACGATCGACCTCTTGATGACCGCGGCCGCGGTTGGCGCCGTCGCGATCGGCGCGTCCGGCGAAGCCGTGACCGTGATCCTCTTGTTCACGCTCGGCGAGGCGCTCGAGGCTTACAGCGCGGCGCGCGCGCGCGCATCGCTCGGCGGCCTGCTCGCGCTCCGGCCGGCCGAGGCGACCGTGATCCGCGACCACGACGGCCACCGCCACTACCGTGTCGTGCCGGTCAGCGAGCTCGGCGTCGGCGAGCGCGTGCTCGTGAAGCCCGGCGAGCGAGTTCCCGCGGACGGACGCGTCGTCGGCGGCGTCTCGACGGTCGATCAATCCGCGATCACCGGCGAGTCGGTGCCGGTCGCCGTCTCCGACGGGAGCGAGGTCTTCGCCGGCACGATCAACGTCGACGGAACGCTCGAGATCGAGGTCGGACGCGAGCCCGAGGATTTCACGATCGCGCAAATCGCGCGCCTCGTCGAGCAGGCGCAGGCGCAGCGCTCGCCGGCCGAGCGTTTCGTCGACCGCTTCGCGCAGTGGTACACGCCCGCCGTCGTCGCGCTCGCGGTCGGCGTCGCCGTCGTGCCGCCGCTCGCGCTCGGCCAGCCGCTTCTGACGCCGGCCGAGGGGCCGCCCGGCTGGCTGTACCGCGGCCTCGCGCTCCTGATCATCGCTTGCCCGTGCGCGCTGATCATCAGCATCCCGGTGACCGTCGTCAGCGCGCTGACGCGGCTCGCGCATCTCGGCGTCCTCGTCCGCGGCGGCGCCGGCCTCGACGAGCTCGCGCGCACGACGGTCTTCGCGTTCGACAAGACCGGGACGCTGACCCAGGGCCGCCCGAGCGTCTCGGGCATACGGGCGCTCGAGTGCACGCATACCGAAGCGCATCTCTCCGAATGCGAGCCCTGCGACGAGATCGTCGCCCTCGCGGCGTCAGTCGAGCGCGGCTCCGCGCACCCGTTCGCACGCGCCGTCGTACATGCGGCCGAGGAGCGCCGCGTCGGGCACCGCTATCCGCACGCGGCCGACATCACGTCCCATACCGGACGCGGAGTCAGCGGCATGCTGAACGGTCGGCGCGTGACGGTCGGCAATCCGTCGCTGTTCGCCGGGGCCGGGAACGTCGAGGCGCTCGTCGCCGGGCACGACGCCGCGTCGAGCCTGATGCTCGTCGGCCAGGACGGCAACGTCGACGGCTATATCACGGTCGAGGATCGACCTCGGCCGACGACGGCCGCCGCGCTGAAGGCGCTGAAGGCGCTCGATCCGCGCCATCGGCTCGTGATGCTGACCGGCGACCGCCGCGGCGTCGCCGAGCGGCTCGCCGCGGAGCTTTCCGAGATCGACGAGATCCACGCCGAGCTCCTGCCCGAGCAAAAGCTCCGCGCCGTGCAACGGCTCGAGGCCCGGCACGGCACGGTCGCGATGATCGGCGACGGCATCAACGACACACCGGCGCTCGCGGCCGCGCGGCTCGGGATCGCGATGGGCGGCGCGGGCTCGCATCAGGCGATGGAGGTCGCCGACGTCGTGCTGATGCAGGACGACCTCGAGCGGCTGCCGCAGGCCGTGCGGATCAGCCGCAAGACGCGCCGGTTGATCCGCGAGAACATCGCGCTCAGCCTCGCGCTCAAGGCCGCATTTCTCGCGCTCGCGGTGCCGGGCCTCGCGACGCTGTGGATGGCCGTGCTCGCGGACGTCGGCGCGACCGTCCTCGTCACGCTGAACGGGATGCGAATGCTGCGGGCGGAATGACCTTGCCGGGATTCATGATGCCGTTCGGATCGAGCGCGCGCTTCAGCGCGGTCATGACCGCGACGGCCTCCGGCGAGCGGTAACGCGCGAGCTCCCCGACTTTCAGCACGCCGACACCGTGCTCGGCGCTGAAGCTGCCGCCGAGCCGCACCGCCGTATCGTGCACGGTGCGCGTCAGCGCGGCGCCGTGACGCTCGACGAAAGCCGCGAAATCCGTCCCGGCCGGCGGCAACAGGTTGTAATGCAGATTGCCGTCGCCGATATGCCCGTAGATCGAGCGTCGGTGCGGCGCGGCGCGGCCGAGCTCGGCGCCGGCGAGATCGAGAAAGCGCGGCAGATCCGATATCCGCACCGAGACGTCGTGTTTCACGGCCCCGCCTTCGCGGCGCTCGGCCTCCGGGACGGTCTCGCGGAGCCGCCACAGCGCGTCGCGCTGCGGCCCGGATTCGGCGAGCACGCCGTCGACGATCTCGCCGGCGTCGGCAGCCTGCACGACGATGCGCTCGAGCTTCTCGCGAAGCGCCGCGGCGTCGTCGCTCGACGCGAGCTCGAGCAGCAGGTAGTGCTCGTGCGCGCGATCGAGCGGGTCGCGCACGCCGTCGATATGCCGCAGCACGAGCTCGAGCGACGCGCGCGAGACATACTCGGCCGAGACGACCTCGTCGCCGCTCTCGCCGCGGGCACGGCCGAGCAGCGCCGTCGCGGCGTCGGGGCTCGGCACCGCGAGCCACGCGGTTTCGCTCGAGCGCGGCCGCGGAAACAGCTTCAGCACGGCCGCGGTCACGAGACCGAGCGTGCCCTCGGCACCGACGAAGATCGAGTTGAGCTGATAACCGGTGTTGTCCTTGCGCAGCCCCTCGAGCTCGGAGAGGACGTCGCCGTTCGGCAGCACGATTTCGAGCCCGAGCACGAGGTCGCGCATCGTCCCGTAGCGCAGCACCGCGAGCCCGCCGGCGTTCGTCGCGACGTTGCCGCCGATCCGGCACGAGCCTTCCGAGCCCATGCTGAGCGGGAACAGCAGCCCGTGCTCGGCGGCCGCGGCCTGTGCATCCGCGAGGACGACGCCGGCCTCGGCGGTCAGCGTGAACCCGGTCGGATCGACCTCGCGGATCCGGTCGAGGCGCGTCGTCAGGAGGAGCACCTGATTCTCGCCGTCGAACGGCGTCGCGCCGCCGCAGTATCCAGTATTGCCGCCCTGCGGCACGACGCCGAGCCTTGCGCGGTTGCAGATCGCGAGGATGCGCGAGCATTCGTCGACGGTGCGCGGACGCACGATCAGCGCGGCGGCGCCGTGATATAGCCGCCGCTCGTCGACGAGATAGCGCTCGGCCTCGGCCGGCGGGACGACGCCGTCCGGGCCGACGATCTCGGCAATCTGTCGCAGTGCGGTGCGTCGGTCCATCGTTCGGGTTCTCGGCGAACGGGCACATTATGATGGCCCGAGGGCCAGTTGCTCGAGGACGGGGCCCCGCCCTGCTTCCGACACGGACCATGACGTCGACGCGAAAGCCTTCGATTCGTCGCGCGACCGCGACGCGCGGACGGCGCTCGATGCCGGCCGGCATCTGGGCGCTCGGCATCGTCAGTCTGCTGATGGACGTCTCGTCGGAGATGATCCACGCGCTCTTGCCCGTCTTTCTCGTCGGCGTGCTCGGCGCGAGCGTCACGCTCGTCGGTGTCATGGAAGGTGCGGCGGAAGCGATCGCGTCGATGACGAAGATCGTCTCCGGCGCGATCAGCGACCGGCTCGGCCGGCGCAAGCCGCTCGCGGTCCTCGGCTACGCGCTCGC
>CAYMAF010000236.1:0-4514 GCA_964388365.1 uncultured Gammaproteobacteria bacterium | reverse complement strand
CGTGCCGGTGCTGATCTCGGAGAACATGGTCGGCCACAAGCTCGGCGAGTTCGCGGTGACGCGGACGTTCAAGGGGCATTCCGGGGATCGGAAGTCCAGGTAGCGGTAGTAGGGATGTTTCGGCCTCGCGTTCACATGCCGCTTTCGGGGACCGCCGTGAATCCGTCCCTGGAGGCTCGCTCGGGCGTGTCCATGCGCGCGAGCGTCCCCGAAAGCGGCATGTGAACACGAGACCGAGACATCGAGGAAAACTCAAGGGTTGGAGCTAGGACCGATGCAGGTTGCGGCGACGCTGCGATACGCGCGCATTTCTCCTCAGAAGTGCCGCCTGGTCGCGGATCAGATCAGAGGCAAGCCGGTGGGGCAGGCCATCGACATTCTGCGGTTCAGCCGCAAGAAGGCCGCGCGGATCGTGCACAAGGTGCTCGAGTCGGCGATTGCGAACGCCGAGCACAACCACGGTGCCGATATCGACGAGCTGAAGGTCGCCGTCGTCGAGGTCAACGGAGCGCCGTTCTTCGCGCGCTATCGCGCGAGGGCGAAGGGACGGGGCAACAGAATTTTGAAGCGCAACAGCCACATTACGATTCGAGTGGCGGACGAGTAAGTTATGGGTCAAAAGGTACATCCGACCGGAATCCGCCTCGGCATCACGAAGGAGTGGCTGTCGAAGTGGTACGCCGATCCGCAGACGTTCCCGACGTATATCGAGCAGGATCACCGGGTCCGCGAGTTTCTGAAGCGTAAGCTGAAGGACGCGTCGGTCAGCCGTATCCATATCGAGCGTCCGGCGAAGCGCGCGAACATCACGATCCACACGGCGAGGCCGGGTATCGTGATCGGTAAGAAGGGCGAGGACATCGAGAAGCTGCGCGCCGACGTCGCGAAGCTGCTCGGGATGCCGCTTCCGGACGTGCGCCTGAACATCTCCGAGATCCGCAAGCCCGAGCTCGATGCACAGCTCGTCGCCGAGGGAATCGCGCAACAGCTCGAGCGCCGCGTGCAGTTCCGCCGCGCGATGCGCAGGGCCGTCACGAACACGATGCGTCTCGGCGCCGAGGGCGTGAAGGTGAAGGTGTCGGGGCGGCTGAACGGTGCGGAGATCGCGCGCTCGGAGTGGTATCGGGAAGGCCGCGTGCCCCTGCATACGTTCCGCGCCGATATCGACTACGGGTTCGCCGAGGCGCGCACGACATACGGTGTGATCGGCGTCAAGGTATGGGTTTTCCGCGGCGAGGTATTCGACTTCGGCGAGTCGAAGCAGGAAGCCGCCGAGGCACCGCGCGCGCAAGCCTGAGGGCTCGGCGAGCGGGAATGAGCAGAGGCTGCCATGCTGCAACCTAAACGGACGAAATTCAGAAAGCAGTTCAAGGGCCGCAACACCGGCCTCGCGACGCGCGGCAACACGGTCAGCTTCGGCGAGTTCGGCCTGAAGGCGGTCGGACGTGGTCAGCTGACCGCGCGGCAGATCGAGGCCGCACGCCGGGCGATGACGCGCCACGTGAAGCGCGGCGGCAAGATCTGGATCCGGGTGTTCCCGGACAAGCCGATCACGAAGAAGCCGCTCGAGGTGCGTCAAGGCAAGGGTAAGGGCAACGTCGAGTACTGGGTCGCGCAGATTCAGCCGGGCCGGATGCTCTATGAGATGGCCGGCGTCAGCGAGGAGGTCGCGCGCGAGGCGTTTCGTCTTGCGGCGGCGAAGCTGCCGATCCAGACGGTGATCGTCGAGCGCCAGGTATCGTGATGAAGGCGAAAGAGTTGCGTGAGATGACCGACGAGGCGCTCGCCGAGGAGCTTCTGAAGCTTCGGCGCGAGCAGTTCAATCTGCGTATGCAGGCCGCAACCGGTCAAGGCGCGAGGCCGGACCAGCACGGCAAGGTCCGCAGGGATATCGCGAGGATCAAGACCGTGCTCGGCGAGCGGGTCAGACAGAAGGGTGAGAAGTGATGAGCGCGGCGGAGAGCACCGGGCAGCCGACGGCGGACGGCGAAAAGAAGGTCCGCAGAATCGTCGGCCGGGTCATCAGCGACAAGATGGACAAGAGCGTCACGGTGGCGGTCGAGCGCCTTATCCGGCACCCGATCTACGGCAAGTACATCCGCCGCACGACGAAAATCATGGCTCACGACGAGGATAACTCGGCGCGCGCCGGAGACACGGTCGCGATCAGCGAATGCCGCCCGATCTCCAAGCGAAAGTCGTGGCGCGTCGTGGAGATCGTGACGAGGGCGAGGAGCGCGGACGCGCCGCAGAAGGACGAGGCGGCGAGCTAGAGGATCGAACGATGATTCAAGCTCAAACGGTTTTGGCTGCCGCGGACAATTCCGGTGCCCGGCGCCTGATGTGCATCAAAGTGCTAGGCGGCTCCAAGCGGCGTTATGCGCGTATCGGGGACATCATCAAGGTCACGATCAAGGACGCGATTCCCCGTGGCCGCGTAAAGAAGGGCGAGATCTACAACGCCGTGGTCGTGCGCACGAGGCAGGGACTGCGCCGTCCGGACGGCTCGGCGATCCGGTTCGACGGCAACGCGGCCGTGCTGCTGAACAACCGGCTCGAGCCGATCGGTACGCGTATCTTCGGGCCGGTCACGCGAGAGCTTCGCACGAACCGGTTCATGAAGATCATCTCGCTGGCGCCGGAAGTGCTGTAGAGGCGGAACGCAATGAAGCGTATCAGGAAGGGTGACGAGGTCGTCGTGATCGCAGGCCGAGACAAGGGCCGGCGAGGCGTCGTGCTGCGCGTTGTCGACGACGAGCGAGTCATCGTCGAGAACGTGAACGTCGTGAAGCGCCATCAGCGGCCGAATCCGGCGCGCGGCGTGCCCGGCGGCATCATTGAGAAGGAGGCGCCGCTGCACGTCTCGAACGTCATGCTGTTCAATCCGGCGACGCAGAAGGGCGACCGTGTCGGCTTCCGGGTGCTCGGCGACGGGCGCAAGGTGCGCTACTTCAAGTCGAACAACGAGGTCGTGGACGCCTGATATGGCCAGGTTGCAGGAATACTACAAGACGACCGTCGTTCCGCAGCTGATGGAGCGGCTCGGCGTCAAGAACCCGATGGCGGTGCCTCGGTTCGTCAAGATCACGGTGAACATGGGCGTCGGCGAAGCGGTCGCGGACCGCAAGGTGCTCGAGCATGCGATGAACGACCTCGCGCGGATCACGGGCCAGAAGGCCGTGCCGACGAAGGCGCGCATCTCGGTCGCGAGCTTCAAGGTGCGCGAAGGCTTTCCGATCGGCTGCAAGGTGACGCTGCGGCGCGACCGGATGTACGAGTTTCTGGATCGGCTGATCAACGTCGCGATTCCGCGTATCCGCGATTTTCGCGGCTTCTCGGCGCGCGCGTTCGACGGCCGCGGAAACTACAACATCGGGATTCGCGAGCAGATCATCTTTCCGGAGATCAACTACGACCAGATCGACGCCCTGAGGGGCATGGATATCGCAATCACGACCACCGCCGAGAACGACGAGGCGGGCCGCGCGCTGCTCGAGGCGTTCAATTTCCCGCTGCGGTCGTAGGAGCTTTTGTCATGGCGAAGAAATCGATGCTGATGCGCAACGCCAAGCGTCTGAAGACGGTAGAGCGCTACGCCGCGAAGCGTGCGGAGCTGAAGCGGATCATCGCGGATCCGCGTGCGTCGGACGAGGAGAAGCGGGCGGCGCAGTTCAAGCTGCAGTCGCTGCCGAGGGATGCGAGCCCGGTCCGTCTGCGCAACCGCTGCGCGATGAGCGGCCGGCCGCACGGGTACTACCGCCGTTTCGGCCTGGCACGCAACATGCTGCGCGAGGCGACGATGCGCGGCGAGATCCCGGGCCTGTCGAAGGCAAGCTGGTAAGGTCGGAGTGCACTGATGAGCATGAGTGATCCGATCGCCGATCTGTTGACGCGTATCCGCAACGCGCAGGCGGCCCGCAAGGAATCCGTGTCCGTTCCGTCGTCGAAGCAGAAGGTCGACATCGTCAAAGTCCTCGAGGCCGAGGGCTATGTCGCCGGGCACTCCGTCGAAGACAACGACGGTAAGCCGGTGCTGACGATTCGCCTCAAGTACTACCAGGATCGCCCGGTCATCGAGACGATCCGGCGCGTGAGCCGACCGGGCCTGCGCGTGTACAGGAAGAAGACCGAGCTGCCGCAAGTGCAGGGCGGGCTCGGAATCGCGATCGTGTCGACGTCGCGCGGCGTGATGACCGACCGTCAGGCGCGTGCCGAAGGCCACGGCGGCGAGGTGCTGTGCATCGTTTCGTAACGGGCGGACGGCGGCGCCGGCCCCTGAACCCAACGGTTGAGTAGGATGTCTAGAGTAGCGAAACGTCCGGTCTCTCTCGGCAGCAACGTCACCGCCGAGGTGGCGCCGGGAATGGTGACCGTAAAAGGTCCGAAGGGCTCGCTGTCGTTGCCGATCCGGCCGGAGGTCGAGGTCAGCCATGCCGACGGGAGCATCAGCGTGACGGCGCGCTCCGGCGGCCGGTTCGCGAACGCGATGGCCGGAACGACGCGGTCGCTGATCC
>CAYMAF010000235.1:0-4555 GCA_964388365.1 uncultured Gammaproteobacteria bacterium | reverse complement strand
CGAGCGCTCGATGTTCGTGATCGCATCGAGCTTCTGTTGTGCCTCTTCGAGCGCTCTCGCGAGCCGCTCGTTCTCTTCGAGCGCAGCCTGAAGGCGCCGCGCGCTCTCGTTGTCTTGCCGTGCTCTCGCCGCGTCGGCCTCGGCCCGGAGGCGGTCCGCCTCGCTGTCCAGAATCAGCCGCTGCTCCACCTCTTTCAAGTGGATCGCGACGAGCATTCGTTCCTCGGGCAGCAGCGCCGCGCCGGCGGCGAGCAGCGCGCTCAAGCGCCGCTGCGCCTCGGCGGCGTCACTGCCCGGATGACCGGGTGTCGCGACCGCGAGCGCGAGCTTCAGCCGATTCGTCGTCGTCGGCGACTCGGACGCTGCCGTCGCGACCTCGAGGAAGGTCTCGGCTTGGGTGACCGGATCCCCTTCGACGAGGCGGCGCATGATTTCCAGATACGCGACGAGCCCGTCGCCGTCGAGAGTGCCGTCCGCGGCACCCGTCTCGACGCCGGCCGAGCTCCCTTCTCGGCCCCAAAGACTGCCAACCGAGCACCCGGAGAGCAATGCGCAGGCTCCGAGCAACACTCCGATGGCCGTACGTCTTTGTTTTGCCGCTCTCAGCATCCGGCCCCGCCTATCCGTTCGCGACCAGCTGGGGCCGGTCGCCCGCGCGCAACAGCGGCAGCCGGACCTGAAAATGGGCGCCCGGCCAGTGGCTGTCGATCAGCTTGACCGTGCCGCCGTGCGCTTGCACGCATTCGGCGACGACCGAGAGCCCGATGCCCGTGCCTCCGAGCGGCCCGCCCTGCAGCCGGCGGCCCTGATAGAAGGCCTCGAATATTCGATCCCGATCCTCGGGCGCGACTCCCGGGCCGGTGTCGGCGACGTCGAGCACGAGCTCGCCGCCGCGCATCTCGGCGCCGATGTGAATCGTGCCGCCGTTCGGCAGGAACTTGATCGCGTTCGAGATCAGGTTCTCGAGCACGAGACGCAGCTTACCTTCGTCCGCGCGGACGCGCATCGGGCTGATCGCGACCTGCAGCTTGATTCCCTGGTTCGAGATCAGCAGGCGGTGCTGGCTGAGCACGCCGAAGACCAGCGGTTTCAGCTCGAACTCCGAGATCTCGAGCGACGCCGTTTTCGTTTGCCAGGCGCTGAAGTTCAGCAAATTCTCGATCAGCGCCTGCAATTTGACTCCGTTGTCGCGAAGGATCGCCGTGACTTCCTGCTGCTGCGTGTCGAGCGGGCCGACCGAGCCGTCGAGCAACAGCTCCGTGCCTTCGCGAATGTTCGCGAGCGGCGTCTTCAGCTCGTGGGACATGTGCCGCAGGAATTTGTTCTTCTCGTCGGTTTGCTCTTTCAGGCGATGGCGCAGCCACTCTAGCTGGCGGCCGAGCGTCTCGATGTCGCGCGGGCCGGTCACGGTGATCGGCCGGCTGAAGTCGCCGCTGCCGAGCTCGCGGATTGCGCGGTCGACCTGGCGCATCGGCCGGCCGACGACGACGAGGAAAAACATGATCAGCACGAGCGTGCCCGGAATCAGCAGCGCCGTCTGCCACATCAGCGCCTGCTGCGCATCGCGAGTCGAATCCTGAAGCGCCGCGAGCTGCTCGTTGCGCGCGATTCGCATACCCTGCTGGATCTCGCGCGCCGCGGCCGACATCGCGCGAAAGTTCTCGATCACGATCTCGAGCGCTTGCTCGGACCTGTCCTCGTCGACGTCGTAGCTCTCGAGCGCGGCGCGCGTCGTGTCCGAGATCTGCGCGAGCCGCGAAAGCTGGCTCGCGACCTCAGGCGTTTGCGGAAGGCCGCCGAGCACGGCGATGCTCTTCTTCAGCTCGGCCAGATCCGTGTCGTACAGATCGAGCCAGTCGTCCTCCTCGAGAACGATGAACTGGCGTGCGTTACGCTCGAGGTTCATCAGCAGGTTCGTGATGCGCTGGGCCTCGAGCGACGTCGTCGCGCTTTCCGCCGCGACGGCTTCGCTCTCGGCCGCGAGGCGGCCGAGCTGAAGCGCGGCGTTCGCGATCGCGACGAGCAGCGGCAGCGTGACGAGCGCGAAGCCCACGAGCGTCAGCCCCAGCAGCGTTCGCGGTCGCCCGATCTTCACGTGTCCGTTACCGTCGTCAAAACCTTCGTTCGATAGGCCTTCACGCCGCCCAAATGCCGGCCGCGAGCTTGCGCTCCCAGCCGAGGGAGCTCTCGACGATCACGTCGAGATCGTCGTACCGGGGCGCCCAGCCGAGCGTCGAGCGGATCTTCGCCGCCTCGGCGACGAGCACCGGCGGATCGCCGGGGCGGCGCGGCGCTTCCTCCGTCGCGAGCGGTGCGCCCGCGCGGCGTTCGACCGCGGCGATGACCTCGCGCACGCTGTAGCCGCGGCCGTATCCGCAGTTCAGCACGACCGATTCGCCGCCGCCGCGCAGGTACTCGAGCGCCTTCAGATGCGCGGCCGCGAGGTCTTCGACATGGATATAGTCCCGGACGCCGGTACCGTCGGGCGTCGGATAATCGGTGCCGAAGATCGACAGCCGCTCGCGCCTGCCGACCGCGACCTCGCACGCGACCTTGGTCAGTAATGTCGCGTTCGGCGTCGATTGCCCGATGCGGCCTTGCGGATCCGAGCCCGCGACGTTGAAGTAGCGCAGCGCGACGTAGCGCATCGGCGACACGGCCGCGACGTCGCGGAGCATCCACTCGGTCATGAGCTTCGACGTGCCGTACGGGTTGATCGGCACGGTCGGGCTCTCCTCGGACGCGACGCCGCCGGGCGGTATCCCGTACACGGCCGCGGTCGACGAGAACACGAAATGCCGTACGCCGGCCCGCAGCGCGTGCTCGATCAGCGTGCGGCTCGCGCAGGTGTTGTTTCGATAATACTTAAGCGGATCCGCGACCGACTCGGGGACGACGGTATTCGCCGCGAAGTGCATCACGGTGTCGATCGTGTGGCGGGAGAAAATCTCGTCGAGACATCTCGGATCGCCGGTGTGGCCGACGACGAGCTCGCCGTGCAGCACGGCCTGGCGAAAGCCGGTCGAGAGATCGTCGAGCACGACGACGTTCTCGCGCGCTTCGCCGAGCTGGCGTACGACATGGGAGCCGATATAGCCGGCGCCGCCGGTGACCAGGATCGTCTTTGCGGTCATTGTCTCTCGAGCGTGTGTCGACACGAGTCGGCCGACGCGAGTCTACCAGTTCTTGCTACCGTGCTTCGCCGGCCGCGGTCGCCGATCTGCGACAGTCGTCGATCAGTATGCACTCTGGCGGAGCGTTCGGAATTCGCTCCAAGTCTCGGTTTTCACTCGTCCTTCGCGAAGGAGGTCACGGCGAGGAACCCCGCGTTGCGGCGACGGATACCTCTCGGCATCCACACCCGCTATCGTATCCGAGGAAACCACGAGAAGGTTGATCTATGACACGGAGCGGATCGTGACGGGTCGTTCGGCGGTCCGCGCGTGCGCATCGGCTTGCCTCGCGTCGGCCGCAATGCTCGCCGGCTGCGGAGGCGGAGGCGATGCGGCGGCGTCCGGCGCGCCGGCGGTGGTCGTCAGCGGCACGGTGACCTTCGATCGGGTGCCGGTCGCCGACCTCGCGCTCGACTACGACGCCATCGAGGCGGCGCCCGCGCGCGGCGTCGTCGTCGAGGTCGTTGCCGGCGGCACGGTGCTCGGAACCTCCGAGACCGATGCACGCGGGCAGTATTCGTTGACGGTGACGGCCGACGGCGACATTCGCGTGCGCGCGCTCGCCGCGATGCGCCGCGCCGGCACGCCGGCCTGGGATTACCGGGTCGTCGACAACACCCGCGACGGCGCGCTGTATGTGCTCGAGAGCGAAGCGATTTCGCCGGCCGGCGCGGTCGTCACGGTCGACCTGCACGCCGCATCCGGCTGGGACGGCACGCGGTACTCGGGCGTACGTGCAGCCGCGCCGTTCGCGATTCTCGACGTCGTCCGCGACGTGACCGATTTCGTGCTCGAGGCCGCGCCCAAAACTCGGTTCCCGCCGCTGACACTGCACTGGAGCCCGAACAACGTGCCGACGCGCGGCGCCGACGGGAACCCGGATTTCTCGACCGGCGAGATCGGCTCGAGCTTGTTCTCGCCGGCCGCGGGCATCTTCCTGCTCGGCGCCGCCGAAAGCGATACCGACGAGTACGACCGCCACGTGATCGCGCACGAATGGGCGCACTTCCTCGAGCACGCGTTCGGGCGCTCGGACAATATCGGCGGCCCGCACACGCGCGGCGACCAGCTCGACATGCGCACGGCGTTCAGCGAGGGATTCGCGAACGCGTTCTCCGCGATGGCGCTCGGCGATACGCGCTACGTCGACGTGCTCGGTCCAGGGCAAGCGCACGGTTTCGCGTTCGACGTCGAAGGCCCGTTCGACGGCTTCGTGCCGAATCCGCATCCCGGCTGGTTCAGCGAGGAGTCCGTGCAGGAGATCATCTACGATCTGTACGATACCGAGCTGGACGTGCCCGAGGACGTCGTCGCGATCGGCTTCGGTCCGATGCTCGACGTGCTCGCGACGGAGCTTCGCGACGGCCGTGCGCTGACGAGCC
>CAYMAF010000234.1:0-4585 GCA_964388365.1 uncultured Gammaproteobacteria bacterium | reverse complement strand
ACGAATCTCGCGATCAGCCATGCCGTCGCGGATCGCGGCTTCTATTACGCGCCGGATCCGTCGAGCCAGATCGCATGCACGATCGGCGGGAACGTCGCGGAGAATTCCGGCGGCGTGCATTGCCTGAAGTACGGCCTGACGACGAACAACGTGCTCGGCGTCGAGATGGTGACGCCCGAGGGCAGGATCGTGCGGTTCGGCGGGAAGTTTCTCGACAGCGGCCATTACGATCTGCTCGGCCTCACGGTCGGCTCCGAAGGCTTGATCGGCATCGTGACCGAGGTGACGGTGCGGATCTTGAAACGCCCGGAGACGGCGCGCGCGCTGCTGATCGGGTTCTCGGACGTCGAACGGGCAGGGGCCTGCGTCGCGCGGATCATCGCCGAGGGGATCGTGCCGGCCGGGATGGAGATGATGGATCGGCCGGCGATTCACGCGGCCGAAGCCTTCGTGAACGTCGGCTATCCGCTCGACGTCGAAGCGCTCTTGATCGTCGAGCTCGACGGTCCGGCGGCCGAGGTCGATCTGCTGCTCGAGCGCGTGCAGCGTCTCGCCGGACGCGAAGGCGCGACGAGCTGCCGCGCGTCGACGAGCGAGGCCGAGCGGCTCGCGTTCTGGGCGGGGCGGAAGGCCGCGTTCCCGGCCGTCGGGCGGCTGAGCCCGGACTAGTACTGCGTGTACGGCACGATCCCGCGCCGCGAGCTGCCTCGCGTGCTTCGTGAGATCAGCGAGATGTCGCAGCGCTACGGCCTGCGGGTCGCGAACGTTTTCCACGCCGGCGACGGCAATCTGCACCCGCTGATTCTGTACGATGCGAACGTGCCCGGCGAGATGGAGCGGGCGGAGGCGTTCGGCAACGAGATTTTGAAGCTCTGCGTCGACGTTGGCGGCGTGCTCACCGGCGAGCACGGCGTCGGCCTCGAGAAGCGGGACCTGATGACCTATCAGTTCGACGAGCCGGATCTGTCGATCCAGCACCGCGTGAAGCGTGCGTTCGATCCAGAGCTACGTTTCAATCCGGGCAAGGTCTATCCGGCATTGCACCGCTGCGCGGAGCTCGGCCGCGAGCACGTGCACGCGGCCGCGCCGAGGCGTTTCGCGGATCTGCCGCGCTTCTGATGGCCGCCGCAGGCACCGAGCACCGGGCATTTCGACCACGCGATCGTGCCGATCTCGAGGAGTTGCTCGCGACGCACGAAGGCCCGCTCGAGCCCGTCGCGGGCGGATCGAAGCGCTCGATCGGCGTGCCGGTCGATGCCGACGCGCTCGACCTCTCGGCGTTCGCCGGCATCTCGGCTTACGAGCCGGCCGAGCTCGTGCTGACGGCCGGCGCGGGGACGCCGCTCGCGACGATCGAGGCCGAGCTCGCGCGGCACGGCCAGCGGCTCGCGTTCGAGCCGCCGGACTTCGGCGTCTTGCTCGGCGCGGCGCCGTGCGGCGGCCCGACGCTCGGCGGCGTGATCGCGGCGAACGTCGCGGGCTCGCGCCGCCTCGCCGCCGGCGCCGCGCGCGATCATTTCCTCGGCTTCGAGGCCGTGAGCGGCGACGGGGTCGCGTTCAAGGCCGGCGGGCGGGTCGTGAAGAACGTCACCGGCTACGATCTGCCGAAGCTGCTCGCGGGATCCTGGGGCACGCTCGCGGTGCTGACGACGATCACGGTGCGGGTCGCGCCGGCACCCGAGACCGAGACGACCGTGATCGTGCCCGCGTCCGATGCGGCCGACGCGGTCGCTGTGCTGACGCGCGCGCTCGGCACGCCGCACGACGTCTCGGCCGCGGCGTTCGTGCCGGGACGCGGCGCCGCGCTGCGCGTCGAGGGGTTCGGCGAATCGGTCGCGGCGCGCGTCGAAGGGCTGCTCGCCGCGCTCGATCTCGGCGTCGACGTCGAGCTCGTCGGCGACGCCGAGTCGCGCGCGTTCTGGTCGGCGACGAGCTCGGCTTCGGAGCTTTCATCGGCGTGCTGCGTCGTGCGCATCTCCGTGCCGCCCGCGAGCGCGCCCGAGGTCGTGAAGGCGATCGAGCCCGACCGCTACCTGCTCGACTGGGGCGGCGGCTTGATCTGGGCCGGATTCGACGGCGACGTCGATGTCGAACGCGTGCGCGCGACGATCCGTGAAGGGCATGCGACGCTGTGGAAGGCGCCGCTCGCGCTGCGTGCGTCCGCGCCGGTCTTCCCGCCGCTGCGTGGGCCGGTTTCCGAGCTCGCGGCGCGCGTCAAAGCGGCCTTCGATCCCGCGGGGCGCTTGAACCCGGGCCGCATGGGATTCTCGGCCCGGCCGGTGCGCGGCGGGCGGGCCTGAGCGGGGAACGGTCGTGCAGACGCGTTTCGATCCCGATCGGCTCGCCGATCCCGAGATGCGAGAGACCGAGCAGATCTTACGCAAATGCGTGCACTGCGGGTTCTGCACGTCGACGTGCCCGACCTACGTGCTGCTCGGCGACGAGCTCGATAGTCCGCGCGGACGAATCTATCTGATCAAGGACATGCTCGAAGCGGGGCGGCCGGCCACGGCCGAGGTCGTCCGGCACATCGATCGCTGCCTGTCGTGCCTCGCGTGCATGACGACGTGCCCGTCCGGCGTGCATTACCAGCACCTGATCGACCATGCGCGGGCTCACGTCGAGCGGACCTATCGCAGGCCGCTCGGCGAGCGACTCGCGCGCTGGATGCTCGCGGCCGTTCTCCCGTACCCGAAGCGCTTCGCCGCGGTCCTAGGCGCGGCGGTCGCCGTCCGGCCGGTGCTCGCGCGTCTGCCGGGCCGGATCGGCCGGTCCGCGGCGCTGCTTCCGAGGCATCGGCCGAAGAGATCGACTCCTGAGCCCGAGGCCGCGGCTTCGTCGTCTCGGCGTCGCCCGCGCGTCGCGGTGCTGTCCGGCTGCGTCGGCTCGGTACTCGCGCCGAGCATTCACGCCGCGTCGCTTCGTCTGCTCGAGATCGCCGGTGCCGAGACGGTCTCCGTGCCGGGATGCTGCGGCGCCTTGGTGCATCACCTCGGCCGGGAAGCGCAGAACCGCGCGCTCGCGGCGCGGCTGATCGATACGCTCCACGCCGAGATCGAGCGCGGCCGAATCGACGCAATCGTCGCGCATGCGTCGGGCTGCGGCACGCATCTCAAGGATTACGGCTACCTGTTTCGATCGGATCCGAAGCGTGACGCCGCCGCCGCGGCCGTCGCCGAACGCACCCGAGACATCAGCGAGCTGCTCGCCGAGCTCGGGCTGCCGGAGCGGGAACGGCCGATGGGCATCGACGTCGCGTACCACTCGGCGTGCTCGATGCAGCACGGCCAGAAGGTCCATGCGCAGCCTCGCGCGCTGCTCGAGCGCGCCGGTTTCGCCGTGACGGACATCGCCGAGGGGCATTTGTGCTGCGGCTCGGCCGGCACGTACAACCTGCTGCAGCCGGAGATCGCCGAGAGGCTGCGCAACCGCAAGCTTGCGAATATCGATCGAACCGGCGCCGCGATCGTCGCGACCGGCAATATCGGCTGCATCGTGCAGCTCGCATCCGCATCGCCGCGCCCCGTCGTGCATACAGTCGAGCTGCTCGACTGGGCTTACGGGGGAGCTCGTCCGGCCGCGCTTCGCTAGCGCGCTCGGCGTAGGGCTCGCTGATCCGCTCGGGGGTGCCGCCGCGCGGGCCTCACCGCACGTCGAGCAGGCCGATCAGCTCCGGTAACGAGTCGATCCTCGGTGCGCCGCCGAGCTCGGCGGCGGACAGCTCGCGATAGCCGTAGCTGACCCAGACGAAACCCCAACCGGCCGCACGGGCGGCATCGAGATCGTGGTGGGAGTCGCCGACGTACGTCGCGGCCGAAGGCGCGACCCCGAGCCGCTCGGCCGCGGCGACGAGCGGCATCGGGCTCGGCTTCTTCTCGGGTAGGCTGTCGCCGCCGATCACGAGCTCGAAACGGTCGAGCAATGCCGCTTGCTCGAGCAGCGCATTCGCGTAGCGGACGCGCTTGTTCGTCACGCAGCAGACCCGAACGCCCCGATCGGACAGCGCATCGAGCGTCTCGACGACGCCGGGATAGAGACGGCTGCGAACGAAGAGGTGTTCCGCATAGCAGCGCGAGAACGCGTCGAGTGCCTTCTGGACGAGCGGCTCGGGAACATCCGCGGCGCGGTCTGCCGCGTCGTCGAGCCGTACCGCGTGCGCGAGCGCGCGGCGAACGAGCTCGTCGACGCCGTCGCCGACCCACGCGTGCGTATCCGCCTCGCTGGGCGCAGCGAAGCCGAGGGCTGCGAGCGCGTGTCCGAGGCAGTAGGCGAGGTCCGGTACCGAGTCGACGAGGGTGCCGTCGAGATCGAAGGCGACGACCGCTGTCATGCGGGGTGCCGGCGGCGCGCTCGGCGCGCCGCCGGCTTCAGGCGTGATCAAAATACGCGAACGGCGATCTCGGCCGGGGCAGCGAGCAGCTCTTCGAGCTCGTTGTCGAGACGTAGCAGCGTCAGCGACGCGCCGGCCATCTCGAGCGACGTGCAGTACTCTCCGACGTAGTTGCGCACGATCGTGAGCCCCTTCTCCTGGCAGCGCTGCGCGGCGCGGCGATAGAGGACGTAGAGCTCGCTGATCGGCGTGCCG
>CAYMAF010000233.1:0-4595 GCA_964388365.1 uncultured Gammaproteobacteria bacterium | reverse complement strand
CGTCGCCGCGCCGAGCGTGATGCTGTGCGCGACCGTGAACGCCGTGATCGTCGCGACGAGCCGGCCGACCCCGCGGACGATCAGGAGCAGCGCGAGCACGAACAGCAGATGGTCGACGCCGAGCAGGATATGCTCGACCCCGAGCACGAGATAGGTCGAGACGACGGCTCCGACGCCGCTCCTCTCCGGAACGGTCACGACCGGCGCGCCGGGAACGAGGCGATGCGTGAACGACGTGCCGTCGGCGAACACGACGCGCACGAGCACGTCGGTCTCGGTCGCGCGAAGCCCGCGGACCTCGATCTCGCGGCCCGCGATGCCGCCTTCGCAAACGATCGTTCCGTGCTGCAGTCTCGCGTCGCCGACGGCGTACGTGCGCACGCGGCCGTCGACGCGGCACCCGTCCGGAATCCCGGGCTCGAGCACGTCCGCGAGCCCGCCGGGCACCGAGACTTTCCACTCGACCTCGTAGCGGCCGAGCTCGGTCTCGATCACGCCGAGCCACGCCGGGCTCAGGCGATGCGCGAGCGAGGGCAGCGCGAAGAGCGCGAGCGCGGCGATCGAGATCAGCCGCGAGCGGCCGCTCAACGGCCGGCTCCGTCGTCGGCGCGGCGCGCCGCGTCGGCCACATCGGGCCACTCGACGACG
The DNA here is from genome assembly GCA_964388365.1 of uncultured Gammaproteobacteria bacterium. Lineage (GTDB taxonomy): Bacteria > Pseudomonadota > Gammaproteobacteria > Steroidobacterales > Rariloculaceae > ZC4RG20. Next base: position 3,947 of record CAYMAF010000233.1, on the reverse strand, counting down.
ACGTCGTAGCGCGCGCGGATCCGCGCGTACTCGGCCTCGTTGCGCTCGGCGCGACGCGCCGCGGCGTAGGCCGCGAGCACCTCGTCGCGAGCCTCGTCGAAGCTGCGCCGGCGCGCCGGCCGGTGCTCGACGACCTTCGCGAGATGCACGCCGAATTCCGACCGGTACGGGCCGTCCCAGCTCCCGGGCGCGGCCGCGAACAGCGCATCGGTCATCTCGGGGCCGAAGATCACCTCGATGCGCGCCCGGTCAGCGTCGTCGTAGCGCGGCCGCAGCGGCGTCCGATCGCCGACCTCGGCGGGAGGCGTCCCCTCGCGAAGCGCACGCAAGCCGGCCTCGACGCTCGCTTCGAGCGACTCGCCGTGCAGCCGCGGACTGAAGAAGACTTGCTCGAACGTGACCGCGGCGGGCAGCTCGAAGCGCTCGATATTCGCTGCGAAGTGCTCGCGCAGCACGTCCTCGGACGGCGGCTCGGGATCGGCGAGATCCATCGTGAGGTACTGCATCTTCTCGATCAGCCGCCGGCGCACCTCGTCGTCGTCCTCATCGAGACCGAGCGCGAGCGCTTGCCGGTAGAGCACCTCGTCACGGATCGCGGGCTCGAGCAGCTCGCGGAGCTCGTCGCGAGTCGGCTCGCGGCCGTGAAGTCGGCGCGCCGCTTCGGCGATTCGCTCGACCGTGACCGCGTCGATGACGATTCGCTCCGGATCCTCGTCGCCGACGTCGCGGACGAGCGCCCCGGCGAACAGCAGCGCGCCGAGCGCAAGGAAATGCAGCAAAGGATCTTTCAGCAGCTTCACGATCATCTCGCGTTACGCCGGTGCGCGCGGCATTATCGGACGGCCGCGAAGCGAGGGAAAGGCGCACGGCGGCAGCCGATCGCGGCGCCGGACGACGGATCGGTATAGTAGCGGCCGATGAAGACACTCCGGCCGGCTCGCATCACGATCGTCGCGGTCGCGGCGATGCTGCTCGCCTCTTGCACCGAGGCCCCCCGCTTCGATCCGTTGCCGGACGGCACCGTCGTGCTTGCGTTCGGCGATAGCGTGACGCACGGAACCGGTGCGCGGCCCGGCGAGGATTATCCGTCGCGCCTCGCCGCGCTGACGGGCTGGCACGTCGTGAACGCGGGTATCCCCGGAGACACGGCGCGCAGAGCGACGGCGCGCATCGACGACGCGCTCCGCTCCGCGGCGCCCGCTCTCGCGATCATCGAGCTCGGCGGCAACGATTTCCTGCGGCGGCAGCCGGCCGCGGACGTCAAGGAGGACCTCCGCGCGATCGTACGCGCCGCGCGCGATGCCGGCGCGATCCCAGTGCTCGTCGGCGTGCCGGAGCTCTCGGCATTCGCGGCGCTGACCGGGCGGCTTTCCGACTCGCCGATCTATGCCGCGCTCGCGGACGAGGAAGACGTGCTGCTCGTCACCGACGTGCTCGCCGAGGTCCTGTCGGACGAGTCGCTGCGCGCGGACCGGATCCATCCGAACGCGGCCGGGTACCGCTTGATGGCCGATCGCATCGCCGCCGCGCTCGAGCGCGCCGGGCTGCTCGCGAGCGTTCGCCGCTGACGCGAGCGCCCGGCCCCGTTCAGAGGCGCGTGCCCGGAGCGCGGAAGCCGGGTCCCGGCCGGTGCGTGCGCTCGCGCCCGCCGCCGCGACGGTCCGAGAATCGCTCGGGCGCGGCGGATCGCGCCGTGCCCGCGGCCGCGCGCTGCCCGACCTCGACCTCGAGCGTCCGCTCCGCGCCGCCGCGAATCACCGTGACACCGACCCTCTCGCGGGGCGCGGTCTCTGCGACGGCGAACGTCAGGTCTCGCGTCGACGCGATCTCGCGGCCGTCGAACCGGATCACGATGTCGCCGGCCTCGAGCCCGGCCTGCGCCGCGGGGCTGCCCGGCAGCACGCGCGCGATCAGCGCCCCGCGCGGCGTGTCGGGCCCGAGCGATCGCGCGCGCGCCGCGTCGAGCCGCTCGAGCTCGACGCCGAGCCAGCCGCGCTCGACGCGGCCGTGCTCCTTGAGCTGACGAATCACGGCCGCCGCGCGATTCGACGGGATCGCGAAGCCGATGCCGACGTTGCCGCCGTTCGGCGAGAAGATCGCGGTGCTGACGCCGATCACATCGCCGGCGGCATTGAAGACCGGCCCGCCGGAATTGCCGCGATTGATCGGCGCGTCGATCTGCAGGTAATCGTCGTACGGCCCCGAGCGGATATCCCGCCCTCGCGCCGAGACGATGCCGACGGATGCGCTGCCGCCCAAGCCGAACGGATTACCGATCGCGAGCACCCACTCCCCGACCCGCACGGCGTCCGAGTCTCCGAGCTCGACATACGGCAGCCGCTCGTCGACGTCGAGCGCGAGCAGCGCGAGATCCATCTGCGGATCCTCGCCGACGATCTCGGCCGCGAGCTGCCGGCCGTCGGCGAGCGTCACGAGAATCTCGTCGGCGTCGGCGACGACGTGATGGTTCGTGACGACATAGCCTTCCGGATCCACGATGAAGCCGGATCCCGCTCCTTCCGCGCGCCGCGGAACGCTCGGTGCGGGCGCTCCGGGCGTCTCGAAGAAGCGCCCGAAGAACTCGTCGAGCGGCCGGCCCGGACCGGGCGGCCACGCGTCGCGCCGCATCCCGGCGGTTGGCACGTGGAACGTCCTCGCGACCGCAATGTTGACGACCGCGGGACTCGCGCGCTCGACGACGTCCGCGAACGACGGCGCACGAAGCCCCTCGGTCGCGGGACGGTCCTGCGCGAGCGCGACTGACTGCGGCGGCAGCACGAGGTGAAGCGCGGCGGCGCTGCCGAGCGCCGCGACGGCGGCCGCGGCGAGCGCTCGCGGTTTCTTGCTCTTGCCCGGTAGAGTCATGTTCAGCCTCCGATTCGAATCTCGAGCCCGACCGGCTCGGTTGCGATCAAGCTAGAGCGCCGCCCCTTACGCGCCGCTCACCGTTTCCCTACGAATCCGTAATGCTGCCCGCGCCCGCATGACGAATCGTTAATCCGCCGTTCAGCCGCCGCCCATTAGCGTTTCGGAAACATCGGAACGACCGCCGCCGTCGACGGCGAGGAGCCACGGCCATGAAGGGAGCGAAACTCGCGATTCTGCTCGGCGTCTTCGCGACCGCCGGTATCGGCGCGCCCGCGGGGCCCTCGGCTTCGAAACCGAAGGCGTCCGAAGGATTCGCTCGGGTCGACAGCATGCCGGCCGGCCGTCTGCACGGTTTCAGCGTCGTGAGCGACGACACGCTGATCGTATGGACGTCGCCGCGCAAGGCCTATCTGGTCCGCCTGTTCCGGCCGAGCCGGGAACTGAAATTCGCGTCGGCGGTCGGTATGACGTCGTTCGACAGCCGAATCCACGCGCGATTCGATGCCGTCGAGGTGAACGGGTGGAGCTACCCTATCCGCGAGATCTACGAGCTGAGCCGCGACGACGCGAAGACGCTCGGCCGAGCCGGCGCCGACGCCGCCGGCCCGATTTGCCGCGCCGCGTCGGCCGAGACGAGACACCCCGCTGAGACGTGCGCATCCTGATCATCGAAGACGACAAGCAAGTCGCATCATTCATTGCGAAAGGCCTGACCGAGGCGGGCTGGACCGTCGACCATGCGGATAACGGCAAGGACGGGCTGTTCCTCGCTGCGACCGAGCGTTACGACGCGCTGATCGTCGACCGGATGCTGCCGGCCGTTGACGGGCTCACGGTGATCCGCACGCTCAGGGCCTCGCGCAACTCCACGCCTGCCCTCGTGCTGAGCGCGCTCGGCGAGGTCGACGATCGCGTCGAGGGGCTCAAGGCCGGCGGCGACGACTATCTCGTCAAGCCGTTCGCGTTCAGCGAGCTGCTCGCGCGGCTCGAGGCGCTGCTGCGCCGCTCCGCAGCGGCCGGCGCAGCGCCCGCGACGGTGCTCGAGGTCGGCGATCTCAAGATGGATCTGCTGCGCCGCG
>CAYMAF010000232.1:0-4596 GCA_964388365.1 uncultured Gammaproteobacteria bacterium | reverse complement strand
ACGCCGCTCGTCGCGATGTTCGTGCCGGTCGTCGAGGATTGGAGCAAGCGCATCGGCGTCGCCGCGTCGAAGCTGATGATCCCGTTGAGCTATGCGGCGATTCTCGGCGGCCTGTGCACGGTCGTCGGCACGAGCACGAACGTCGTCGTTCACGGCCTCGTTCAGGACAGCGGCGCGCTCGACTCTATCGGCTTCTTCGAGGTCGGCGCGGTCGGCCTGCCGGCCGCGATCGTCGGGATCGTGTACATACTCGCGGCGCAGCGCTGGCTGCTTCCCGAGCGCCGCTCGCCGCTGCGCGACGCCGGCCGCACGCGAGAGTACGCGCTCGAGATGCTCGTCGAGCCGTCGAGCCCGCTGATCGGCAAGAGCGTCGAGGAGGCGGGTCTGCGCAACTTGCCGGGCGCCTTCCTCGCCGAGATCGACCGCGACGGCGTGCTGATCCCGGCCGTTGCGCCGACCGAGCAGCTCCGGGCCGGCGATCGGCTGCTGTTCGTCGGCGTCGTCGAATCGCTCGTCGACCTGCTCCGGCTACGGGGTCTGTGCCCTGCCCCCGACCAGCTCTTCAAGCTGACCGCCCCGCGGCCCGAGCGCAGCATCGTCGAGGTCGTCGTCTCGGAACGCTGCCCGATCGTCAACCGCACGATTCGCGAGGGCCGCTTCCGCACGCGATACGATGCGGTCGTGATTGCTGCGGCTCGCAACGGCGAGCGCCTTCGCGGCAAGATCGGCGACATCGAGCTGCGCCCCGGCGACACGCTGCTGCTCGAGTGCCGTCCGTCGTTCGTCGAGCGCCAACGAAACTCGCGCGACTTCCTGCTCGTCAGCGAGGTGCAGAACGCGCATCTCCCGCGTCACGAGAAGGCATGGCTCGCGGTCGCGATCCTCGCAGGCATGGTCGCCGCGGTGACCACGGAGCTGCTGACGATGCTCGAGGCGGCGCTCGTCGCGGCCGGTCTGATGCTCGCGACCCGCTGCACGACGACCAGCGCGGCCCGCTCATCGATCGATTGGTCGGTGCTGATCGTGATCGGAGCGGCGCTCGGGCTCGGCGAGGCCTTGAGCGCGAGCGGCGCGGCCGGCGCGATCGCATCGACCTGGATCGGAGCGTTCGGCGACAGTCCATGGCTCGCGCTGATCGGGATCTACCTGCTGACGAATATCTTCACCGAGGTGCTGACGAACAACGCAGCCGCCGTGCTGATCTTCCCGATCGCCGCCGCGGCCGCCGAAAGCCTCGACGTCAGCTTTCGGCCGTTCGTGTTCGTGATCATGATGGCTGCATCGGCGGGGTTCGCGACGCCGATCGGCTATCAGACGAATCTGATGGTCTACGGTCCCGGCGGCTATCGCTTTGCCGACTATGTGCGCTTCGGCGCGCCGCTGAACGTGCTCATCGGCGCCGTGACCGTCGTGCTCGCGCCGATGATCTGGCCGTTCTGATCGGCGTCGGCCCCTCGGCGCCGAGACGGGATGCCGCTGTCGTATCGAAACGGCGCACGCCGTCAGCGGGGCCGATCGCGATACGCGGATCTGAAGCCGGCCGCATTCGGCATCTCGATCGCGGGCAGCGTCGCCGCGTCGACGATGAAATCCGCGTCGATGATGCCGTTCAGATGAAGCAGGTGCGCCGTCAGCGCATAGACCTCGTCGTTCGTCAGCGATTGCGGCGCGGTATACGGCATCGCGCGCCGCACGTAGTCGAAGATCGTCGTCGCGTACGGCCAGTAGCTGCCGATCGTCCGCACGGGTTCGGCGCTCGCGAGCGTGCCACGCCCGCCGGCGAGCGCGTCGTTCGTGCCGCCCGTGCCGTCCGCGCCGTGGCACGCGGCGCATTGGGCCGCGAAGATCTCGGCGCCTCGGGCCGCCGTGCCGGATCCCGGCGGCAGGTTGGCGCCGTCCGGTCCGATGCTGAGATCCCAGCCCGCGATCTGCTCCTCGGTCGCCGGCACTCCCAGGTTCGGTCTTGCGTCGATCGCCGGCAGCAGCGCATCGGCGAGCGCATCGCCGGCGAGCACGCCGACCGAGCCGATGACGAAGGCCGCGCACGGGCGCGATGCGGCCGCGCGTCGAGTGCCGCCTTCCGCGGCCCGTGCCGCGCGCTTCGGCGCCGCGGGTCGAGTGGGACGCTCGTCAGGCATAGACATTGCGCACCTCCCCTTCCGCGCTCACGGCCCAGCTCTGGATCGCGTGATAGTGGTAGCGATAGCTCGGTCCGCGCTCGGCGAGCAGCGCCGCGCGCGTCGGCTGCACGGCGCCGGTCTCGTCGATCGCGCGGCTCTGCAGCACAGCCGGACCGCCGTCCCAGCGCCACGCGATGCGAAAGCGGCAGAGCGCTTTCGGCAGCACCGGCTCGTCGAGCGCCGCATCGGCCCACGTTCGGCCGCCGTCGGCCGAGACCTCGACGCGGCGGATGCGCCCGGCCCCGGACCATGCGAGGCCGGATATGCGGTAGAGCCCCGGACCGCGCATCGTCATCGTGCCGGAAGGCGACGTGATCACGGACTTCACGCCCATCGGAAACGTGAACTGCAACGCTTCGCCGCTCGGCAGAAGATCGGAGTATTTCGACGTCTCGTCCTTCGCCATCAGCGGTCCCGCGGCGACCAGCAGACGCCGCAGCCATTTCACGCTCGCGTTGCCTTCCCAGCCGGGCAGGAACAGGCGCATCGGATAGCCCTGCTCGGGCCGCAGCCGCTCGCCGTTCTGATACAGAGCGACGAGCGCATCGTCGCGCGCCTTCTCGAGCGGCACGCTGCGCGACATCGCCGCGGCATCCGCGCCTTCGGCGAGCACCCAGCGGGCCTCGGGACGCACGCCGGCCTCGTCGAGCAGCACGCCGAGCGGCACACCGGTCCATTCGCTGCACGAGACGAGACCGTGCAGGCCCCCGGCGCTTTGCTGCGGCGGCTCGGACGCATTGTTCGGCGCGCTGTTGCCGGAGCACTCGAGAAACCGAATGTGCGAGACGTGCGGGTAGCGGGACAGCGACTCGACGTCGAAGATCAGCGGACGTTCGACGAGGCCGTGGATCAGCAGACGGTGACGTGCGGGATCGATATCCGGCACGCCGGCGTGATGACGCTCGAAGTGCAGCGCGCTCGGCGTAATGATGCCCTCGAGGCGCTCGAGCGGCGTGCGGGAGGCGCCGGCGCCGGCCGTGCCGGGCACTGCGCCGACGACACGCGACACGTGCTCCTCGTGACGCGAACGGCCGCCGTAAGGCCGCATCCCGGCACCCGGCGCCTTCATCCACGGCGGCACCTCGGGCGGGCCGTCGGCGCGGGCCGGCCGAGCCTCGAGGAGCGCGAGCGTGCCGAGCAGCGCCGCGCCGCCGCGAATGAACAGACGCCGATGCAGCAGCCCGTTGCCCGCGACGGGAACCAGATCGTCACGCACGTTCATCGTTCCCTCCCCGCTCGCTGCGGCCGGATAGGGGCCGCTGCGGATTGCGCGTGCTCGGACCGAATCGGTGAGCTTGAGGATCACCGACGCGGCACAGGAGAGAATCATGGCGCAGTGCGAAAAATGCGGCAACGACTACGATAAGGCGTTCACCGTGACGATGAACGGGACGCCGCACGTCTTCGATTCATTCGAATGCGCGATCAATACGCTGGCGCCGACGTGTAAACATTGCGGCAATCGCATCATCGGTCACGGCGTCGAGGCCGGCAGCGAGATGTTCTGCTGCGCGCATTGCGCGCACGGCGAAGGCGTGCAGCAGGCCGTCGACCGCATCTGACGAGCCGCAGGCTCGGCGGCGCCGCGAGGACCGTTCCGCTGCTGCGGCAAGCGAGCCGCGACGGCGGCCGCTTCGTTTATGATCCGAGCCTGCGCGAGAGGCGCGCTGGCGGACGACGAAGGTATGGATCGGCGCATCGGCTTCATCGGGCTCGGCGTGATGGGAACGCCGATGGCCGGGCATCTGGCGGCCGCGGGGTTTTCCCTCACGGTCTTCGACATCGACGGCACGAAGGCCGAGCGGCTCGCCGCTCGGCACCGCACGGTCAAGATTGCCGCGTCGCCGCGCGAGGTCGCGGCCGCATCCGAGATCGTGATCACGATGCTGCCGTCCGGAGAATACGTTCGCGCCGTCGCGCTCGGACCGGACGGCCTCGCCGAAGGTTTCGAGCCCGAGTCGCTGCTGATCGACACGTCGTCGTCGGAGCCGGCGATCACGGCCGCGACGGCCGAGGCGCTACGCGAGCGCGGCATCGACATGGTCGACGCGCCGGTCTCCGGTGCCGAATGGGGCGCGCGCCGCGCCGAGCTCGTGTTCATGGTTGGCGGGCATCCGGCGAGCATCGCCCGCGCCCGGCCGCTGCTCGACGTGATGGGCCGCGAGGTGTTTCATCTCGGGCCGGTCGGCGCCGGGCACATGATGAAGTCGATCAACAACCTGATCACCGCGATGACTCTGCTCGCGACGTCCGAAGGGCTCGCGCTCGGCACGCGGCTCGGCCTCGATCCGGAGGTCATGACGGACGTGCTGAATCAGTCGACCGGCCGGTCTTGGATCACGGAGACGCATATCAAGCAGCGGATCACGAGCCGCACGTTCGACGACCCGTTCAAGCTCGAGCTGATGGTCAAGGA
>CAYMAF010000231.1:0-4605 GCA_964388365.1 uncultured Gammaproteobacteria bacterium | reverse complement strand
CGCCCTCGGAGATCTCGATCTCGGAGATCCCCGACTCCTCGAGCAGCTCGATCAGTTTCTTGACTTTACGTATATCCACTATTTGCCCCCCGACAGGTACCGATCGGCCGCAGTCAGCGCAAGCTCGTAGCTCGTGACGCCGAAGCCGGCGATCGTGCCCACGGCGATGTCCGAAAAATACGAACGCCGCCGGAATTCCTCACGCGCGGCGATATTCGACAGATGCAGCTCGACGAACGGGATCGCGACCGCGAGCAACGCATCCCGAAGCGCGACGCTCGTGTGCGTGAACGCCGCTGGATTGAGCAGGATGAAATCGATGCCCTCTCCCCGAGCCGCGTGAACGCGCCGAATCAGCTCGTGCTCGGCGTCGCTCTGAAACGCGTCGAGCGAGTGGCCGGCCGCTTCGGCCAGCGACTTCAAATGCGCTTCGATGTCGGCCAGCGTCGCGCGACCGTAGATCTCCGGCTCCCGCATGCCGAGCAGGCCGAGATTCGGGCCGTTCAGGAGGAGCAATCGCGCCATCGAGAGGGTTCCGCCAAATAACGGGCAAGTTTAACCGCTTTTCGGCGAAGTTGGCGCAAGTTCCTGCGGAATTCGGCCTTACATCAGCTCCGCGAGCCGGGCGCGCGCTTCGTCGATATCCGCCCGGCCGGCCTCGAGCGCGTCGAGCACGGCTGCGAGCGCGTCGAGATGCTCCGCGTGGAGCTCGCCGGTGCGGACGCCGATGGTCTCTCCGCCCGCGGCCGTGAAGATCGTGAACGGCAGCGCGTAGAAGTCGACGCCGAAGCTTGCGGCCGCGTTCACGCCCTCGGTTTGACCGACGAGGATCGGGTAGTTGAAGCCCATCTCGTCCGCGAACGCCTCGACCTTGGCCATATCGTCGATCGCGATCCCGACGACCTTGAGTTCCGGATGCTCGTCCTGAAACGCTTTCAGCATCGGAATCTCGCGCAGGCACGGTGCGCACCACGTCGCCCAGAAATTGATCACGAGCGGCTGGCCGGGCCAGCTACGGATCGAAACGCTGTCGGCGTCGAGGCCGGCCATCGCGAAGTCCGGCAGCTCGTCGGGCAGCGTCGCGGTTCGATCCGGGGCGCCGTGCGCGTGCTCGCCGTCGTGCGCGGCGTCGGCGGCAGGCGCGTGGTCGTCGAACGTGACGCGGTAGGTCACATAGCCGAGCGCCGCCGCGACGCTCAGCAGGAGAGTGATCAGAGTCGGTTTGAGGCCCTTGCTCATGCCGTGCATCCTGCCCGCTTTTCGTGTCGGGAGAAAGGGGGGGGGGTCGTCGGCCCGCCGGAGCCCGGCCGGGATCGCCCACCGCGCGACGCGCAACCCTTGGAATACGAGCGCCGATCCGGTCGGCCCCCGCGTGCAGGCAGCCGGCCGCCTATAGCGCTGCGACGCGCGAGACGTGCGCGGCGAAGTCGTCCGCCGGCACGTAGCCGACGAGCTTGAACGCGTCGAGCGGACGGCCCGCGCCGTCGAAGAACGCGATCGTCGGCGGCCCGAAGCTGCCGAAGCGCTTCAGCAGCGCCTTGTCGTCGTCGTCGTTCGCGGTCACGTCGATGCGCAGCAGCACGAACGGCTCGAGCGCCGCGACGACCTGCGGGCTCGGGAACGTATATTTCTCCATCTCCTTGCAGGAGACGCACCAGTCCGCCGTGAAGTCCACCATGACCGGCTTGCCCGCGGCCTTCGCGCTCGCGAGCGCGGCGTCGAGCGCGGCGACCGTGCCGACCGGCTCGAACGCGAGCGCGCTCTCCGGCGCGCCGACCGATCCGGCGCCGATCGCGGCGCGCGGGATCGGGCGCAGCGGGTCCTCGCCGCCAAGCGTCGCGCCGATCAGGAGCAGCGCGCCGTACAGGCACGCGAGCACACCGAGGCCTTTCGCGAGCCGCCGCGGCGCGGACGGCTCGGGCGGCAGCGGCTCGAACGCGCCGAGAAAGACCCCGGTCAGGAACACGAGCAGCGCCCAGAGCACGAGCACGACGCCGCCCGGCAGCACTCGCTCCATCATCCAGATCGCGAGCCCGAGCAGCATTACGCCGAAGGCCGCTTTGACCGCGTTCATCCACGGTCCGGCCTTCGGCAGCAGCTTGCCGGCGGACGTGCCGACGACGAGCAGCGGGGCGCCCATGCCGAGGCTCAACGCGAACAGCGCGCCGGCGCCGCGCACGACGTCGCCGCTTTGGCCGATCACGGCCAGCGTCGCGACGAGCGGCGGCGCGACGCACGTCGTGACGATCAGCGCCGACAGTGCGCCCATGACCGTCGTGCCGGCGAACGTGCCGGTCTTCTGCCGATTCGCGAGATTCGCGACCCGCGTCTGGATTGCCGCAGGCACCTGCAGATTGAACACGCCGAACATCGAAAGCGCGAGCAGGACGAACAGGCCGGCGAAGACGGTGATGATCCACGGCTTCTGGAAGACCGCTTGCACCTGCTCGCCCGCGAGCGCGGCGAGCGCGCCCGCGGCCGTGTACGTCACGGCCATGCCGAGCACGTACGCGAGCGACAGGCCGAACGCGCGCCCCGTCGACACCTGGGCGCCGTGACCGGCGATGATCCCCGAAAGAATCGGCACCATCGGGAGCACGCAAGGCGTGAACGCGAGCAGCAGGCCGAGGCCGAAGAACGTCGCGCCGACGAGGAACCACGAGTCCGACAGGATCAGCGCCGCGAGGCGGTCCTGCTCGGAGACCGGCGCGCCGGAGGCCGCGAGCGGCGCGGCGTCGGCCGCCGCGAACGCGGCCGTGGCCGGGAGCACGAGCGCCATCGTCTGCTCGGACGGCGGATAACAGATGCTGTTCTCCCGGCAGCCCTGAAAGCGGCCCCGGACGACGACCGGGATCTCGTCGGGGCCCGCGCGGGAGAACGGCACGTCAGCGTCGACGCGATCGTAGAACACCCGCACGTCGCCAAAGTTGTCGTCGCGGTGCGGGACGCCTTGCGGCCATTCCGCGGCGCCGAGCTCGATATCGCCTTCGGCGTCGATCTCGAGCTTGTCCGCGTAGAGGTAGTAGCCCGGCTCGATGTGCCACGAGACCGTCAGCAGGTTCGGGCCGTCGAAGCGCGCGTTCATGACGAACGCTTCGTCGACGGGCAGCAGCTCGTCGCGGGCGCCGGGCAGGATCGGCGCCGCGGCCCGGGCCGGTGCCGGCGGCAGCGCGACCTCGCTCGTCCACGACTGCGGCGGGTAGCAGAGTCCGATATCGGCGCAGCCTTGCAGGCCGAGCTCTAGCTCGAGCCGGTCGGCCGGCGCCGTGCGCGCGTACGGCAGCGTGATCTCGAACGCGCCGCGGTAGATCTCCTGCTCGCCGAAGAACTCGTCGCTGTGGATCTCGCCCGGCGGAAAAACCGCGGGCGACAGGCGCACGCCGGGCGTCGCGCTCTCGAAGCTGAATTTCGAGCGGTAGAGATAGTAGCCGTCGACGATATCGAAACGGACGCGCAGCGCGTCGCCGTCCGCGACGACCTCGTAAGGGTATGCGAGCTCGGGGCGAAGCGGCTGTTGAGCGGCGGCCGGCGCAAGCCACAGCATTGCGGCGGCGAGTCCCGCCGCAGCTGTCGCAATCGAGCGAAGAATCCTCGTGCTCATTCGGCGTCCTGTTCGACCGATTCCGCGATCCAGCCGAGATAGCCCGGCAGCCCCCGATCGATTCGGACCGCGACGACCTCGGGGAGTTCGTATCCCGAAAGCTCTCGAATCGCCGCCTCGACGGCCGGATACCGCTCCGCCGTCGTCTTGATCAGCAGCACGGTTTCCTCGTCGCGCGCGACGCGGCCCTCCCAGCGATACGTCGACACCGCGCCGTGCAACGCATTGACGCACGCCGCAAGGCGCCGCTCGACGAGCGCGGACGCGATGCGGTCCGCGTCCGCGGCACCGCTCGAGGTCGTGATCACGAGCAGCGGCTCCATCTCGGTGCTCATCATCCAATGTCTCGGCGACTTCGGGGAGTCTCGCGACGGCGCCGAACGGCGCCCGCGGGCCGATGCGGGCTTCGGCGCTCATCGGCGTGAACCAGGATAGCTTTCGCGGGTCGGCGCCGCCATGCTCGGGTTCTCGGGGTTGAAATCCTCGCGTCCGGCCCTATGATTGGCACTCGATACGGCCGAGTGCTAACCAACGGGTCCGGCCGATAAAAAATTTCCTTAAATCAACCGGTTAATACGGAGATACCCATGAAGCTGCGTCCTTTGCATGATCGCGTCGTTATCAAAAGGACAGAAGAAGAGCGCACTTCTCCGGGCGGCATCGTGATTCCCGATACGGCGGCCGAGAAGCCGATCCGCGGGGAAGTGATTGCGGTCGGCCAGGGCAAGATCCTCGAGAACGGCGAGGTGCGGAAGCTCGAGCTGAAGGAAGGCGACAAGGTTCTGTTCGGCAAGTACTCCGGCACCGAGGTCAAGGTCGACGGCGAGGAGCTCTTGGTCATGCGCGAAGACGACGTCATGGCCGTCATCGAAGGCTGATCGTCTCGCCCAGCATCAACCACCACCCCCCGATTTTCAAAGGAACGGAGACTGATTCATGGCGACTCCCAAGGAAGTCAGGTTTGCCGACGAGGCGCGCCAGCGCATGCTGCGCGGCGTGAACGT
>CAYMAF010000230.1:0-4619 GCA_964388365.1 uncultured Gammaproteobacteria bacterium | reverse complement strand
TGAAGCGCGCCGGCTTCGACGACGCCGAGCGCCGCAACATCGAGCGCGCGGCGCGGTTGCTGCTCGACGCCTCGCTGACGATCGCCGATGTGATCGACCGAATTCGCAGCGAGTGCACGCCGAGCCCGCAGATCGAGAGCTTCGTCGCGTTCCTCGAATCGTCGACTCGCGGGATCGCGCGGCGATGAGCCGGGTACGCACCGCGGTCGTCGGGGTCGGGTATCTCGGCAAGTTTCACGCCGAGAAGTACGCGGCGCTGCCGGCCGCCGAGCTCGTCGGCGTCTGCGACATCGACGAGCACGCCGGACGCGCGGTCGCGGACGCGCTCGGCGTTCGCTACTTTCGCGACCATACGGAGCTCGCGGGCCGCGTCGATGCGGTCACGATCGCGGCGACGACGAGCGCGCATTTCGAGCTCGCGAGATACTTCCTCGAGCACGGCGTGCACGTGCTCGTCGAGAAGCCGATGACGCGGACTGCCGAGCAGGCACGCGTGCTGACCGAGCTCGCGGAGCGGAAGGGGCTGAAGCTTCAGGTCGGTCACGTCGAGCGCTTCAACCCGGCGCTGCTCTCGGCACGCGAAAGCCTCACGGATATCGACTTCATCGAGTGTCATCGGCTCGCGCCGTTCACGCCGCGCGGCGCGGACGTCGACGTCGTGCGTGATCTGATGATTCACGACCTCGACGTGATGCTGTCGCTCGTCGCGTCGCCGCCGCGCGAGGTATCCGCGGTCGGCATCGGCGTGCTGACCGACACGATCGATATCGCGAACGCTCGGATCGAGTTCGACAGCGGCGCGATCGCGAACGTGACCGCTTCGAGGGTATCGACGAAAGCGCAGCGCCGGTTCCGCGTGTTTCAGCGGAGCCAATACGTCTCGATCGACTTCGGGCACGGCGAGGTCCGACGCGTGACCGCAACCCCCGGCAGCGCGGACGAGCCGTTTCAGACCGAGCGGTGGAGCCTCGACAAAGGCGACGCGCTGCTCGCCGAGACCGAGTCGTTCCTCGACGCGATCCTCTGCGACCGCTCGTGCGCGGTTTCCGGCCGCGACGGTCTCGCCGCGCTCGAGCTCGCCGAGGCGATCGTCGCCGATATCGAGCGCCGCTCGGCTCGGCGGCGCGTCGTCGGCGGCTGAGCGTGCACGCGCCGCCGGCTCGCGCGTCAAACCCGCCCTTCGAGTCCGAGCTCCTTGATCTTCCGGGTCAGCGTGTTGCGCCCCCAGCCGAGCAGCTTCGCGGCCTCGAGCCGCTTACCGCGCGCGCTGCGCAGCGCGGTGATGATCAGCGTGCGCTCGAACGCCGGCAGCGCGTCGTCGAGCAGCGGCCTCGCCGGGCCGGCCGCGAGCTGTCCCTCGGCCCACTGCGCGAGCTCCGCGGTCCAGTCCGCCGCGGCCGGCAGCTCCGCGCCGCCGAGCTCCTTCGGCAGATCCTGGACGACGATCTCCCGCCCCGCGGCCGTGACGGTCAGCCGCCGACAGACGTTCACGAGCTCGCGGACATTGCCGGGCCAGTCGTAACGCATCAGAAGATCCGCGACCGGCTGGCTCAGAACCTTCGGCGCGACGCTGAGCTCGGCCGCGGCGCGCTCGAGATAGAAGCGCGCGAGCTCGGGGATATCCTCGCGTCGGTGCCTGAGCGGCGGCACCTCGATGCGCATGACGTTGAGCCGGTGATAGAGATCCTCGCGGAAGCGGCCTTCGGCGACGGCCTGCGCGAGATTCTGGTGCGTCGCGGCGATGACGCGCACGTCGACCCGGATCGGCGTCTGGCCGCCGACGCGGAAGAATTCGCTCTCGGCGAGCACGCGTAAGAGCCGCGTCTGCGCGGCCGGCGACATGTCGCCGATCTCGTCGAGGAACAGCGTGCCGCCGTCCGCCTGCTCGAAGCGCCCGATCCGCCGCTCCGTTGCCCCGGTGAACGCACCTTTCTCGTGACCGAAAAGCTCCGATTCGAGCAGCTCCGCCGCGATCGCCGACGTGTTCAGCGCGATGAACGTCTCGCCGGCGCGCGGCGAGTTGTCGTGCAGCGCGCGCGCGACGAGCTCTTTGCCTGTGCCGGACTCGCCGGTGATCAGCACCGTCATGCTCGAGCGCGACAGACGCCCGATCGCCTTGAAGACCTCCTGCATCGCCGGCGCATGGCCGATGATCTTCGGCACGCGCATCGTCTTCGGCTCGACCCGCTGGTAGCGGCCGTTCTGACGCGCGGCGCGGGAGACGAGCTCGACGGCCTCGTCGATGTCGAACGGCTTCGGCAGGTATTCGAACGCGCCGCCCTGATAGGCCGAGACCGCGCTGTCGAGATCCGAGTGGGCCGTGATCACGATCACGGGCACGTCGGGATCGCGCTCCGCGAGCCGCTCCATCAGCTCGAGCCCGCTGATATCCGGCATCCGGATATCGGTCACGAGCACGTCCGGCCGATCGCGCTCGAACGCGCGCAGCAGCGCACGCGCCGAGTCGAACGTCCGCGGCACCATCTGCGCCTGCTTCAACGCCTGCTCGAGAACCCAGCGGACCGACTCGTCGTCGTCGACGACCCAAACATTGAGGCCAGGTGTCGTCGTCACGGGCGATTGCCTCCGTTCGGCTCGCGGGCCGTCTTGCTGCTCGCGGGCAGCAGCATCTGAAACGAGGTCCGTCCCGGCCGGCTCGTGAATTCGATCAGCCCGCCGTTACGGCTGACGAGATCCTGCGCGATCGTGAGCCCGAGCCCCGTGCCGACGTCGCGGCCGGTCACGAGCGGGTAGAAGACCGTCTCCTTCAGGTCGTCCGGGATGCCGGGCCCGTCGTCCTCGACCTCGAGGCTGAGCACGAGCCGATGCAGCTCGCCGCCGATCGTGTAGTTCGACTGCGCGCGCGTGCGGAACACGATGCGTCCGGTCTCCCCGACGGCCTCGAGCGCGTTGCGCGCGAGGTTCAGAAACGCCTGGATCATCTGTCCGCGATCGGTCTCGATCGCTGGCAGGCTCGGATCGTAATCGCGCACGAGCTGCACCCCTTCGGGCTTTTCCGCGTCGATCAGGCTCGCGACATGCTCGGTGATCTGATGCACGTTCACCGTCTCGGGACTCGGCCGGCCGCCTTTCAGGATACCGTCGACGAGCGCGACGAGCCGATCGGCCTCGTCGATGATGACCTGCGTGTAGGCCTTCAGCTCGGGCGCCGGAAGCTGACGCTCGAGAAGCTGAGCCGCGCCGCGCAGGCCGCCGAGCGGGTTCTTCACCTCGTGCGCGAGCTGACTGATGATGCGCCGCGACAGCCGCTGCTTCGCCTGCAGATCGAGCTCGCGGCGGATCCGCCGATCGCGCTCGGTATCGACGAGCTCGAGCAGCAGACCGGTCGCCGCATCGAGGGGCGACGCGCGGCAGTCGACGATCAGCTCGCGATCGCCGGCCCGTGCGGTCAGCTCGCGGAGGCCGAAAGTCAGGCCGCTGTCGAGCGCGCGCGAGCACAGGCTTTCGAGCTCGTCCGCGGGATGGATCACGTCACGGAGCTGCCGGCCGACGGCCTGCCGCACGCTGATACCGAGCAGGTTCTCGGCCGCGGGATTCACGTAAACGATCGACAGCGCATCGTCGAGCACGACGACCGCGGTCGTCAGCGCCTGAAGAATCTCGTCGGGATCGACCTTCGCGCGCGCGTGCGCGGCCCGGCCGGCTTCCGTGGGCCGGCGCGCCGCTGGGCCGCCGCCCAACGTCAATTCCGGCGCGCGGGGGGCGTCGGGTTGTTCGGATTCAAAATGCTCGTTTGCTGGACGACGAACGTGACCGCGAGCGAGCGGAGCACCTCGCGGCCGCTGTCGTCGAAGATCGCCGCCTGCAGAGTGTGCACGCCGCGGTAAACCTCCGGAACCTGCAGCACGGTCGACGTCGCGTCGAGACCCATCCGGTTCCCGTCGAGATAGACGTCCACCCGATGACCCGGCGCGAGCTGCGGCGCGATCGCAAGCTCGACCGAGAGCGTGCCGCCGATATTCCACAGCGTCTCCTGCTGGGCCGGCCGGACGATCTCGAGGCGGCTGTAGGCCGGCGCGGACGGCGGCGGCGTGCGCGGCGACGACGAGCGCAAGGCGGGGCTCGGCCGCTGCGGCTGAAAGGTCTGCGCCGCGCCGAGCTCGATGGCTTCCGCGCCTTCCACCGGGCGATCGGAATAGTGGGTCACGCCGTTCTCGTCGACCCACTTCCAAACGGTCGCGGCACCCGCCGTGCCCGCCGCCAGCGTGATCAGGACAAGCCACCACCTTCGCATGCTCCAAGCTTACTGCCGAGCGGCCCCGCGAGGCCACCGAATGGGCGGAAACCGAGATCTCCGCCACATTCGGTATTGAACAAAAGCCCGGTCCCGCGTCAGAGGCTGTAGTAGAGGTCGAACTCGACCGGGTGCGTCGCCATCTGCACGCGCTGGATCTCCTGCTCCTTGAGCGCGATGTAGCCGTCGATCAGCTCGTCGCTGAACACGTCGCCCTTCTTCAGGAACTCGCGGTCGCGGTCGAGCGCCTCGAGCGCCTGCTGCAGCGAGAAGCAAACGGTCGGGATCTGCTTCTCCTCCTCCGGCGGCAGGTCGTACAGATCCTTGTCCATCGGCTCGCCCGGATGGATCTTGTTCTGGATCC
>CAYMAF010000229.1:0-4635 GCA_964388365.1 uncultured Gammaproteobacteria bacterium | reverse complement strand
GACTTCGTCTTCGGGATGCGGCGCAGCGTCGATCCGGCGACGCTGTCGCTCTACTCGTTCATCCTCGCGCCGATCGAGAACGCGCGCGCAATCACGGCCGGCGAGATGCCGCCCGATCGCCTCGGCGTCACCGCGATCGACGATCACACGCTCGAGATCCGGCTCCACCATCCGACGCCGTACTTTCTCGGCCTCTTGACGCATTCCGCGAGCTACGCCGTGCATCCGGCGAGCGTCGAGGCGCACGGCGACGCGTTCGTCCGTCCCGGCAATCTCGTCTCGAACGGCGCGTATCAGCTCGTCGAATGGGTCGTGCAGTCGCACGTGAAGCTCGTGAAGAACCCGCACTATTGGGACGCCGATTCGGTGACGATCGACGAGGTGTACTTCCACGCGACCGAGGACGTCGCCGGCGAGCTCAAGCGCTTCCGCGCCGGCGAGCTCGATATCACGCAGACGATTCCGAAATCGCAGCTCGCGTGGATCCGCGAGAACATGCCGGACCGCCTCGTGATCGCGCCGTATCTCGGCAGCTACTACTACGGCCTGAACCTCACGAAGCCGCCGTTCAAGGACGCCCCGGCGCTGCGGCGCGCGCTCGCGCTCGCGATCGACCGCGACATCATCACGAAGCAGATCACCGCGGCGGGCGAGATTCCGGCGTACGGCTGGATCCCGCCGATGATCGCGAACTACGGCGGCGGCGTCGCGATGCCGGAGGCCGAGTGGACGCAGCAGCAGCGCGAGGCCGAGGCGCAGCGGCTCTATGCGCAGGCCGGCTACTCCGCCGAGAACCCGCTGCGCGTCGAGCTGCTCTACAACACACACGATGATCACCGCCGGATCGCGGTTGCGATCGCGTCGATGTGGCGCGGCGTGCTCGGCGTCGAGACGACGCTCGTGAACCAGGAATGGAAGGTCTATCTCGATACGCGGAACCAGAAAAATACGCAGATCTTTCGCGCCGGCTGGATCGGCGACTACAACGATCCCTACACGTTCGCCGAGATCGCGCATTCGACGAGCGAGCTCAACGATTACGGCTACGCGAGCCCCGAGTACGACCGGCTGCTCGGGCTCGCCGCGGCCGAGACCGATCTCGAGCGGCGCGCCGAGCTGTTGAAGCAGGCCGAGCGCCGGCTGCTCGAGGACGTCCCGCTGATTCCGATCTACTTCTACGTCACGGCGAGGATGGTTCAGCCGTGGGTCCAGGGCTACGAGGCGAACATCATGGACCACTACCGCGTGCAGGATCTGAAGATCCTGCGCCACTAGCGTCACCGCAGCCGCCGCCGGCCGGACGGGTCAGCTCGTGCTCCGCTATTCCCTTCGCAGACTCCTCGCCGCGATCCCGACGCTGCTCGTGCTGATCGCGGCCGCGTTCTTCATGATGCGCGCCGCGCCCGGCGGGCCGTTCGATCTCGAGCGCTCGCTGCCGCAGGAGATCGAGGCGAACCTGCGCGCCGCGTATCGTCTCGACGATCCGCTGTACATGCAGTTCGCGCGCTATCTCGGCGGGATCCTGCGCGGCGATTTCGGGCCTTCGTTCCAGTATCGGGATTTCACCGTGACCGAGCTGATCGCGACCGGCTTCCCGGTCTCTCTGCGCCTCGGCGGCAGTGCGATTCTGCTCGCGCTCGTGATCGGCGTCACGGCCGGCAGCATCGCGGCGCTGAAGCAGAACCGTGTGACCGACCACGCGGTGATGACAGTCTCGATGACCGGCATCTCGATCCCGAATTTCGTGATGGCGCCGATCCTGATCCTCGTGTTTGCGATCTATCTCGGCTGGCTGCCGGCCGGCGGCTGGGGCGGCGGCGCGTGGCGCAACATGGTGTTGCCGGTCATCGCCCTCGCGCTGCCGCAGATCGCGTATATCGCGCGGCTGACGCGCGGCAGCATGATCGAGGTGCTGCGCAGCAACTTCATCCGCACAGCGAAGGCGCAGGGCCTGTCCACGCGGACGATCTTGCTGAAGCACGCGCTGAAGCCCGCGTTGCTGCCGGTCGTCTCGTACCTCGGGCCCGCGACGGCCGCGGTGATCACGGGCTCGGTCGTGATCGAGCAGATCTTCGGCGTGCCCGGCATCGGCCGGTTCTTCGTGCAAGGCGCGCTGAACCGCGACTACACGCTCGTGATGGGCGTCGTCGTGTTCTACGGCATGCTAATCATCGCGTTCAATTTTCTCGTTGACCTCGCGTACGCGTGGCTCGACCCGAAGGTGAAGTACTCGTGAGCGCCGAGGCCGCCGCCGAGATCCCGCCGCAGGAAGCGCCGGCCGGCCGCAGCCTCTGGATCGACGCGTGGCGGACGCTGCGCAAGAACCGCGCGGCGATCGTGAGCGCCGCGATCATCCTCGCGATGACCGTGCTCGTCGTCGTCGGGCCGTCGCTCGCGCCGTATACGTACGCGCAGACGGACTGGGCGAACACGTCGATCGGGCCGAGCCTTTCGACCGGACACTTCTTCGGCACGGACACGCTCGGACGCGACGTGTTCGTGCGCACGCTGTACGGCGGCCGGATCTCGCTGCTCGTCGGCCTCGTCGCAACGATCGTCAGCCTCGTGATCGGCGTCGCGTACGGCGCGACTGCGGGCTATTTCGGCGGGCGCGTCGACAACGTGATGATGCGCATCGTCGACATTCTCTACGCGATGCCGTTCATGTTCTTCGTGATCCTGCTGATGGTGTTCTTCGGGCGGAATATCGTGCTGATCTTCGTCGCGATCGGCGCGATCAACTGGCTCGACATGGCGCGGATCGTCCGCGGCCAGACGCTGAGCCTGAAGCACAAGGAGTTCGTCGAGGCCGCGGAAGCGCTCGGCGTGTCGACCTTCACGCTGATCCGCCGGCACATTGTGCCGAACCTGCTCGGCATCGTCGTCGTCTACGTCACGCTGACGATCCCCCAGGTGATCCTCGTAGAGTCTTTCTTGAGCTTCCTCGGGCTCGGCGTGCAGGAGCCGATGACGTCGTGGGGCGCGCTCGTGAAGGAAGGCGCCGAGGAGATGGAGAGCGCGCCGTGGATGCTGCTGTTCCCGGCGGTCTTCCTCGCGACGACGCTGTTCTGCTTCAACTTTCTCGGCGACGGCTTGCGCGATGCGCTCGATCCGAAGGACCGCTAACCGAGCCGGCGAGGATCGGCCGAGCGCCGATGCTCGTGCGGAACAGGGCTGACCCTGACCCTACGCCTGGAGGGGCGATGGCGCTGCTCGAAGTCAGAGATCTCGACGTGACGTTCGCGACGCCGGACGGCGACGTGCACGCGGTCAAGCGGCTGTCGTTCGATCTCGAGCGCGGCGAGACGCTCGGCATCGTCGGCGAGTCGGGCTCCGGCAAGAGCCAGAGCATGCTCGCGCTGCTCGGCCTCCTCGCCGACAACGGCCGCGCGACGGGCTCGGCGAAGCTGCGCGGGCGCGACCTGATCGGGCTGCCGGAGCGCGAGCTCCGTGACGTTCGCGGCCGGACGATCTCGATGATCTTCCAGGATCCGATGACGTCGCTGAACCCGTACCGCACGATCGGCGACCAGATGATCGACGTGCTCCGCGCGCACGAGCGCGTCTCGCGGGCCGCGGCGCGCGCACGCTGCATCGAGCTGCTCGACGCGGTCCGGATCCCGGACGCGGCCGCGCGGCTCGGCCGCTATCCGCACGAGATGTCGGGCGGTATGCGCCAGCGCGTGATGATCGCGTCGAGCCTGCTGCTCGGGCCCGAGGTCCTTGTCGCCGACGAGCCGACGACGGCGCTCGACGTCACCGTGCAGGCGCAGATCCTCGAGCTTCTAAAGGACCTGAAATCTCGCTTCGGCACCGCGATCGTGATGATCACGCACGATCTCGGCGTCGTCGCCGGGCTCGCGGACCGCGTGCTCGTGATGCATGCCGGCGAATGCAAGGAGCACGGCACGGTCGACGAGATCTTCTATCGTCCCCGCCATCCGTATACGCGCGCGCTGCTCGCCGCCGTGCCGCGGCTCGATGCGCAGCGCGTCGAGCGCCTCGCCGCGGTCTCGGTCGGGCCCGAGACGCCGGCCGCCGGGCTGCCGGGCGTCGAGCCGCTGCCGGCCGGCATCGATGCGGTGACGGGTCTCGAGGCGCTCGCGACGGCGGCCGCGGATGCCGAGCGTGCCGCACCCGCGGGTACGGCGGCCCCGACGCCGTCCGAGGCGCCGGCTCACGCGGCGGCGGATACGCGGGCGAGCGACGCGCCGCCGGCCGAGTCGGCCGCGGCACCGCTCCTGAAGGTCGAGAACCTCAAAGTCCATTTCCCGGTGCGGACCGGCCGCTGGTGGGGCCGTCCCGCGACGCTGAAGGCCGTCGACGGCGTCGACCTCGAGCTCGCGCCGGGCGAGACGCTCGGCATCGTCGGCGAGTCGGGCTGCGGCAAGTCGACGCTCGCGCGCGCGATCCTACGGCTCGTGCCGGCGACCGGCGGCACCGTCTGGCTCGGCCGCCGGCCGCTGACCGAGCTCGATCCGAAGGCATTCCGGCCGCTGAAGCGCGACCTCCAGATCGTGTTTCAGGATCCGCTCGCGTCGTTGAACCCGCGGATGACCGTCGGCGAGATCGTCGCCGAGCCGCTGCGCGTGCACCGCCCGGATCTCGGCCGGAAGGCGATCCGCGCCGAGGTCG
>CAYMAF010000228.1:0-4688 GCA_964388365.1 uncultured Gammaproteobacteria bacterium | reverse complement strand
CGCACGTCGAAGCCTTCGAGCTCGAGCATCAGGCTCATCGCTTCGGCGACCGCGGGCTCGTCGTCGATCACGAGAATCGAGCCGCTCGTCGCCGGCGCGGCGGTCCGGCCATCGTCGTGCTCGGAAGCCGGTGGTGCACATCGCGGCACGGTCACCGTGAACGTCGTACCCTCGCCCGGGGTCGAGCGGACGCCGACGTCGAGCTGCATCAGCTCGGCGAGCCGGCGCACGATCGAGAGCCCAAGCCCGAGGCCCTCGGGGCGCCGGCTTCCTCGGTCGATCTGGTAGAACTCGTCGAAGATCCGCTCGAGCTGGTCGGCGGCGATGCCGACGCCGGTGTCCGAGACCTCGATATCGAGCTCGTCGCCGCGTGCCGAGCACTTGAGCCGCACCTCGCCCCGCTCGGTATAGCGGATTGCATTCGATACGAGATTCCCGAGCAGCCGCCGCAACAGCCCCGGATCCGCCCGGCACGCTTCGCCGCAGCTCTCGTAATCGATCGAAAGACCCTTCTCGATCGCCTGCGGCTCGAAGTCGGACGCGAGCCGCTCGAGGATCTCGTCGACGGCGCAGGCCTTGCGCTCGACGACGACGCCGCTGTCGAGCTTGCCGATATCGAGCACGGACGCGAGCAGCCCGGACATCGAGTCGAGCGCCTGCTGCTGGCGGTCGATGATCATCTCGAGGCGCGGATTGCCGGCCGCCTCGCGCCGAGCGACGCGGTTCAGCAGCTGAAGCGTTTGCAGCGGCTGGCGCAGATCGTGGCTCGCGGCGGCGAGCAGCCGGCTCTTCGCTCTGTTCGCCTCGATGAGCTGGTGCTCGGTGTTCTTCTGCCGCGTCGCATCGCGGATCGCGGCGACGACGAGTACCGTGCCGGACGCCGTCTTGACGGGGCTCAGGCTGATCTCGACCGGAAACTCGGTGCCGTTCTTGTGCAGACCGTACAGAGCGAGCCCCGTGCCCATCGGCCGCAGCTTCGGCTTCGTGCCGTACGTGTCGCGGTGCACGGCGTGCACGTCACGAAAACGCGGCGGCATGAGCCTTTCGACGGACGTGCCGACGAGCTCGGCCGGCTCGAATCCGAAAATTTCTCTGACTTGGGTGTTCGCGAAAACGATCGTCCCGTCGCCGTCGACGATGACGGTCGCATCCGGTGCCGCTTCTAGCAGGCTCCTCGCCAGTTCGCCGGAAAGGTTCATTCGAGCCGCGCCCCCCGAAGGATGCTAAGGGGCTGCGTCGGAAGGCGCAAGCTCAGGCGATCACGGTCTCGGTCTCGGTGGGGACGATCAGGACGTCGCACGGGAGACGGTCGAGCACGTGCTCCGCGGTGCTGCCGACGTAACGCTCGGGCCATCCGGTGCGGGAAAGAGCGCCCATCACGATCAGGCCCGCGTTCGTGTGCTCGCAAACGGCCGCCATCATCCTGCCGGCCGGTCCTTCGTGAATCTGTAGTCGAAAGCGCGGCAGCGTGTGCCTGCGGATCAGCTTCGCGACGGCTTCCTCGTGGCGGCGCCGAAGCACGATCGTGAGCTCGCTGAACGGCGCCGACAGCGGGGTGATCAGCGACGGCGAGGACATCGCGAGTGCCGGCGCGAGATCGTAAGCATGAAAGACCTCGAGCTCGCCGTCGAACGCGGCTCGAAGACTCTCGGCGGTCGCGATGATTCGATCGTCGAAGCTCGGCGCGCGATCCGCGCGCAGCGGATCGACCGCAGCGACGACGGGCGCGCCGTCGGCGGGCGACCGCGGCTTCACGAGCCATAGACGAGTCGGGCTCGCGCGGATCAGGCTCCAATCGACGTTCGAGAACAGCGAGCGGCCGAGCCCTTCGTCGTAAAGCGTCGTCTTGAAGATAACGTCCGCACCGCACGCATCTGCTTTACGTAGAATGCCGGCCGCGAGCGGGTGGCCCCAGTGGGCGTCGACCCGAACGCGGAGGCCGCGAGCGGTCAAGCGGCGTGCGTGATCTTTCAACGTCCGCAGGTGCGTTGCGATCAGGCGCCTGCGCGCGCTGTCGAGCGCTTCCGCGTCGAACGGGCCGAACTCCCTGAGATCCTGGTCATAGTCGCAGACGAAGAGCTCGAGAGACGCGCCGGTGCGCTCCGCGAACCACGCCGCGCGCTCGAGCGCGGGCTGGGCTTTAGACGCGGGATCGAGGACGACGAGAGCGTGTCGAATCTGGGCAGCCATCACTGAGCGACGATATCCATTCGCCGGCACGGTCCGGCGCAAGGACGCTCAGCGTCTCCCAGACACGCTTGGACTTGCAGTACGGAAACTGCGTACCCGCGCCTTCCGATTGCTCCCGTTGACGGAATGGCACGGAAACGGGGCAGGCCCGTCTCTCCGCGGACCGGGCCGACCCGTCTTCGTGCGTCGGGCGTCGCGCTAGTCGTCGTCCGCCGAGACGACTTGTCCGCGGATCTCGCCCGCAGGGAACGTCGACGAATGAACGTTCACGTAAGTCGC
Organism: uncultured Gammaproteobacteria bacterium; assembly: GCA_964388365.1. Taxonomy (GTDB): domain Bacteria; phylum Pseudomonadota; class Gammaproteobacteria; order Steroidobacterales; family Rariloculaceae; genus ZC4RG20. Next base: position 2,219 of record CAYMAF010000228.1, on the reverse strand, counting down.
TTGCGCTCGAACGGCGCGCACGAGCTCGTCGAACTCTCCCTGCGAGAGGCCTTGATCATCGGGCCCGATGACGTGGTCCGGAGTGATCGCGCCGGTCAGGCTCGCGCTGCCTTCCGGGCAGGCTTGCGTGTCGGCCGGCCCGTTGTCGAGATTCGTGCACAGGAAGACGCTGATGCCCCCGTTCACGTGCCGCTCGCCGAGATGGATATGCGCCTGCTCGACCGGCGATTCGAGACCGCTATACGTCAGCGTCCACGTGATCAGGCTCGCCGCGTCGTCGATCTCTGCCGAGAACTCTCCGAGCGCGTTCGAAGAGATGCTCGGCACTTCGCACAAGCCGCGTAGCCGCGCGATGAAGGTCGTGTCGTCGAAATCGTCGTCGAGCGGATCGTCGAGATCGTCGTCGTCGTCGACGCAAGCGTAGTTTTCGACTCCCTGAGCGAATGCTGCCGGTGCGATCGGCAATGCGATCAGGAAGGGCAGAACGAACGGGCCAATCAACGAGCATCTCACGATTCACCTCCATGTGCCGAGTGATCCGTCGAGTGGGGAACGGCGGGCCATAAAGTCGCCGCGCCGTGCCGGCCGCGTTGCCGACATGATTTAGTGCCCTTCGAACGCGCGGAGTTTGCCGGTAGGGGTTCGTCTCCACGGAAAGCCTGCGTACATACAAGGGGATGAGCGAGGCGCCTTCCCAAATTTTGCTATCGCCGCTCAAAGCGTTTTGGAAGTGCTAGCATCGAGACCATGACGAGAACGAGCCTTTTAGCGATTCTCAGTTTGTCGTCGTGGGCCGTTGCCGCGAACGACTTTCCCACGCAGGCGCGTGTGGAGTTCGTTCTGGGCTGCATGAGCGAGCGGGGCGGGCTGAGCTATGACACGCTCTATCCGTGCGTGTGTCTCATCGACCGCATCGCCGAGACGATGAGCTATGACGATTTCGCCGAAGCCCAGGTGTTCGCGCAGCTACGCTCGACGCCCGGAGAACGCGGCGGCGTGTTTCGTGATCCGGAGCGGGCGGGCTCGTTGACCGAGCGGCTCGAGAGCGCTCGAGAGGAAGGCGAGTCTAGCTGCTTCGTCGGCAGCGATCCGATTCGGCAGAGCCGCGACGCGCGCCGCGGGAGGGCGCCGCAGAGCGTGTCGCCGGCGGTACCGCAGCCTGCGCCGCCGCGGACGGTGCCGCGAGATGCCGCGCCGCAGAACACGCGGCCGGCCGTTCCGCGGGAGGCGCTACCGGCCGAGCCGCGGAACGCTCGGCCCGCCGCCGCGCTGCAGGGCGCGGGCCGCGGCGAAACGGAACGAGGCCCGCGCGTGGCGTCGGCCGAGGATCCGCCGGCGGAAGCCCGCGCTTCGAGCGACGATCGATGATTCAGGGAGAACGCACGAAGGGAGTCAACGAGACGATAACAGGAACTAGGACGACCATTGTCGAGGAGACCCGGACATGAGCACTAAGCGCTGCATCGTGTCGCTGGCGGCCGTACTGCCGATTGCAGCAGGGGCCAACGACGAACTTCAGAAACTCGTCGAGGACGAAGCCAATTGGGCGATGTGGGGCGGCAATTATGCCGGTACCCGATACAGCCCTCTGGACCAGATCAACCGCGACAACGTCGGCGATCTGCAGGTCGCGTGGACCTTCTCCACGGGCGTGCTGCGCGGACACGAAGGCGGTCCGCTGGTGTTCAACGACACGCTCTATATCCATACGCCGTTCCCGAACAAGGTCTACTCGATCGATCTCGAGGACCATTCGATCAACTGGGTCTACTCGCCGGAGCAGAGCGAGGACGTGATCCCGGTGATGTGCTGCGACACCGTGAACCGCGGCGTCGCATATGCCGACGGCAAGATCTTCCTGCAGCAGGCGGACACGACGCTCGTCGCGCTCGACGCGGAGACCGGCGAGGTGCTGTGGCAGGCGAAGAACGGCGATCCGGCGCGGGGCGAGACGAACACGAATGCGCCGATCGTGATCCGCGACAAGGTGATCACGGGCATCAGCGGCGGCGAGTACGGCGTGCGCGGCTTCGTCGTCGCGTACGACATCGACAGCGGGGAGGAGGTGTGGAAGGCCTACAGCGTCGGCCCGGACGAGGAGCTGCTCGTCGATCCCGAGGAGACGACCCATCTCGGCGAGCCGATCGGCGAGAACTCGAGCCTGAGCACGTGGGAAGGCGATCAGTGGCGTCTCGGCGGCGGCACGACGTGGGGCTGGT
>CAYMAF010000227.1:0-4690 GCA_964388365.1 uncultured Gammaproteobacteria bacterium | reverse complement strand
AGCGCGACGGTGATGTTGTTCGTGAAGATGCTGACCGCGAGCACCGACGACGGCACGACGTTGAGCAGCCCGTCGGTCCACAGGCGGCCGGCTTGAACCTGCTCGATCATCGCTTCCGACGCGAAGAGCCCGACGACCTCGGGGTATTGGTTCACGAGCCACGCGCCGGCGGTCGCGCTCGCGAAGAACAGCGCCGTGACCCAGACGATATGCCATGCGAGCGCGCGGGCCGCCGCCGGTGCATCGCGCAGGAACAGCGATGCGATTTCGTGCGGCAGGCGGCGAGGGCGCTCGTGCAGTGTTCGATGCAGCACGAGGTAAAGCCGCTCGAGGCGGCGAGTCAGCGGCGCGCTCGGCGCGAGCGCGCGGGCGATCGCGACGTCTCGGGCGATCTCGGGATACGCGCGAACGACGCCGAGCACGTCGGCCGCGGAAGCGGACCGTCCGCGCTCGACGGCCTCGGCCTGCCGCGCGGCTTCGCGCCATGCCGGCAACCGGCTCTCTATCCACCTCGCGGTCTTGCTCATGATCGGGGCTCGGGCAGCGTCAGCAGGGCCTCGAGCCTTTCGCGAAGCTCCGGCTCGCGCCCGTCGTCCGGAGGCTTGCCGAGCCTCGCGAGCAGCCGGCGGGCGAGGACGGCCCGGGCATCGGGCGAGAGCTCCGGCCAACGGGCGACGAGCTCGACGGCGAGGCTCGCACGCTCGAGCCCGAGACGCTCGACGCCCTGCAGCAGACGCGTATCGTCGAGCGCCGGATCGCCGTCCGGGTCGTAAACGAGCAGTGTGCCGGCCGCGATATCGCCGATTCGAACCGCTTGCTTCGTGAGCATCGTCGCTGCGAGCCCGACGGCGTATAGGAACGGCAGCGAGTCGATCAGGCGAAACAGGTTGCGCACGAGCAGCTGAATCGCCGACGGCATGCCGCCGTCGGCGCGCACGATGCGAATGCCCGCGATCCGCTTGCCGGGCGTGCGGCCGCGCATCGCGATCTCGAGCACCGGGTGATAGAGCGAGTAGAGCAGCGCGGCCGGCGCGCCGACGGCGAAGTAGCCGACCGTGCCGCCCGACGATAGCGGGCTGGCGGGCTGCCGCGAAAGCAGCGCGGCCGCGACGATCCAGCCGAGCGCGAGGAGCACTCTGAGATGCCAGTCGATCAGAAACGCGAGGCTGCGGCCGCCGGGCCCCGCGATGCGGAGCTCGACGTCGATGCCGGTCACCGTCGGGATTCTGAGTCGGTCCATCGCCGCCGCGGGGCACTCCCCGTCATCGTCTACGCTGCATCTTGAAAAAGCGGGAAGCCGCCCCCTTCTTCCACGTGGCCGTGTCACCAGTGAGTATATAGAGCGGCGCGTACGGGCGACGCCGCGGCGGCGCGCTGACCCGGCCGTGCGGTTTCAGTACAGTCGTCCTCTCGCGCCGCGCCGATTCGGGAAGTCGATTGCGTTCGAGCGACGGGAACACGAAGCGCCGCGGGCGGCTCGCGTGGGCCGCACTCGGCTTGATCTCGGCCCTGTCGGCCTGCACGTCGATCGGCGACTCGCCGAGGGCGCCGTACGCGCATCCGGCCGGGATCGAGGCTGGCCGGGACGAGGCGCGTGTCGCCGGGCCGTTCAGGATCGCCGACGCGGCCTCGGTGCTGCGGCCGGCGGACGAGGGCCGCGGCGATGCGCGTCTCGGCGACGGAACGCTCGCGCGGGGACGGCTCGGTCTTTTCGATGCGGCTGATTTCCGCGTCGTCCGCGCGAGCTGTGGGGACTGCGGTGTCTCGGAGCTCGTGCGCTGGTGGTTCGGCGACGAGCTCGTCGCGGTGCCGGCGGGCATGCCGTCCGGCGCGGCGATCCCGACGGCGGCGCGGCCGCAAGGGATCTGGATCGGCGCGCCATCGCGTGTGTCGTCGGCACGGCTCGCCGACGACGGGCAGACGCTCGAGATCGGCGAGTCCGCGGTCGATTTCGCGATCGTGCCGCCGCTCGAGACGAATATCGCGTATCTCGATGCGTCGACGCTTCGCTACTTTGCCGAGCGGCCGCTGATCGTCCGCGGCGGCCTCTTGCCCGATACCGGCGTCTTCGCCGCGCGGACGATCTTCCCGGATGATATTCGCATCGATCTCGATACCGCGCGGAGGCCGCTCGCGCGCCGCGAGCTCTTGTCGACGCTCGTCGAGGCGCAGGCCGGCGCCGAGTCCGGCGCGTCGCAGCGCGTGCTGTTCGCTCGCGGCGGCGCCGAATGGCGCGGGCGGCCGGTCATCGCGCTCGTGCTGACCGGCGCGCAGGGGGACGACGACGGCGCCCGCGCCGGTCATCTCGCGGTCGCGACCGGCGTGCTCGGCGAGCGCGGCGAATGGCACGACTGGCTCGTGACGAATTTCTACCCGCTCGTCGAAGGAAACGCGAAGGGCATCATTCCCGCGTCGGTGCCGATCGACAATTACTTGTACGATCTGAACAGCGGCCAGCTTTACTACCGGCCGGGATACATGCTCGTCGCGGTACTGCGCGATGCGCGCGCGGCCCGGGCGGTGCAGCAACGGCTCGACGAGACGATGCTCCGGCTTTACTGCGGCGACATCGAGTTCGATCGCGCGCGGCGGAACAGCACGGCAATGACGATCGACTCGCTGCGCGATCTCGGCTGGCGGATCCCCGAGGTCGGGCCGACGAGCCGCATCGCGGGGCTCGCCGCGGCGCCGGTCGCCGGGCTCGTTCGGCTCAGCTTCGGCACTGCACGCGCGATCTACGCGACGTTCGCCGCCGAGAGAACGCGCTTGCTGCCGCGCGTCGCATTCGAGGTGGCGGGACATGACATGCTCCAGCTCGCATCGCTCGGCCGCGCGCCGGACGCGCTCGAAGATCTCACGCCGTTCGAGCGCATGCTCGCCGAGGACGTCGAGGGGATCGTGTTCGTGCGTTTGCCGCAGGTACCGTCCGCTCGCCCGTTCGGTACGTATCCGGTCGCGTCGCTGTTGACGTACGGCGCCGAGCTGCTCGCGGATCCCGCGCCTTACGAAGGGGCGCCGGAGGCCCCGCCGCGGACGTTCTCGGAGACGCTGCGCGACGCGTGCCCGGCGCCGGCTTTGTGAGCGCGCGGCGCTTCTGCGCCGGGGCCGGGCGTCTCGGCCGATCCCGGCCGCTCCTCGGCGGCCGCGATGCTCGGCGAATCCGCTTCGCCGCCGCCGTGTCTCGACGCGGTGAAGATATCCCAGACCGCGAGGAATAGCGCCGCGATCACCGGCCCGAGCAGCAGGCCGTTCACGCCGAACAGCGCAAGCCCGCCGAGCGTCGAGATCAGCACGACGTAGTCGGGGATCCGCGTGTCCTTGCCGACGAGAATCGGCCGCAGCACGTTGTCGACGAGGCTGATCACGAGCGCGCCGTATGCGAGGAGCACGAGACCCTGCCACACGTCGCCGGTCGCAAGGAGATAGATCCCGACTGGCCCCCAGACGATCGGCGAGCCGACCGCGGGCAGCAGCGAAAGGATCGCCATGACGACGCCCCACAGCGCTGGAGCGGGAATGCCGAGCAACCAGAAGATGAGCCCGCCGAGCGCGCCCTGAACGACGGCGACGGCGAGCGTCCCCTTGATCATCGCCCGAATCACGGTCGTGAACTTGTCCATCAGCGCGAGCCGCTGCTCGCGACGCAGCGGGACCGCGTCGTTGATTCGACGCGCGAGCGCATCGCCGTCCCTCAACAGGAAGAACAAGAGGTACAGCATGACGAACAGGCCGATCACGAAGTTGAACGTGTTCTGCCCGAGCGAGACGAGCTGCTCGGCGAGGAGTTGGCTCGCCGCGCGCAGGCCGGCCGCGAGCCGCCCTTGGAGGTCGTCGAGGTTCGTGATGCCGATCGCGTTCAGGAGATTCGCCGCCCAACTCGGCAGCGCGTCGGCGATCTGCAGGAGATAGCTGCGAAAGTCGACGTTGCCGGCCTGGATGTGCTCGTACACGGCCGCGCCCTGCCGGACGAGCAGCGCGCCGATGATGATCAGCGGGACGATCACGATCGCGATGATGATCGACAGCGTCGCGACGGATGCGAGATTGGGCCGCCCGTGCAGGCGGGCGAGGATTTTGCGATGCAGCGGCGCGAACAGGATCGCGATCGCGGCGCCCCAGAGCACGGCACTGTAGAACGGCCAGATGACGGCCGCGAACGCCGCGGAAACGGCGACGACGAGCAGCAGAAAGGTCTTGTCCTCGAGCTCGACGACGTGTCTGAAGCGCTGCGGCATGCGCCAAGCATACCCGCACGGGCGGTCTTGCGGCATCCATGCGAACGCTGCGTCCCGGCCGGTGCCGTTCCGCCGCGCGGCGCCGTCGGCTCAGCTCGAAGCGGCTGCGGGCCGCGGCGCCCGCGCGATCGCGAGCTCGGTGTTGATCGTCTCGAGCAGCTCCTCGGCTCGAAGCGGTTTCGTCAGCACGCGGATATGGCCGAGCTCGGCGGCGTCGAGCGCGGTTCGCGCCGTATCGCCGGTCACGAAAACGGCCGGAATATCCGCATCGAGCGCACGCCGCAGCGCCGTGACGACGCCGAGACCCGTCTCGCCGCCGCGCAGATGATAGTCGCTGATCAGCAGGTCCGGCGCGCGTTCGCCGACTTGCTCGAGCGCCTCTTGCTCGCAGCTTGCGATCCGCACGTCGAAGCCTTCGAGCTCGAGCATCAGGCTCATCGCTTCGGCGACCGCGG
>CAYMAF010000226.1:0-4691 GCA_964388365.1 uncultured Gammaproteobacteria bacterium | reverse complement strand
ACGACAGCGTGCCGTACGGAACGTTGACGCGAAGCATGTACGCGTGCAGCTGAAGATAGACGCCGTTCTTCAGCCGTAACGGCTTGAACTCGTCTTCCGTCAGCTCACCGTCGAGCCGCCTCCGTATCTGCCGCCGGAATTGCCGAATGCGCTCGGCGACGAGGCGGCGGTCGAGCTCATCGTAGCGGTACATATCGCTCCTATCGACGGGTGCCGGAGGCGCCGCGCGAGCCCGTCCGCCCGGCGCCGAGCGACGGACCGAAAGCTCGGATCGACTCCCGCAGCGATACCGGCCGCGGCCGCCCGTCCTCCGCGACCGTGACCTCGATCAGCGCCGGCTCGACGACGAGGTTCTCCGTCTCGTGCCGCCGTGCGATCGACAGCGCGAGCTCGGCCTCGGCGGCATCGTCGAGCACGCGGCCGTCGCCGATCCACGTGCACCAACGCTCGTCGGGGGTGAGAAAGACGACTGCCCCGTCCGCAAGTCGGTTAGCCACGACCATCTGCTGCATCAGCCGGCTCCCTCGGGGAGGAGTGCGCCCGTAACCTACGGAAGCGCGACGCTATTGTAGCCGGGAGGGCTTGCTCCCGCACTTCGGAATGTCTCTCGTGCCGGCGGACGGCAATCCACAGAATCTGTGGATAACGTTGTGGAAAAGGACTTGAAAGCGCCCTAGGGAGCGATACGGGGCTCGGGCTCCGTCGAGTTGATCAAGAAACAGCCAGCGCCCCGCTTTCAGCGCAGCGGGATCTCCCCTTCCCGCCAATCGTCGCCGACGAAGCGGCGCTCGGACTCGGCGATCGGCACATCGTTGATGCTGGCTTCCCTGCGGCGCATCAGGCCGTCGTCGTCGAACTCCCAAAGCTCGTTGCCGTACGACCGGTACCATTGCCCCGCCGCGTCATGCCACTCGTACTGGAATCGCACCGCGATGCGGCGCTCGTCGAATGCCCAGAGGCTCTTTCGCAAGCGGTAATCGAGCTCGCGCTGCCACTTTCTGTGCAGGAACGCCTCGATCTCCGCTCGACCCTGAATGAACTCGTCCCGGTTTCGCCATACCGAGTCCTCGCTGTACGCGAGCGCGACCCGGGCCGGGTCCCGCGAGTTCCAGGCGTCCTCAGCGGCCTTGACCTTTACTCTTGCGGCGGCGGCGTCGAACGGCGGTAGCGGCGGTTTTGGGTTCGTCATGCCAATGCCCTTCGCGCGTGAGGTCTTGACTGTCCTCCGGCGGCCCGCCGCCCCAGCGCTCTCGATGCGCGTCCTCGGCGGCGCGCTGGATCGTTGCGTGGCGCCGGCTCAGCAGAAGAGTATCCGGTGAGCAGACTTCGGCTCGGATGAGGCCGAGGTCGGTGGCCGCGTCGAAAAGGCTGGGATACCAGCGTTTCCACGCGGGAAAAACCTGCTCGACCCGTTCACGAAGCGTCATCTGTCGAGTCCGATTCCGTCGAGGTTCGAGCCTATACGACCGGATTCCGCTTGGCAAACGCACGAGGTCGCAGTTTCTCGCATCCCGTCTCCGGCCCTTCCGGGAGCGGCGCCGCGGGCGAGGGACTCTGCCGCGCACCGCGGCTTCCGGGGAACCCGTGCCGCTCGCGCGCCCCAAGCCCTTGTCGCAAGTCCAGAAAACTTCAGCGCGGCCGCCTTGACCGCCCTTCCCTACCTGTTATGTTGCGCACGCCCTTCGAGGTTGCGAGTGCCATGCTGTTCGGCGAGATCCTCCGCGTCGCCTTTCAATCGATCCACGCGAATTTCTTTCGCGCGATCTTGACGATGCTCGGCATCATCATCGGCGTCGCCGCGGTGATCGCGATGCTCGCGGCCGGCGCGGGCGCGCAAAAGCGTATCGACGACCAGATCGCTGCGCTCGGCGCGAATATCCTGACGATCAATGCTTCGCGGTTCTTCTCGATGGGCGTCGCACGCGACCAGATGACGCTCACGACCGACGACGCCCGCGCGCTCGAGGAAGGGGCGCGCTACCTCGACGCGGTGATCCCCGAGATCCAGGGCCGCGGGCAGATCAAGCACAGCAACCGAAATACCAATGTCCGCCTCGTCGGCACGACGCATCGGCACGCGGAGGTCTTCGGCTTCGAGATCGCCGCCGGGCGCTTCTTTCTCGCCGAGGAGGATCTGTCGAAGCGGCGCGTCGTCGTGCTCGGCTCCGACGTCCCTCGCGATCTCGAAGCCGCGCCGGAGCATCTCGTCGGCGGCACGATCGCGTTGAACAACCAGCCGTTCGAGGTCGTCGGCATCCTGAAAAGCCAGGGCGGCGGCGGCTTCGGCAACCGCGGCCCGGACGCGACCGCGTTCATTCCGCTGATGACCGCGGAGCAACGCGTCTTCGGGCGCAAGGAGGTCGAGAACATCAGCGTGCGCGTCATCGACGGCGTCGCGCTCGAGCGCGCGATGGTCGACATCGAGCGAGTGCTGCGCAGGGAGCATCGCTTGAAGCCGGGCGATCCGAACGACTTCGCGATCGTCGATCGCAGGGACTTTCTCGAGACTCAGCAGGAAGCCCAGCACACGTTCACGATACTGCTCGCGAGCATCGCCGGCGTCAGCCTGATCGTCGGCGGCATCGGGATCATGAACATCATGCTCGTCAGCGTCACCGAGCGCACGCGCGAGATCGGGATTCGCATGGCGCTCGGCGCGACGCGCGGCAGCATCATGCTGCAGTTTCTCGTCGAATCGGTCACGCTCTGCCTGCTCGGCGGCGTGCTCGGAATCGCGCTGGGCGCGGGAGCGGCCTCGCTGATGTCTCGCTTCGCGGGCTGGGAAGTGTTCGTCTCGCCGGAGTCGGTCGGCCTCGCATTTGCATTCAGCGTCGGCGTCGGGTTGTTCTTCGGAATCTGGCCCGCGCGGCGCGCAGCGCGGCTGAACCCGATCGAGGCGCTGCGTTACGAGTAGCCCTGCTAATCTGTCGTAGCGACGCGACGAGGTTCCCGCCACCGGTCGTCCTCGGTAGAATCTCGCGCATTTCGACCCCAACGGCTTCCGAAATCGTCGAGGCCCGGGCAACGCTCGGTACATGCCGGTTTGTTTGCATACGCTCAACGATTGGTTCTGCTCGTGCTGCTCGTAGCGTCGAGCGGCTGTGTAGCGCATTTACAACGCGGACCGGGGCCGATCGGCGACTATCGCTATGTGCCGCCGCTCGACGCGCACCCGCTGTTCGAAGCCGAAGGCCCGATCGACATCGAGATCTCCGAGCCGATCGATAGGACCCGCTTTCACGACGTCGTGAATTTGAGGTTTCGCTCGAGCGGGACGCACGGCGGCCCGGACGGCATCGTCGAGGCGGTGTACTACCGCAGCCGTTTGCCGGGCGCGAAGAAGCTCGTCATCGTCCTGCCGATCTGGGGCACGAGCAGCTATCCGCCGAGCCGGATATCCCGCGGCTATGCGCGGCGCTCCCGCGGCGACGCGAACATCATCTGGGTGCTCGGCACGTATCCGCTGTTCCCGTGGAGCGGCTTGAGCTCGACGTCGACGGAGGACGAGTTCGTCGAGATGGCGAAGGCGAGCGCGGAGCGTTACCGTTCCGCGGTCGTCGACTTGCGGCTGCTGCTCGACTGGGCGGAGACGCAGCCGGGTATCGACGAGTCGCGTATCGCGATGGTCGGGTTCAGCATGAGCGCGCTCGTCACGGCGACGGTGATGGGCAACGACCCGAGGGTCTCGGCCGGGGTGCTGATGATGGCGGCGGCCGATTTCGCCGAGATCTTCACCGTTTGCGGCAACCGCGCTGGCGAGGTTCGCGAGCACGTGCTGACCGAGCACGGGTGGTCGCTCGAAAGGTACCACGACTTCTTCAAGGAGCTGTTCGAGCCGGCCGATCCGATCGGCTATGCGGGACGCTACGATCCGCGAAGCATCTTCATGATCGACGCCGCGTTCGACGACTGCATGCCGCGAAGCTCCCGGGAAGCGCTGTGGAACGCGACCGGCCGGCCGAAACGCCTGACGCTGCTCTCCCGCCACCGCAGCGGCTTCTACTCGCTGACCCCGCTCGGGCTGAACTTCGTCCGCCGCAAGATCTACGATTTCCTCGACGAGCACCTCTGAAGGCTCGGGCCGCGGCCCGAACTGGGCGCCAATCGCTTGCAGATCCGCCGCTTTGGAGCGATAGTCCGCGGCGCTGACAAAGGTAAACCTGGCGAAAGCCAGGGGCACAAAGCTTCCGGTCTAAGGGATCTATCCTATGACAGCGGGGTTGCCGGCATGCGCAACGGGCGCCGCTCTCGGCGCTCGGCCGTGCGACGCGCATAGCGGCCGGCCGACCTGCGGTCCAGGGGGGGCGAAGCGGGGATGAGCACCGCCGTTGCGCGCAAGCGATCGAATCCGTTCACGGCCGCCGTCGGGCCGTCCTCCGTCGTCCGTCCGACGTCTCCGAGCGAGATCGCGCAGGTGCTCGCCGACGCGAAGCGCTATCCGTCGCCGGTCCGTCCGGTCGGCTCCGGCAGCTCGACGACGCGCTGCACGACGACGAACGGCGGCACTCTCGTCGATCTCGCCGAGATGAACCGCGTGCTGCGGATCGAGCGCGATACCGTCACCGTCCAACCCGGCATATCGCTCGCCGAGCTCGCCGAGATCCTGAGCGACGAAGGCAAGGAGCTCGTCGGCGGCTTCGATCTCGCGAACAGAACGGTCGGCGGCGCGGTTTGCGCGGCCGGCCTCGAAG
>CAYMAF010000225.1:0-4698 GCA_964388365.1 uncultured Gammaproteobacteria bacterium | reverse complement strand
CGGCTCCGGGTGGGCTATTGTGGCACTCTTTCGTCCCGGGTGAGGACATGCGAAAACGCTACCTGCCGGAGCTGAGAGATCCGCTGCTCCAGAGGATTCGACAGCAGTACGAGGCCCACTACGAGCAGACGTTCGGCCGGCGTGCGGGGAAGGGGCTCTACCGGAATCACGACTGGCAAAGGCTGGAGTTCGCTCTCAGTCTGATCCCTGACGACTGTCGTACCGTGCTGGACGTCGGCGTGGGCCCAGGTCCCTTCCTCAACTACCTCACGCTCTCGGGACGCTTCGATGCCGTCACGGGCATCGACAAGGCCCAGTACTCCCGGTTCCTCCAGCTGACGCCTGAACTGGATTATCGCATCATGAGCATCACGGAGACGTCCTTTCCCGACAGGTCATTCGACGTGGTGTTCTGCATGGAAGTGCTGGAGCACCTCGACACCGCCAGCCTCGCTGCCGCCCTGCCTGAGCTGCGTCGGATCACGAAGAGGCGCCTCGTGATGAGCGTCCCGTTCGACGAGCCGAAGCCCCTGCCGCGCTACCACCTGCAGCACTTCGACGAACAGCGCCTGCGGGCAATGTTTCCGGATGCCGAGATGGTCCTGCTCTACAGGAGTCGGATTCGATGGACGTGGCCGTGGGCCTTCGTCATTGAAGAATTCGGAGGCTGACGAACCCTCCGCTACAACACTGTGTCTCTATCGCAGCAGGTCGAAGAGCGTCGAATGCCCCGAGCAGACGGCGCTGCAGCCGTCCCTGGGTCATGTAGAACACCCTCCTGCTGCCTTCGCGCCGCGCGTCCGGCCCACGCCTGACGGATGCTCTCCCAGTTGCCTTCGACAGCTGATGCATCTCATCGGTTCGCGATGGAGCGCACTGCATGACCTCAACAAGCTGCTGAACGTCATTCTCGAAAACAGGGTTCTGCTGCGTGCCGACAACGACCTGAAGAGATCCGACCAGTCGTCCACGCGATCAAGATCGCCGGTTTCGTCGCTCAGGATCTCGTGCGAACCATGTTGCATTCACATTCCCTATCCGAGTATGCTCACGCGGACCCCTGCGGTACAGTCCTTTGACGTGGGGTTCCATGGTTCGCGCCGTCCTTGCCCCATCGATCGAAATGGAGACTGACGTCGGGACACCTCCTGTGCCCGTCGCGATGGATCAGCTGTCGCTCGAACGGCTTCTGCTCAACCTCATCCTGAACGGCGCCGACGCCATGCCCGAAGGGGGACGTCTTCGCACCCCGCCGCTGCGGGCTTCGACCGACGCGCCCCAGGCACCAGTCCGTTCCGACACCGTCCAGCTCGAGGTGTCGGACGACGGCCGCGGCATGGATCCGGACACACGACGCCGGGCCTTCGCCCCTGAGTTCTCGACGCGCCCCGGGGGACTGGGTCTCGGCCTTTCGACAGTCGCCGCGCTCGTCGAGTCGTCAGGAGGCTCCCTCGAGTTCGACAGCGGGCCTAGACGGAGCACGAGGGTGAGACTCGTGTTGTCGGCTACATAGCGGCCGGCACAGCCACACGGCACAGGACTGCTCGTCTGTCCTCACACCGTGCCGCTTCTTTCGTTCAGCACATGAGCCGCTATTTCGATGTCGTCATCGTCACCGACCCGCGATTGCAGGGCGGAGGCAACAAGTCGATTGCGGAAGAGGTTCGGGCGCACGGCGTGCGTGGATATAGCACTGCCATTTATCCAGTCTACGCCGACCTCAACATCAGCCAGCCAATTGACCGCTCCATCCAGGAGCTGCTGGACGAAAAGCTGGCCAGCCTGGCGGCCCCCGGCGAGGAACTGGAAACCAGGCTGCTGCTTGCAAGGGGACCGGGACTCTTCCAACGTCCTCCCCATGTCCTCCCACGGATACGCGCCGAACACCGGGTCTTCGTGATCAATGCTTTTGCCACTCACGGGGCCCTTTCCAGGATGGCCTACGATCCCGTTCGGCTGGTCGAAACGGTTTCGAACGCCTTCGGTGGGGACTGGATCTGGACGGCCCTGTCGCCTGTCGTTCGTGCGGCGCTTATGGCTGCCGTGCCGGACTTCCCCCTGGTGTCGTGGGACTGGCCCAACGTCATCGATGTCGACCGGTGGCGCGTACCGCGCTCCTTCGACCGCCCTCGACTCGTGATCGGCCGGCACAGCCGCGATCACGTCTCCAAGTGGCCCACCGATCCGGCCATCATCGCCGCCGCTTACCCGGACACCGGGTCATTCGACGTACACGTGATGGGCGGTGTTAAGACGCTGCGCTCAGTTCTGCCGCGAATGCCACAGTGGCGTGTGTACGACTTCGATGAAGTGCCGGTGCCCCAGTTCCTGGCGGGCATTGACATCTTCACCTATCTTCACCACCCGCGATTGATCGAGGCCTTCGGTAGAAACGTTCTGGAAGCGATGGCGTCCGGAGCCCCTTGTGTCGTACCACGCTACCTGAGCGCCACGTTTGGAGACGGGCTCCTGTATGTCGATGACAGTGTGAGCTCCGTGCGCGCCGTGTACGCACGCCTCAGGGAAGACCGCCGTCTTCTGCAGGCACACTCGCACGAAGGCGTGCAGATCGCACGCGATCGGTTCAGCGCCTCGGTTCATCAACAGCGGCTGCTTCACCTCATCGGGCCGCCTCGGAAGCCGTCTGTCGCTGTACCGCCCTCGCGCACACCGGCGCCCCGTCACCCGTCCCCTCCAACGGTGCTCTTCTATACCGACAACGGACACGGGCTCGGCCACATCACGCGCCTGCTCGCTGTCGCCCGTGAAGCCGGACGGCGGTTTGTACCGGTCTTCCTGACGCTTTCGGAGGGATATCCAGTACTGCGTCGCTTCGGCATCCCGGCAGAGTACTTTCCATCGTATCGGAGGCTCGCACTCAAACGAGAACGCTGGCATGAGCTCCTTGCGGTCCGACTTCTCGGAATGATTCGACGCCTGCAGGTGCGGGTCGTCGTGATCGATCACGTCGGTCCTCCGCCGGTGTTGGCACAGGTACGTGCCGCTGTGACTGGCGTGGACTTCATCTGGAGCCGTCGTGGTCTCTGGCGCTCACAAAGGAACGAGCACTCGCTTGCGGCAAGCGCGCTCTTCGACTCCATTGTCGAGCCAACCGATATCGCGGCGCCAATCGACGCCGGTCTCACGCCCATTCACCGCACGAAAGTCCAATCGGTCCCTCCTGTTGTTCTCGTGCGGCCAGACGACATGCTCGATCGTCGCAGCGCCAGGCAGGCACTCGACGTTCCACCCGACGCGAAGGCCTACCTCATACAGCTGACGCACTCCGACCCAGAGAGGCTGGCAGCCCTGATCAGCCGGACCCGCGACGTCCTCGGCGCGTACGTGGGGCCGGGGGCCCTGTACATCGCTCCACGTCATGTCCTGCACTTCACCAGGCTTCCCCGGATACCAGGTGTTCGGCTGGTCGAGGCCTTTCCGATGGCGCTGTACCTCCGCGCCTTCGATGGAGTCATATCGACAGCCGGATACAACTCATTCCACGAGGTTGTCGGTTCCAGTATCCCTGCCGTGTTCATTCCCCGCGACAGCAACAGCCTCGACGACCAATCACGACGGGCCGAGTTCGCCGCCCTGTGCGGAAGGGCATTCTGGGCCCCATCGCTCGACGGCCCCGACTTCGAACGGGCAGTCGCCGCGATGATTCGGCCGAATGAGGCCCGAATTGCCGCTGCCGTGGCGGCGCAGCTCGGCCCCTTCGACGGGGCCGCCCGATTCGCGGACCTGCTCGCGCAGCACGCCCACCTGAGGCATCACGAGCCCTCTTGCGTCCGCCCTCTATCACTGCCCGCACGCACCGACGTCCTTGCGCACCTGGTGTCCGGAACATCACTTCCCCCCAAGAGTATCGCGCGTACGCGACGGATTGTCGTCGTCGCGCTCGAGCATACAGATGACCAGTTGCGCCAGCTCGTCGAACAGGTGGCGACCATTCAGGGTACGCACTTCAGCTTCCGGCCGGTCTTTCTCACTGACGGCACGGCTCCCTGGTATCTGTCGGAGCGCCGCTTCGTCTACGAAACGCTGATGAATCCCGACGAGTGGCACCGCACCGGGGCAGCGTCGTCCTACGGGGACTACGTACGCGACCGCGTTCGGGAAGTGCGGGCTCTCTACCAATGCGATTCGGTAGTAGTTGCGAATCCCGACGTGCCATTGCAGCCCTGGATGTTTCCGTAGCGCAACTCAGCGCCAGAAGGAGCACTATGTCAATACGTTCTCGTCTCGGCCGACGTCGAATCGCCGTCGTGGTAGGTACCGGCTTGGTGTGGACCGGATCCGCGATCTGCTGGTGGATCGGCGATATGACCGGTCTGCTGGTCGCCACCCTCGTCACTCTGACGGCCAGCACGGCCATTGCCGTACACGTGCTGACACGGGTGGAAGCCACACTGAAAACCCTGTCACGCTCGGCTCATTCCGACCTCCGAACAACGCCGTCTCACGCACCAGATGTGTTGTCTGCGGCCGCGCGGCATCTGGCAAGTATCGACGCAAAGCTCGAACGTCCCAGCGCCCACGCGGAACAGCTCCTACGCGCCGTCAATGCCGCCCACACGCGGCTGGAACTGTCCGTTCGGGACCAGCTGAACGAGTTCCAGCGCTACCTCGAAGCGTGCGTGCGTCATGAAGGCAGCGAGGCGGTCCGTGACTCAACTGTCCGCCTGGCGCCTGGAG
>CAYMAF010000224.1:0-4737 GCA_964388365.1 uncultured Gammaproteobacteria bacterium | reverse complement strand
GCTCGGACGCCTTGCGCAGCTTGATCAGCGGCGTATTGCCGACGGCGTCGACGAAGTCCTCGCGGATACCGGCCGCGGCCGCGCGTCCCAGATCCGAATCACCGATGCTCATGGCTGTCCCTTCGTCGCCCGCGCCGATGAGGCCGCTCGCGCTCGCCCGCCGGCTCGCGGGCGCCGGCGTCGGCGAATCCGAAGCGTATTGTACACTCCGTCCGTGCTGCCGGATTTCGGCCGGAGCTGCCGATGAATGCCCCCCTCCGCATGCGATACGACGCCGCGATCGTCGGCGGCGGTCACAACGGCCTCGTCTGCGCGGCGTATCTCGCCGGGGCGGGGCTTCGTGTCGTCGTGCTCGAGCGTCATTCGCGCGTCGGCGGTGCCGCCGTGACCGAGGAGTTCCATCCCGGCTTCCGCAACTCGATGGCGAGCTATACGGTCAGCCTGCTGCAGCGGCGGGTCATCGACGATCTCGCGCTCGAGGCGCACGGGCTCACGATCGTGCCCCGGCCGCTCGCGAATTTCGTGCCGGCGCTCGACGGGCCGGGTCTTGCGATGCACCGCGACACGGCCAGGATGCAGGCGGCGATCGCCGAGCATTCGCCGCGCGATGCAGAGCGGTGGCCGCGCTTCGGCGCGGAGCTTTCCCGCGTCACGAAGCTGTTCCGCACGCTGATGCTCGAGGCACCGGTCGATCCGACCGCGGGTCCCCGCGAATGGTTGCGGGCCGCGGCGCGCGTGCCGCGGCTGAGCGCGCTCGGCACGAGGGGCTTCGCGACGCTATGGGATCTGCTCGCGGGCAGCGCCGGCGACTGGCTCGACCGGCGCTTCGAGCTCGACGCGCTGAAGGGCGGGCTCGGCTTCGACGCGATCGTCGGTCATTTCGCGAGCCCGTATCACCCGGGATCCGGTTACTTGCTGCTGCATCATGCGCTCGGCGAGGTCAACGGCCTCGAAGGCGCGTGGGGGCACGCGCTCGGCGGCATGGGCGCGATCTCGAACGCGCTCGCGGCCGCGGCCGCGGCGCGCGGCGTCGAGATCCGCTGCGACAGCGAGGTCTCGCGGATCCATGCGGCGGCGGACGGCGTCGAGCTCGAGACACCGGCCGGCACCGTGCATGCGCGCGCGGTCGCGGCGTCGATTCACCCGCGGCTCTTGTTCGAGAGGCTGCTCGCGTCGCACCCGCTGCCCGACGAGCTGCGCGAGCGGATACGCCGCTGGCGGAGCGAGTCGGCGAGCTTTCGCGCGAACGTCGCGCTGTCGGAGCTCCCGGATTTCACGTGTCGTCCGGGGCGCGCTCCGGCCGAGCACCATGCCGCGGGCATCCTGATCACACCCGGCCTCGGCTATCTCGACGCCGCGTACGTCGACGCGCGGCGCGACGGCTTGTCGGCCGAGCCGGTCGTCGAGCTGCTGATCCCGTCGACGGTCGACTCGTCGCTCGCGCCGAAGGGGTGTCACGTCGCGAGCCTGTTTTGCCAGCACTTCCGTCGGCATCTGCCGGACGGCGCGAGCTGGGCCGATACGAAGCAGGCCGCGCTCGACCGAGTGATCGATACCGTCGACCGCTACGCGCCGAACTTTCGCCGCTCGATCATCGCGGCGCAGGCGTATACGCCGGAGGAGCTCGAGACGCGCTTCGGCCTGGTTGGCGGCGACATCTTCCACGGCGCGCTGACGCTCGATCAGCTGTATTGGACGCGGCCCGCGTGGGGTATCTCACAATACCGCACGCCCGTGCCCGGCGTTTATCTCTGCGGCTCGGGCGCGCATCCGGGCGGCGGCGTCAGCGGCGCGCCGGGCCATAACGCCGCGCGCGCGATGCTTCGCGACCTGCGCGCGCGACGGCGTTCCGGCTCCGCTTCCGTCACTCGGTGACGGTGATCGTGATCTTCTCCGAGATCACGGGCGGGTCGTGCGGGATATGCAGGTGATCGCCGAGCACGAGCTGCAGCGTGTGCTCGCCCGGCGGCAAGTCGAGCTCGGTCTCCGTCTGTCCGAGGCCGAAGTGGCGGATCTGATCGGTCGTCGGCAGCGGCTGCGACTCGGGCGGCAGCTCGTCGACGTCGATCAGCAGATGGTGATGCCCGGTATTCGCGAACTGGACACCGGCCGGCGCGACGCCCATGCCGCGCAAGCCGAATCGGACGGTGAACGGCGAGCTCACCTCGGCGCCGTCCTCGGGGCTCAATATGTAAACTTCTGCGTCCTCCGGCGCCGGCGTTCGGGGCAAGCCTTCGCCGGGCGCCTGCGCGAGCGCGGCGGCCGGCAACAGCGATAGAAGCACGTTGTAGATCGGTGGTATGGTTCTCATGACGTACCTTGCTGCTTTCCATCAGAGCTGCGGGAGAGCCGACAGCCTGCGGAATGCGGCGGATTGAAGTCAACGCCTCGCGCGGTTCGCGCCGTGCGGCCGCGGCTCGCAACGCTCGTGCGGATGTTCCGCCGCGTTCCGTCCAGCCCGTGCATCGGCTGAACTTCCGGGAGGCACAGGGTCACTAATGAAGGTTGCTTGGCCTCTCGATACCGCCCGAGGTGCGCTATGCGTAGCAAGCTGATCCAGCTGATTCTCGTCGCCGGCAGCGCGGCCGGTCTCGCCGCGTGCGCAAGCCAGCAATCGATGTCCGGGCCGCAGGGCGGCTCCCCGAGCGCCGGGATGCCTTCGCCGAGCGGCGGAATGCCGTCACCGTCGTCCGGGATGCCGTCACCGTCGTCCGGGATGCCTTCGCCGTCGTCGGGCGCGCCTTCACCGTCGTCGGGCATGCCGTCGCCGAGCGCCGGGATGCCGTCCCCGTCGTCGGGCATGCCGACGCCGCCGGGGCAGACCGGGTCCGGCGCGGAGCGGGGCTCTCAGACGGCCGGGACTCGAGGCGATCAAGGCCGTCAGGGCGGCGAGACGGGCACGCAGAGCGGCCGTTCGGGCGCCGACGGCGATAGCCGCACCGCGGGGACCGAGTCCGGCCCAGACGGCGCGGGCCGCCAGGGCGACGGTGCCGCGGGCGCCGAGCGCGGCCGCGACGGCCGTACCGCCGGCACGGCCGGGCAGGACGGTCTTCGCGGCCCCGAGGGCGACGGGCTCGGCGGCAGCGGCTCGGCCGGAGATCGGCAGGGCCAGCGCGACGCGGGTCAAGGCGGCGCGTCCGGCACCGATGAGCAAGGCGGCCGCATGGCCGGCACCGGCGAAAGCGGCGCCGGCGGCTGGCCCGAAGGGGCCGACGGCGCGTCGGCGGGCCGCGCGGCCGAGGACGAGTTCGAGCGCTCGCTTGGCGACTTCGATCAGGTCATGGAAGCGGAGCGCGAGGCGATGGCGCGCACCGGCGTCGGCTCCGCGGCCGACGAGGTCTTCGCCGAGGCCGGCCGCACCGGAGGCCCCGGCGGCGATCAGGGCGGCGCGCAGTCCGGCTCGGCCGAGCCGGGCGGGTCGACCGGCTCGAGCGTCGAGCGCGGCGAGGGCAGCGGTCCGGCCGTCGCGCGCACCGCGCCGCCGGAAGACGCGGCGCCGACGGTCCAAGGCTGCGAGGACGCCGACAAGGTCGCGCGTCAGCTCTGCGAGGCGGCTACCAAGGAGGAAGATCCCTTCTTGCGCGCCGCGCTTTGGGACGAGTACAACGAGTACAAGAAGATCATAGCGAGGCAGTAGCGGTCGGCTTGCAGTCCGGCCGCTCGAGCGGCGGGAGCAGTCCATGCGACAACTGAGGATCTTGTCGGTCGCGGCCTTGTGCTGGCTGGCCGGGTGCACGAGCACCGAGGTCATGATCGCTCATTCGGTCGACCTCGTGGAGCCGACCCGGACCGTCGCCGAGGAAGACTTGCTCGACGTCGGCATCGTCGTGTTCGATCCCGGCGTGCCCGAGGGAGAAATCCCGAAGGATGTCCTCGAGGAGCTGATCCGCGAGGGCACGTTCGTGCATATCCGTCGGCTCGAGTCGATGTATATGGCCGTCCAGCTGCAGCGCACGCTGCAGCAAAGCGGGCACTGGGGCGGCGTCTGGGTCATGCCGGGCGTCTCGAACGCCGCGGACCTCAACGTCACGGCCGAGATCCTGCACTCCGACGGCGATATCGTCCGCGTGCGAGCGAAGGCCGTCGACGCGACGGGAAGGGTCTGGATCGACGATCGCTACGAGCTCGAGACTCCGGCCGGCGTCTACAACCGTCAGCGCTACCCGGGGCTCGATCCGTATCAGGATCTTTTCAACATGATCGCGAACGATCTCGCGGCCGCCCAGGCGAAGCTGTCGGACCGAGACCGATCGCAGATCCGCACTGTCGCCGCGCTGCGCTATGCCGAGGAGCTGAGCCCCGAGGCGTTCGCGGGCTACGTCGAGCCGCAGCGCAACGGCACGTATACGCTGAAACGCTTGCCGGCCGCCGGCGATCCGATGTTCGACCGGACGCAGCGGGTCCGCCAGCGCGAGCGCCTGTTCGTCGAGACGCTGAACCAGCATTACGTCGGCTTCTCGAGCAAGGCCGAGGAGCCCTATCACGGCTGGCGGCAATACGCGCGCGAGGAAGCGCTCGCGCTCCGCGAGCTGACGAAGTCCGCGCGCTGGCGCACCGGGCTTGGCATCGCGACGATCGTCGCGTCGGTGGTCTACGGCAGCAATGCGAACGACAGCTTCTCCGATCGCGTCGTGCGCGACGCGTTGATGTACGTCGGCATGGATGTGCTGCGGACGAGCGCGGTGCGCCGGCAGGAGAAGCGGCTGCACGCGTCTGCGCTCGAGGAGCTGTCGGCGA
>CAYMAF010000223.1:0-4747 GCA_964388365.1 uncultured Gammaproteobacteria bacterium | reverse complement strand
CGATCCACAACGTCGGCGTCAAGGAGCTGCTCGATGCGTTCGTCGAGCACGCGCCGGGGCCGCTGCCGCGCGACACCGAGGCGCGGCGAGTCGAGCCGAGCGAGTCCGCACTCTCGGGCTTCGTGTTCAAGATCCAGGCGAACATGGATCCGGCGCACCGCGATCGGATCGCGTTCATGCGCATCTGCTCGGGCGCGTACCGTCCCGGCATGAAGCTGCATCACGTGCGTCTCGGCCGCGACATTCGGGTCGCGGACGCGATCACGTTCATGGCCGCGGATCGGCAGCACGTCGAGGAGGCGTTCGCGGGCGATATCATCGGGCTGCACAATCACGGCACGATCAATATCGGCGACAGCTTCACCGAGGGCGAGCGGCTCGTGTTCACCGGGATCCCGAATTTCGCGCCGGAGCTGTTCCGGCGCGCGGTGCTGAAGGATCCGTTGAAGCTGAAGGCGCTGCAGAAGGGGCTCGCTCAGCTCTGCGAGGAAGGCGCGACGCAGCTCTTCAGGCCGCTGACGAGCAACGAGCTGATCCTCGGGGCCGTCGGTCCGCTCCAGTTCGACGTCGCGGCGTTCAGGCTCCGCGACGAGTACCGCGTCGATTGCGCGTTCGAAGGCGTGAACGTCGTGACCGCGCGATGGGTGCGCTCGTCCGATCCGGTGAAGCTCGCGGAATTCAAGAAGCGTCTCGCGGCGAATCTCGCCGAGGATCATGCCGGCGAGCTCGTCTATCTCGCGCCGTCGACGGTGAGCCTGAGCCTGACGCGCGAGCGCTGGCCGGAGATCGAGTTTCTCGAGACGCGCGAGCATCGCGCGGTCGCTGCGTAGACGCGCTCGCCGCATCGCGCGGCTCTGCCGCGACGCTCGGCTCGAAGGATTCTCGTCGCCGCATGCGCCGCGCCGCGGGCGCGGTGCTCAAGCGTCCGCGGCGCGCGTCTGCACGCTCGGCGCCCGCGGGTCGAAGCCGCGCACGAGCGCCTCGAGGGATCGGAGCGCGTCGCCGCTGCGGTCGGGCTCATAGCGGGCCGCGAGATACGCGGCGGCGATCGCGCGAGCCGCGGAAGCCGAATCCGGCAGCGCGAGCGCGACGCGCTCGGCATAGGCGCTCGGCGTCTCGCTCGGCGCCGGCGGCCGGATGCCGTGTCGGCCGAGACGCCGGACGAAGCGGTCGAACGCACGTGCTGCCGGATCGCGTCGGGGACGCCTGCGTGCGAGGAGCGCGTGACCGAGCGTCAGCGACGCGAGAATCAGCGTCACGCTCAAGGCCGCGGCGCCGAGCAGCCGCGCTGCGCTCGGCGAGACGAGTCCGAGCCGCTCGAGGAGCATCTGTTGCGTCGTTTGGCCGTAGCCGATCACGAGCTCGTACCAACGCGTGTCGAACGTGTCCCAGATATGCCGGATCGTGCGGACCCAGCCCGCGCGGCCGAGCGCCGAGCCGACGCCGGCGAGGCTCGAGGCCGCGCCCCGCTCGATGCGCTCGGGTGCGATCGCGGCGGTCGGATCGACGCGCAGCCAGCCGCGGCCTTCGAGCCAGACTTCCGTCCACGCGTGCGCGTCGGATTGCCGTACGACGTAATAGCGGCCGAACTCGTTCAGCTCGCCGCCGTGATAGCCGGTCACGACGCGCGCCGGGAGCCCGGCCGCGCGCAGCATGATCGCGAGCGCGGACGCATAATGCTCGCAGAAGCCTTCGCGGGTCTCGAACAGGAACTCGTCGACCGGCCGTGCGCCGAGGCGGGCCGGCCGCAACGTATACCGGAACGGCTCCTGCCGAAAATAGTCGAGCGCGTGCCGAATCAGCGCCTCGCCGTGAAGGCCCTGCGCCTGCCAGTCGGCCACGAGAGCGGCCGTGCGCGGGGCCGAGCCGTCCGGCACGTGCGTCAGGATCCGCCGCTCGTGTAGGCCCGGTGATTCGAGCGTGCGGTAGCGCGTATGCGACGTGGCTCGGTAGTCGAGCCGCCGGCCGAAGTCGCGGCGCGACCGTGCGACGAGCTGATAATCCGACGTCATCGCAAGCCGGCCGGACTCGCTCCACGTCCGCGGCAGGTCGAGCGCGAACGTCCAGCCCGGCGTGCCGGGCTCGAGCAGCACGCGATACTCGACCGGCTCGCCGAGGTACTCGACGCGCGGCGGCTCCGTGAGCCGGCGCGCGAACGAGCGCGTCCATGTCCGTCCGTCGAACTCTGCGAGCACCGGGCCTCGCCAGTAAAGCTCGCCGAGCGACGGCGCGCCGCCTTCGAACTCGACGCGGAACGCGATCTCGTCCGAAAGGACGAGCTGGCTGATGTCGCCCGGGGTCATCGAGTCGGAGAGTCCGCTCGCGCCGCTCCCGGGCGCGGTCGGTAACGCCCATAGCGGTCCCGGCAGGCGGGGAAACAGCACGAACAGCGCGACCATGACCGGTATCGCCTTGAGCAGCAGACCGGCGGCGATGCCGAGCGTGCGCGCCGACGGCAACAGCGGACCGCCGCGCGCGAGCTGCACGAGGCCCGCGGTCGTGACGAGCACGAAGAGCACGAGATACGCACCGACGAGCGGGCTCTGATGCTCGAGCAGGCTCGCGAACACGAGGAAGTAGCTGATGATCATCAGCACGAGCTCGTCGCGTCGTGTCCGGGTCTCGACGAGCTTGAGCGCGACCATCACGACGAGCAGCGCGCTGCCGGCGATGACGCCGTTGATTGTGCGAAACTCCGCGAGCACGCCGCAGAGCGCGGCGGCCGCGAGCGCGATGCGTAACGGCCGTCCCGGCGGCCGCCAGCCGACTCGATCCGCGGCGAGCCGCCACGCGACGGCTGCGCACAGCGTGATCGGCAGCCACGCGGGCAGCAGCGGCCAATGCGGCAAGCTCGCCGCGACGACGACGGCGGCGGACCACAGCACGCGTGCGCGAGTCGATGCGGACGCCGCGCTCATCGGTTCTCACTTGACGATGGCGCCGGGAACAGCGCGAGCGCCTCGAGGCAGCGGTGCAGGTGCGCGTCGCCGCTGCCGACGGGTACCGTCTCGCAGGGCAGCTTCAGCCCGAAGCTCCGCCCTTCGGCGGCCGCGTCGATGCACCAGCGCGCGAGGATCGACAGGCGCCGCTCGGGATCGTCGCCGGGCACGGCGTCGTAGTCGAAGAGGTCGATCGGGTGTGTGCCGCCGGAGAATTCCTTGAGCAGGAGATCGTCGGTACGAGCGAACGCTTTCCACGCGATGCGGCGCGGCGGGTCGCCCGGCACGGCGTTCCGCAGCCCCGCGAAGTCCGAATCGCCCGAACCGGTGGTGCCGTGTCCGTGCTCCTCGTGCATCGCCGGTATCGGCACCGCGCCGCGCGGCGCGGGCTCGGGATAGACGATGCAGGAGATCTCCATCCGCGCGACAGTCCACGCGCGAAACAGCGCGCCGGGATGCCGCGTCGCGATCGAGAAGCGCGGCGCCGTGAGCCGCCCGCGCCGCGCCGCGGGCACGTCGAACGCGGCGACGACGGGCTGCCCGGCCGGCACGTCGACAGGGCCGAACTCGCGCCCCTCGGCGCCGAGCACGATCTCGTAGCGGGGCCCGCGGCCCGGATGGGAGAGCCGCAGGCGGAAGGTCGCGCGGCCGCCCGCGAACGCCGGCGGCGCGCCGGCGAACTCGACGGCGAGCCCGAGCAGGTTCGCGTGGCACTGGTGCAGCATCGCGACGCCGAGGCCCGTGAGCAGAAAGGTCAACGCATAGCCGAGGCTCGCGCTGTAGTTGATCGAGCCGACGAGCATCGCGAGCAGCACGGCGCCGAACGCGATGCCGTAGCGGGTCGGCAGGATATAGATGCGCCGGCGCCCGAGCACGAGCGTGCTCGGGTCCGACGGACGGCGCCGCCGCAGAAGCCACGCCGCGGCGCGGTTCAGGATCGCGAGCACCGGGGCGGAACCCAGCGCCGCGTAAGCGAGGGCCGGTCCCGATCTCGGGGCCGCGTTCGGTCTACGGAAGCCGAACCGCTTCGAGGACGGCAGCGCCGGGTTCGCCACGGGAGTCGGGCGGCAGGCTGGACGCGGGCACGAGCCGATGCGCCGCGACGCTCGGGAAGACCGCTTGCACGTCCTCGGGATGCACGCCGACATGACCATGCATCAGCGCCCACGCCTGCGCGGCGCGGACGAGCGCGATACCGGCGCGCGGCGAAAGGCCCGCGACGAACGCGCCGGACGAGCGCGTATGCTCGAGAAGCGCCTGGACGTAGTCGAGGATCGGCTCGGCGAGATGCACCTTCGGTACCTGCTCCTGGATTCTGAGCAGCGCATCGACCGACAGGACCGGCTCGAGCTGCTCGACGAGCGTGCGGCGCTCGTCGCCGGCGAGCAGCTGCCGCTCGGCTTCGGGGCCCGGATAGCCGAGCTCGATCTGCATCAAGAAGCGGTCGAGCTGCGACTCGGGCAGCGGATAGGTTCCGATCTGGTGGGACGGATTGCGCGTGCCGATCACGAAGAACGGCTCCGGCAGCGCGTACGTCGTGCCGTCGGCCGTGACTTGCCGCTCCTCCATCGCCTCGAGCAGCGCGCTCTGAGCCTTCGGCGTCGCGCGGTTGATCTCGTCGGCCAGCACGACCTGCGCGAACAGCGGCCCTTTGTGGAACTCGAACCGCCCGGTCTCTCGGTTGAAGACCGAGACGCCGATGACGTCGGCGGGCAGAAGATCGCTCGTGAACTGCACACGCTGGAAGTCGAGATCGAGCGCCTTCGCGAGCGCGTGCGCGAGCGTCGTCTTGCCGACGCCGGGCAGAT